>CAIUEN010000256.1 GCA_903898185.1 uncultured Verrucomicrobiales bacterium
GATTCATCGGCTTAATGATATCGTTCGATCATGGGAAACCTTTGGCCCCGAACGCCAAAGCATACCCTTGACACCGAACGGATGAATAAATAGAAAAGATGTGGGTAATGCGCAGGTCTGGAAAGACTGATCCCAACAATCCGCTATGCACGTCGGGAGGGAGCGTTTGGACGAACGATGCTCCGCGCTTTCTGCATATTCCGCCAGCCCAAGATCCACGCCAAAACCCACGCAACTGCTGCATTCAAGAAAATTTTCATTCCGTAGCGATCATTCCTGTTCGCGCGATGCAGGAGATTATTGGCCTTCTTCAAATCAATGACCCCCGAAAGAATTGCTTCAATCTGGAGATGATTCGCTTTTTCGAAGGAATTGCCGCCAGTTTCGGAGTTGCGTTGCAGCGCGAGCGTGAGGAACAGGCGCTGAGGGAGAGCGAGTTGCGTCGAGACTTGGCAATGGAAGCCGCAAACTTGGGGATATGGGATTGGGACATGTTGTCCAACAAGATTATCTGGTCTGGCGCGCAAGAGTCGTTGTGGGGTTACGCACCCGGAGGTTTCCCTGGCACTACCGAGGGTTTCACGTCACGGGTGCATCCAGATGATCTTCCAAAACTGTGGCAAGTGGGGGAGCGTGCAATACGAGACAAAAGGCCTTTCCAGCATGAATATCGCGTGATTTGGCCAGATAGCACTATGCATTGGGTAGCCAGCCATGGTCGGTATTTGTTCGACGCCAATGGCCGCCCCATTCGCAATATAGGCGTGGTTCTCGACATCACGGAGCGCAAGCATGCCGAGGCTGTTCTGCAAGAGAGCCTGCTTTTCCGGCGTGAGGCAGAAAAGATCGCACGGGTTGGCGCTTGGAAGGCGAATCCCAAGACGAACTACCTCTATTGGACTGAAGGTGTTTATGAAATCCTGGAATTGCCACTGGATTATAAGCTCGGTTTGGAAGAGGGCCTCAATTTCTACGCATCTGAATCGATTCCAAAGTTGCAGGAATTGCTGACCCGCGCGCTGACAGACGGAACGCCGTTTGTTGTGGAGACTGGTCTCACGACCGTAACTGGCAAGCATCTCTGGACTGAGGTGCGCGGCTTGGCAGGGGTGCAGGAAGGCGAACAATCCTTTGTCATGGGAACCTTCCAGGACATTACCACCCGGAAAAAAGCAGAAGAGGCGCTGGAGCAGAGTGAGTTGGAATTCCGCGTAATGTTTGAAGTAGCTTCCATTGGCATGGCCCAAGCCGATATCACCACCGGCCAATGGCTGCGGGTGAATAAGCAAATGTGCGCCATCACCGGCTATTCGCCTGAAGAGATGCTGCGGATGCACATCCCTGACCTCACGCATCCGGAGGATCGGCAGCGCGACTGGGAGATGTTCCAAAAGGTCATTCGGGGCGAAATGCCGCATTACCGTATTGAGAAGCGGTATGTCCGCAAGAATGGCGATGTGGCATGGGTGAGCGTGAACATGACCGTTGTTAAGGACGCCGCCGGGCACCCCCTGCGCACGATGGCTACCATCGAGGATATCACCGAGCGCAGGCGGTTGGAGTCCCATCTCCGGCAAGCACAGAAGCTTGAAGCCATTGGGCAGTTGGCCGGTGGTGTGGCGCATGACTTCAACAACATCCTGGCCGTCATGATGACGCATCTGGGGCTGTTACTGATGGATTCCAACCTTGACAGTGAAACTCAACAGGCACTGAGGGATATCGATGCTGAAGCCCGCCGCGCCGCTGAGCTCACGCGTCAGTTGCTCATGTTTGGCCGTCGTTCTGTGCTGCTGGTAAAGCCACTCGACTTCAACGATGTTGTCGCAAATCTGCTTAAGATGCTGAAGCGGCTGATTGGGGAGCACATCGACCTGCGCTTCGATGAAAAGAGCGCCCTGCCAACAGTGGAGGCCGATGCCAGCATGATGGAGCAGGTTTTGATGAACTTGGTCGTCAATGCTCGTGATGCCATGCCAAAAGGGGGCCGAATCACAATCAGCACCGCGCACGCAGACTTGGAAACGGCGCAGGCCGCTGCGAATCCAGTTCGCCGTCCAGGCCGTTTCGTATGCCTGGCAGTGTCGGACACCGGTAGTGGCATTGACGCCGCGACATTGAAGCGGATCTTTGAACCGTTTTTCACGACGAAGGAGGTTGGCAAGGGAACGGGACTGGGTTTGGCCACAGTTCACGGCATCGTGGCGCAACACAAAGGGTGGGTCGAGGTGGACAGCAAGGTGGGACATGGCACGACCTTCCGGGTATATCTGCCAGCAGTGGACCGATCTCCTGTAAATGTCGCGCAACCTCCGAAAGCGAAGCCGGTCGGGGGTGGCCAAGAAACCATCCTGTTGGTGGAAGATGATTTGAGTCTGCGTCACCTGGTTGCACACACGTTGCGGGTGTTGGGCTATAAGGTATATGAAGCAGTGAACGGAGTGGAGGCGATGGTTCTCTGGCAGGTGCATAGTTCAGAAGTGGACCTGCTTTTTACGGACATGGTGATGCCGGAAGGTATGACCGGGTTGGAGTTGGTCGAACAATTGCGATCTCTCAAGCCCGGCTTGAAGGCGATTATCTCCAGCGGTTACAGCATGGAGTTGGTACATACCCGCGCCCCGAATAAAGAGGGCTTTGTCTATTTGCCCAAGCCTTTCGATGCAGAGGCGCTCGCCAAAGTGGTAAGGGATTGCCTTGATAAGAATTCAAAAACTTCCGAAAGCACTCTTTGACAATGCTCACAGGGGCTCTCTGAAGTCGTGGGGCAGACCTCCGGTCTGCCGGTTCCCGGAGCCTCTGGCTCCGTGGACTCTAACCGACTTTAGAGCACCCCTGATGTTCATCAGCTTCGTTGAGGCGAAAGAAGGCGTGATTTGCGCTTAGCCCGGATATTTCATAGGACAAGTCTGATTCGTTGCTGCTTGGGAATTCTTTAGACGAGGGTTTTTCACCAGCAATTCTCATTTTGAGCAAGGAAGGGGAAAAACGCTGATCTGCCTGCGCACGAAGTTTTCGATTCCCTGCGGAGCCAGAGGCACCGCAACAGTCAGCACACGTAATCACTGCACCTTGATAACAAGGTGCTGGCAGACCAGAGGTCTACCCCACATAATAAGAATTGTTTTCACACATTCCAATTGACCTCCAGGGCGAAGAGAAGCTAATCATCGTTGCTTAACGAATTGGTCGAAACAATTAGACCGTTAGAGAAGAATCATTAATAAATGAATAGAAAATTAGGGTGTTTGAGAGCGACGCTATACGCGATAGCCTTGGTGGCCAGCCAGTGTGAGTTACTGGCGGCAAATTCCACGACGTTGTCGGTAACGCTGGTGACGAATGTTAGCGCCACGACTCTGGTGCCAAGTGTTGGCGTAACAGGGGATCGTGGGATATACGCTCTGCAGTATGCCAGCGGGATGGGTGGCGGGCAGACCAACTGGGGGACGCTGACAAATATCACGCTAAGCGGCGCAATGACTAACTGGCTGGACTATTCGGGAGCAGGGCAAGCGCAGCGATTTTACCGAACGGTGGCCGAAATGGCATTGATTCCAGAGGGTTCATTCCAGATGGGCAACTGTATGGGCACCAACGAGGGAAACACCAATGAACTGCCTGTTCATACGGTCAATGTCAGCGCCTTTTACATGGACAAGAACCTGGTGACGAAAGAACTATGGGATGAGGTCTATCATTGGGCAACGAATAATGGCTATAGTTTTGACAATGCTGGTTACGGGAAGGAATTGACGCATCCAGTGCAGACGGTTAGTTGGTATGATGTGGTAAAGTGGTGCAATGCGCGTTCGGAGAAGGCGGGGCGGGTTCCTGCATATTACACGAGCGCGGGGCAGACCAATGTTTATCGTACGGGTCAGATTGGTGTGCAAAATGAATGGGTAAAATGGGATTCGGGTTATCGGTTGCCGACTGAAGCAGAGTGGGAGAAGGCGGCGCGGGGTGGGCTGTCTGGAAAGCGGTTTCCGTGGGGAGATACGATTTCATGGGATCAGGCGAACTACCTTGTTTTCCCATTGGGCCATGCCTACGACGTCAACCCGACAACAGGGTATCATTCGAGCTACACCAACGGAGTTATGCCGTACACCAGCCCAGTGGGATCATTTGATGTGAACGGGTATGGGTTGTATGATATGGCAGGGAATGTTTTGGAGTGGTGTTGGGATTGGTATGGAAGTTATGGCAGCGATTCGCAGACCGACCCACGAGGGTTTTCTTCGGGCTCGAACCGGGTGATGCGTGGCGGCGGTTGGGCCAGCGTCGCGGTCGGCTGCCGTGCGGCGAACCGCGGCAACGACATGCCGGGTGCCATTGGCGACAGTGTTGGGTTGCGCTCCGTCCTGCCCCCGAGTCAGCCATAGCTGGACAGAATCAAGATGATGCAAGCGGAGCATCCTGATGCGTATCCTGGTTGAGTTGAGAGTCCCATCGCCGAATACGCCGCCATTTTTCATCGCGATAACGAGCTATGGTCTCAATGTCCGAAGCGGAAAGATGACGGTAGCGACCTTGCCTCTTGAGAAATGGCTCAAGAGGCGCAAATTCTTTGGGTTTGCGATTCAGGCGATAATCAGAATTTTCAAACTCTGCCAGGTACCATAATCCACAATCCACGGCTTCCTTGGCGATTTCGATGCTCTCATCGGGTTCAGTTCCCCAGCCAGTTGGGCACGGCGCAAGGACGTGGATGTAGGAGGTGCCTTCAATGGTCCGAGCTTTGTTGACTTTGTTGATGTAATCCTGAACGTATCCAACGCTGGCGGTGGCTGCGTAATCAATGCCATGTGCGGCAACGATTTCAAACATGTCCTTTTTCCGAGCGGCGGAACCGCCACCCGTTGCCGGGGTGGTGGTTGTGCGCGCGCCCAGCGGAGTGAGTCCGCTCTTCTGAACCCCAGTGTTCATGTATGCCTCGTTGTCGTAGCAGATGTAAATGATCTTGTCGCGTCGGTCGATGGCGCCGGAGAGAGCCTGGATGCCTATATCCGCCGTCGCGCCATCGCCAGCAAAACCAACGGCGTGAGCATCCTTGATTCCCAAGGCTCGGATTGCAGCCGAAACGCCCGACAGCATTGATGCCGTTCCTGCAAACGTGGAGATGATCGCGTTGCTTGTAAACGCAAGCTGCGGGAAAATGAAGCCGACAGCAGACATGCAACCCGCTGGCACGACAGTGAATGTGCGCTCGCCGAGAACCTTCAAAGCCAGGCGCACGGCAACACTGCCGCCACATCCGGCGCAGGCTTTATGGCCATAGAAAAACTCACGGTCACTGAGGTCGCGAGCTCCAAATGCCTTTTTTGTGTCAATGCTCATATAATTTGTAGTTTCAGATTCACAAAACGGACCCGCTCAGAGGTGGGATCGACGGACGCCAATTGGTCAAACATGCTGATAATGTCTTGCCGGGAAATATCGCGTCCGCCAAGCCCCGCAACAAAGTTCAGAACGTGCGGCGCTGACGTTTCAGCCGAATACGCTGAATTGACATGAGTAAAGACTGTTCCCTCGTATCCCATCGACACATTTTTCTCCAACACTCCGACAGCGCGGGCATGGCGCGTTAACGCAACCAGTTCACGCGCCGGAAACGGACGAAGAAATCGCAACCGCACCAAGCCAACCTTGCGGCCCTCGGCCCGGAGTCCATCCACCACCACACGCGCGGTGCCATTAACACTGCCAAGGGTGACCAAAATCAACTCGGCATCCTCGGCTTGGTAACTTTGAACCAACCCTCCATAGGAGCGACCAAAGGCGGACGCATACGCTTCGTCGGTTTGCTCAATGACGCGGGCTGAATCCAACAACGCCCGATGCTGCTGGTACTTGAATTCTGTATAATCTGCGGGAGTGGCGGTGAACCCCATGTTCTTTGGAGCGCCGAGATCAAGTTTGTTCGTGGTTTGATACGGAGGCAAAAAACGATCTACAGACTGGGCGGTTGGCACATCGACCAGTTCGTAGGTGTGGGTGAGAACAAAGCCGTCGAGATTGACCATGATCGGCGTCATGACGGCCGGGTTTTCGGCGATGGCATACCCTTGAATGATCATATCCAACGCTTCTTGCGCATCTTCGACATACACCTGCAACCATCCCGAATCGAGAAGCGAAAGGGAATCGCGCTGGTCATTGTATATATTCCAAGGCAGCGCCAGCGATCGGTTGGCGTTCATCATGACGATGGGCATTCGACCGCCGCTTGCGTAGTGCAGGCATTCGGCCATATAGAGCAATCCCTGTGAGGACGTCGCAGTGAATGTGCGAGCTCCCAGGACGCTGGCCCCCATGCAGGCAGAGAGCGCGGAATGCTCCGATTCAACATGCAAATACTCCGTCTTTAGAGATCCGTCGGCGACCATGTCTGACAGGCGCTCGACCACGACGGTTTGGGGAGTAATGGGGTATGCGGCAACGACGTGGGGACGAGCCAGACGAACACCCAGCGCCACAGCTTCATTGCCAGAAACAAAAACGCGCGCGGATTCGCTCATCGGACTCCTTCCCGAATCATTTGAATGGCTTTAGCTTTGCAGTGACGGGCGCAAATGCCACAGCCCTTGCAAAAATCGTAATCGATTCCCACGCTGTCCTTGAGCTTGAAGATGACTCCTTCGGGGCATAGCAGATAGCAGAGTTGACAACCTGTGCATCGTTCTAAATCGATCTTGGGCGTGGCCGAGCGCCAACTGGCGTTGGTTTCGACCAAGTGCCCGGCGGAAAAACAGGTGCCGACCGGGAAATCATCCAATCGCGTGGGCCGGGTGAATGGCTGTGGTTTGGGTTGATTCATGGTTTGGGTTGCAGAGAAGCAAAAGCGCGTTTGACAAGCTGGATGTTTGCTTGCGCCAATTTCGGGTTCATTTCCTGTTCAATCGCACGAACGGCAGAATCGAGACGAACCATGGACGACACAGCGATCAGCGCTCCCAGCATCGCTGTGTTGGTGATCGGCTTGCCCAGCGTTTCCGCCGCCAGACCTGTGGCATCCAGTCCAATCACTTCAAACCCGCCATTTGCGTATTTTGATGGCGTGGCGCTATTGACAATGACTTTACCGCCTGGTTTCAATCCATCGGCGATGGCGGGATTCATCAGGGTTTCGTCCAGAACCACCACATAGTCGCACTCCCGGACGGCGCTGCGATCTGTGATCTTTCGGTCGTCAATTCGCGTAAAGCCAAGCACAGGCGCCCCGCGACGTTCCGGGCCAAACGACGGAAACGCAAGAGCGAACCGCCCCTCAAACAGCGCGGCTGCCATCCCAAGTAATCGCGCTGCGGTGAAGCCGCCTTGGCCGCCTCTGCCATGCCAACGCACTTCGATCACAGTCGCCTCCGGGCTTTATCACGCAGCGTGAGCAATCTCTCGCCAGCAGCGGCGAGAGTCTCTTCTTTTTTGGCAAAGTGGAATCGAATCAGGTGTTTTACCGGTTCTCGGAAGAAGCTCGATCCCGGCACCGCCGCCACGCCAACCTCACGGGCCAGCCACTCGCTGAACTCGATGTCGTCACCGGAGGAGAATTCCGAGATGTCCACCATCACATAATAAGCCCCTTCGGGGCGGGTGTAGGTTAATCCGGCTTTATCAAGATAACCGAGAAACAGGTCGCGTTTGGCTATGTAGGTTTTCAGGAGATCATCGTAGTAGGAGGCGGGCAATTCCAGTCCTGCGACCGCTGCTTCCTGCAATGGAGCAGCAGCGCCCACTGTCAGGAAATCATGCACCTTGCGGGCCGAATTAATCACGGATGGCGACGCGATGATATATCCGAGCCGCCAACCGGTGATGGAATAGGTTTTTGAGAGCGAACTGCAGGAAATGGTTCGCTCGAACATGTTGGGTAGCGCGGCAAAATAGACGTGCTGATGAGGCGCATAGACAATGTGCTCATAAACCTCATCGGTAATGACAAACGTGTCGTGTTCCTCAGCCAGTTTGGCAATGAAAAGCAATTCCTCGCGGGTAAAAACTTTGCCGGATGGGTTCGACGGATTGCACAGGATCAGGGCCTTGGGCTTCTGTTCAAAAGCGCGTCGCAGTTCTTTTGGGTCGAAGTTGAATTGCGGCGGGCGCAAGGCCACGTAAATCGGCTCGGCTCCAGAGAGAATCGTATCGGCGACGTAGTTTTCGTAAAACGGGGAAAAGACGATGACTTTATCGCCCGGGTTGCAGGCGGTCATCATCGCGGCCATCATCGCCTCGGTGCTGCCGCACGTAACCACGATATGAGATTCCGGGTCAATCGGCATCCCCATGTAATGGGATTGTTTGCGAGCCAGGGCCGCGCGGAACTTGGGCGCGCCCCAAGTGACCGCGTATTGGTGTGGCCCGTGACGTCCGGCTTTCTCCCCCGCAGCCAACACGGCTTCGGGAGGATCAAAATCGGGAAATCCCTGGGAAAGATTGATCGCCCCGTGGGCGTTGGCGACGCGGGTCATGCGTCGGATGACCGATTCGGTGAAAAGGTTGGTGCGTTGGCTGGTATTTGGCATAGAAGCAACTGCTGTATCAGATTCCTGCGCCTTTGAGCAAGCCTGCCGCATCGCGAAGATCGATCACGCGTTTGGCTTTATGGGTATTACGTGGCAGAGTGCCAGACGCAAGAAGTCTAACATTCTTGGGTCGCACGCCGAGCCGGTGCTTGATCCTGTCGGTCACATCTTCGGTGAGTTGGCTGCCGTCCGCCTCATACGCTGGATCCGATTCAATTTCCAATTCAAACCGCGTCAGGCGATTTTCGTCGTAAAGGGTGATTCGATACTCACCAGTCAAGCCGGGTACGCTGCGAACAACAAACTCGATGTCACTTGGAAAAACATTAACGCCCGAAACAATAAACATGTCGTCGATGCGGCCCTGAACCTCGAACCGCGCCGCCGTCCGCCCGCACGGGCATGGTTCGAGAAATTTCCTGACAATATCCCCGGTACGAAACCGGATCATCGGGCGGGCGCTCTTCAAAAGCGTAGTCAGCACCATCTCGCCCGGTTGCCCATCGGGCACCGGATTCTGGGTCTTGAGATCAAGCACCTCCAGCAGGATGTTGTCTTCGGCCAAGTGCAACCCGTGCTTCTCGCGGCACATTCCAGCGCAAGCGCCAAAAATATCTGACAGTCCGTAGAAATCATACAGATCGGCATTCCAGATTTGTTCGATTGACTTGCGAGTGGCCGGAATGGAGCCGCCCGGTTCTCCCGCCACGATGATCTTGCGAATGAACAAATCACGCGCGGGATCTATGCCTTGCTTGATCGCCGCTTCCCCCAAATGCCAGGCGTACGAGGGCGTTGTCCAAGTCACCGTGGGTTTGAATTGCTTCATCATGAACAAGAGTCGGTCCGATGGAACGGTGCCCGCCCAAAGGCAGAGGGCACCGAGTTTTTGCGCGCCAATGACATCGGGACCACCGACAAAGAGCGTGAAATTAAGCGCATGCAGGTAACGATCCTTGGGCCGCATGCCCGCCGCCCAGAACAGGCGCGCCTCAACATTCTGGAAGTCGTCGAAATCCTTGGCCGTAAAGGGACTCAGTGTTGGCACACCGGTCGATCCGCTGGATGCCGATACAAACACGATATCTTCCTCCGGCACCGCGACCATGTCCCCCAAATCCGGCGCAGCCAACTGCCGGTCACGTTCCACCTTCTTGTCAATGAACGGAAACCGGCGCAAATCCTCCAGATGTTTGAGATGCGACGGCTTGACCCCGGCGGCGTCAAAGGCATTTCGATAATAGGGCGCTTGTTGATACGCCAGTTCCAAGTGGCTCTTGAGCCGCTGCAATTGCAGTTGCTCCAACTTGGGACGAGAAAGAGTTTCCAGTTCTGGTTCCCAATAGATGCGATCAGACATTTTAGAGTTTTTGTTCAGGGTTGAGCAATCTTTGATAGTAGAAATTGCTGGTGTAAAGCGCAACGGCCGGGTTATGTCCCAGCACGCGATCCTTGGTGATAAGCGTCGTAACCAAGGCTTTTGAATGCTTCATGAAGAGCGAGTCATGCCCCACGCACAATCCGACGATTACGTTCAAATCCGTTTTTTTGGCGTTGAGCAGTTCTGCTTGCAGGATCGGATTGCACAAGGCTTCAAAGGATCCTTTTTCAAAGGATCCTTTTTTGACTTTGAGCGAATCGGGTATTCCCACTTCGCACTTGTCCACGGAACCAACTTTGCACAACACCGTGTATGAAGTCAGCCCATGCGCCTTAAGGATTTTGATGAACACCCGTGTCTCCTGAATCAACCCAATGCAGGTGGCGATGCCGATGCTCTTGGCTTTAATGCGGTTGGCAAATGCGATGATTTCCTCAACACGCGTGAGTTTTCCATAATAGGTTCCTTCCACTTCGGCTGCCGAGCGAGAAACTCGAGCATCGATGCCCTTGCCTCGATATTTGTCTGTCGTCCTTGCAGCCAAGTCAGAATCGAGAGTTTCCGTCAAACAGAAGGATGGAAATTTCTTATCACGTCGATGGCAGTTGAGAAAACCGCATTCAGAGCAGCTTTGTGAGGATTGAGTCGGTTGCTTTGGCATAAATCAAAATGAGATGGAGCGAAGAAATGTTTTTTCAAATGCAGGGTCATTGGCCAGTTCGAGCACTCGAACGCCTTGGGTGACTGACATCATTTCATCACGGGTATGGTAATCCAGAAGAAATGCTCTGCCACCGGATTTTGAAGTGTTTCCAACAAAGTGGACGCGATTTTCGAATTCAGGTGGCAGCAGTCCGAGATGGATCAGGCTTTCGGTTCTAAGATGAAAACCGAACGATCCCGCGATCAACACACGGTCCACTTGCGAAGCTTGAAGATCATTGGATTTGAGAAGCAGCTCGATTCCGGCGCGCACGGCGGCCTTGGCAAGTTGAACCTGTCTGATATCTTTTTGTGAGAGATAGACTGGCCCGGCAATGCGGAAGATCGGTTTTCCATCCAACACATCCCATTGTTTGCTCCAAGGCCAGCTCTCGTCTTTGAACTGGAATCGACCGTTGGCGTCAACACCCCGTGTTGCAGCCAGTTCGCCTACGGCATCCAAGAGCCCGCTGCCACACAGACCGATTGGCTCGCCTTCGCCGATTGTCTGTACATCAATCCGTCTCTCAGTGAGGGACACCCGCTCGATTGCCCCGCGATTTGCCCGCATGCCGCAGGCGATGTTCATCCCTTCAAATGCCGGCCCAGCGGCGGTGGAGGTCGCCACCAGCGTGCCGTTGACCGCCAGCACCATTTCACCGTTGGTGCCAATGTCAACAAACAGCACCACGCCGCCCTCATGCGCCAACGCTGTAGCCAGGATCCCGGAAGTGATATCGGCGCCAACGTACGCGGACATGATCGGAGGCAGATAAACCAATCCATGCTGAGAAATGGCGAGTCCGACTATTTCGGCAGGCAGATGGCAGCCACCACTCAAGGAAGGTGTGTAAGGATACTTGCCCAACGACGCCGGATTGGTGCCGGTGGCAAGGTGAAGCATTGTCGTGTTTCCGCTGAAAACCGCCTCGTAAATATGTCTCGGAATGACGCCAGCGGCTGCAGTGGCCTCGCCGATTTGCCGATTGATCTCGGTCATGAGATCATTGCGCAGTTGGCGCAGACCATCAGGCTGTGAACCCAGTTTGATTCGCGACAAGACGTCCTGTGCCTGGCGCGCCTGGGGATTGAGACTCGATGCAGAGGCCAGCTCTTGTCCGTTGGCCAGATCAATCAAGGATGTCACCAGTGTGGTGGTGCCGATATCGACGGAAAGCCCATAGCCAAACTGCGTGGTGTCGGAGGGTTCGGTTGCCAGCAGCTTTGCTCCGCCATAGACCTGTGTCGTAAGTAATTCAGTCTGGAATACTTTACGAATCCAAGGTCGGATTTTAACTGCCAACTCATGACCGTCACTGATGATTTTCAATCCATCATCGACGCTGGTTTCGACTTCCACCGTAACATCACCGATCACTTTTGTCTGACAAGCGAGCACCCACCCCGCCGCCCGCTCGGCATCCGACAATAAGTCATTAGCATACACGCCGGCAATCAACCCTGTTGCCGAACTCGCCTTTGCGCGGCACTTGCCGCATGTTCCGGTACCATCGCAGGGTGTTTCAACTAAAATCCCAGCCTGGATGGCGGCATCCAGAAGGCTTGCTCCCGCGTCCACCCGAACGGTGATCCCCTGAAGCGCAAAGGTCACTTTGCTCATAATGCGGTTTGGTTTGGAACGGAGCGCAATCAAGCCATCCCTTCCCTGCTTGCCTTTACGGTTGCGGTCATGGCGCGAATTCGATCTGTTGAAGTGGATGTGCTGAGCCCGCAGGCGGGAGAGATGATATCGATTTCGTCGCGAATCAGGTTCTCGGTCATTTGAGTGATTTTCTCGGGCGTGCTCCATTGCAGCGCGTAGGTGCTCAGGTTGCCCATGGTGGTCAGATGGGGATACTCTGCCTTCAAAGCCGACAGATTAACCATCGCATCCGTGCTGAGGGCGTCGGAACGTAATTGCGCCAACTGTGGTCGCACCCGTTTGACATCGCCACAAATATGGATGATAAACGGCGCTCCCAGCGCGTGAATCCGATCCGCCAGTTGATTGAGATAGCGCAAGGCATATTCCTCGAACATGACTGGCCCGAGAATCTCACCCGTAGCGGAAGGATCACCCACCGCAATCACTGTCGCGCCACCTTCGGTGATGAGTTTTTCGGCAAATGCCGCCAGCACCAGCGTGACATGCTCCAAAACACGATGCGCGCCAGACGGGTCTTTGCGTAGTTCCTTATAGAACGTCATTGGATCAACCACCGATGCCGCCGTGCTGATCGGCCCAGTCAGGCTGGCAATGACTGGCACGTCTGAATTTGCCCGCGCAATACGACGACTTGCGTCCACCACCGTTTGAACGCGCCCCGAGTTGACTTGCGCTGCGGCGTTGCCAATGACCACATCTCTGACAGATGGATACGGTTCCCGCACAATTTTCGGCTCGCAAGCAAGAGTTCCATGATCGATTTGGCTCCCCAGTATCTCAGCCTCGACCGTCATGCAAAACGGCACGCCAAAATTCTCGAATCCGGTGTGACCCTGCACATCCTGCGCCAATTCTGCCATCAGACCAGAATCAAAATGGGCCTCAGGGAGGGTATGACCGGTCTTTTGCATGATCTCAACGATGGCAGCATTCATCATCCCCCCGGTGCAGATCACAGGAGGACGGTCAACAGATTCCTTTCGCAAGACCCGCAGCAGACGCTCTTTTGGGCAAAGACTCATGCGGCCTCCAAATCCGAGGGGTTGACCGGCCAACCGATTTCGCGAACAGCGTCCATCATGGCATCGATATTTGCGAAAGGTGTTTCCACAGGAAGACTGCACCCGGAGGCAACCACGTAGCCTTTGGGATTATCAAACGCCTGGCGGACACACTTTCGCACTTCGTGGCGCACGCTGGCCGGGGTTCCTTCAAGCATCACTTCGGAGGGCGGGACGTTGCCCATCAGCCGAACCTCATGACCAACGGCTCTCTTGGCATCCTGAAGACTGGCTGCGTTATCCAACGACAACGTATCTGCGCCAGTTTCAACCATCGCCGTCCAAATTGGATGCGTCTTCCCGCAAATATGCAAGGTAACCGCGCGTCCATTTCGATGAATGAAATCCACCAATCGCTTCAGGTAGGGCAGGCTGAATTCGCGAAACTGCCTCGGACTGATCACGGTCGAAGAGGACATGGCGTCTGTCAAGCTTGGAACACAGCCGACCTCCAAAATCGCCTTCGCATACGCCAGGCTCGTTTGATATGCGACTTCGCACAGTTGATGAACGGCTTCAGGCTTTTTCAACGAGAGGCGCACCAGGGTTTCTGTGCCAATCAAAAATGAAGCAGTTGTAAATGGCCCGGTCAGCGCGCCGGTCACAGCGACCTCTTTTCCCAAGGCGCTCACCACGCGCTTCATTGCATCCAAGTGCTGTGGCAAATTGCCATCCTTCCATGGATCTGCCGGTTTCAACAGGCCAATTTGCTCGATGGCTTCAATTGCCGGAGCTTCCAAGTAAGCCGTTTCATTCTCGGGATAATGAACCTTTGCCCCCATGGCTTCTGCCTGGGTGTAGAGGTCTGTGAAAACCCGGATGACGTCATATCCGAACCGTTCGTATGCGGCGATCTGGGCCTCGGCTATGGCTTTGCCATCACCACGAAATGCGGATACTTTTGCTCCGATCAACCGTGCTGCAGTGTTTCCCACGATCGGCACGCATGGCAGACGGTCGATGGATTGGCCGCGTCCATAAGCTGTCAACCGCTGCAAAGGAGTCATCTTGTCGCGTGAATGCATATTAAGCAGGCTCCGTGATAAGGCGTTGAACCAATTTCACCGCAGCCGGCGCGCTGGCAGCATAGCCATCGGCGCCGATTCGGTCTGCAAATGCCTGGGATATTGGCCCACCCCCGACAATCACCTTGAATCGATCCCGCAAGTTGCCCTCGGCCAACAACCGCACGACATCGGCCATGGCATCCATCGTCGTGGTCATCAAGGTTGAAAGGGCGATCACCCGCGCGCCTTCTCGGATGGCTGTCTCGACAAAGCGTTTCGGCTCAATATCGCGCCCAAGGTCCACCACCTCGTACCCGGCGGCATCAAGCAGTATCTTCACCAGGTTCTTGCCGATGTCATGGGTGTCGCCTTCAACGACTCCAATGACGATCTTATGTTTCTTGACCTCGCTCGCGTTCGGCAAATGCGGGCGCAGCACCTCCAACCCGGCATACATCGCATCGGAGCAGAGCAGCAATTCCGGTATGAAATACTCCTCTGTCTCGAATAGTTTTCCGGCCCGGTTCATTCCATCGACCAAGCCACGTTCAATTGCGGCGAGCGGGTTCAGACCCAGATCAACCACAGCGATGGCCAATTCACGCGTCCGCTCCTCGTCCATGTTAACCACAGCATCCGAGAGGGACTGAGCAAGTGTATCAAGTGTTTCAGGCATAAATGTTATTATTCACGTAGCATAGGCATCCTTGCCTGTGCTTCCTATTTCCGGCGAGCGTCAGCGAGCCGCTAATATTATTATTTCACCCAGAACAGGGCGCGTTTCTTAATTTGTTCAAGCAGTTCGACCGAGAGCAATACAACGAAACCTGTGTAAAATATTCCGGCCACCATGCGTGGATAGTCTGCATAGTCGGCGTATAACTGCACAAATCGACCCAGACCGGCGCTCGCGCCAAAAAGCTCGGCGACCGTCAGCATGATAAACGAGAACACCAAACCAACCCCCATGCCGGAAAAAATGTGCGGCAGCGACGCGGGCAGAACAATTCGCCAGAGGTATTCGCCCCGGGTGAAACCGAGGATTCGCGCGTTATCGCGATAGCGTTGAGGAAGCGCCGCCGCCCCAGTGCATGTGTTGAGAAACACGGGCCAAAAGGCGCCGATGAAGACCACAAACCCAGCCGCCATGCGAAAAGTTGGAAGCAACGCGATGGCGTATGGGATATACACAGTGGGCGGCACAGGCGAGGCAAACCGGGCAAAAGGCGAAAACATTCTGTGTAACGCAGGAATGGTTCCCACCAACAGCCCCCAGACGACGCCAGCCAAAACCGCCAGGAGATAGCCTGGAGCCAGAATGACAAATGACGATCCTGTTCCTTTCAACAACTCAGGCAACGATTGCCACAACGCGCGCGCCGTTACCAGCGGGGTTGGAAATAGATATTTGCTGGAGAAATGAATGCAGCCGCTGACCGCCTGCCACAGCGCCAGCATACCCAACAGGAAGAGAATTCCTTCCTTCCCATGCCACAACCTTTTTCCATTCGGAACAGTGATGCAGACGGAACGCGGAGGCGCTGCGGAAGTGAACACAATTTTACTCTTGGATGGAATATCGGTCATTACGCTCATTCAAATGCCCTCCGCATGGCCAACCAATGACTCTGATTCGCAGCTATTGTTGACATCCTGCCGGAACCGCGCCGCAATTCGCCCGCGCAATTCCTGGAATGCGCCGCTATCAAGCAATTGGGCACGGGAACGCGGACGTGGAAATGAAACCTGAATCTGGTCGATGATTCTTCCAGGCGACGCCCCCAGCATGATCACCCTGCTTGAAAGATAAAGCGCTTCCTCGATGTCGTGAGTGACAAAAACGACGGTTTTGCGCGGAGTCACCCCGCTCCAGACATCCAGCACTAAATCCTGTAGTCTTGCGCGGTTAACCGGGTCCAATGCTCCAAAAGGTTCGTCCATTAACAAAACTGGCGATCCCATTGCCAGCGTTCGCGCAATCGCACCCCTCTGCTGCATCCCTCCAGAGAGTTCAAATGGATATTTTCCGATCGAATCGGCCAACCCGACCATTTCCAAGTATTGGTCAGCCAGATCAAGCCGCCAGCGTTTGTCCATTTCAGGATGCGATTTAGCCAGGGCTGTTGACAGGTTCTTCCGCAAGGTCATCCATGGGAACAGCGAATAATCCTGAAATACAACACCTCGATCCAGCGAAGGTCCGGTTATGGGTCTGGTTTTCCACGAAATGTTACCAGTGGCTGGTGTTTCAAGACCAGCCAACAGGCGCAAAAGGGTGGTCTTGCCACACCCACTTGGGCCAAGCAGGGAGACAAACTCGCCCTCCTCAATATCAAAATCTATGCCAGCAAGAACGGTTGCGCGGCCATGCGCAAAGGAGACTTCACGAGCGCTCAGGCCGTGGGATTGCTTTGGGTTTTCAGTTATGCTGTGTGTCATGAGATGCAAGCGCCTCCTGGATAAGGAAGGTGGCTGGCTGGTTGTAAGAAGATTCTGCTCCATTGCGTCCGCTTTTTTTCGCAAGCACGCTGGCATAGGTGATTTGTCCAAAGACACCGCTCAGTTCCCGCGCTCTTTGAAGAAGAGTTGGCGAAGGGTCCACTCCAACCACCTCGCCAACTCCGGGCCAGTCGGCTAATGCACGAGCCACGGCCCCAGTCCCACATCCCACCTCCAAAACACGCGCGTTCTTCGCAAACGAAATGCGCGCAAAATAGTGTTCACGCATTCTCCGCTGCTGCGGATCGCCTGCCCGCAATTCCAGTACCTGGCTGATTCGGGTCAGAGCCTCTTTGGGCTGCGTCGTTATCTGTGTGTAAATGTCCGGCATGAATTGGATTTCGGATTGAATGAGATCTGTTTGTGCAGCCGCCGCACCATTGCGGCGGCTGCAATTGCTTCCCGCTATTTCACCACGCAGCACGAAACCTGTGGCACTTCGGCTGATACTCCGCTCAAAGCCACGTTGGACTGGCCTTGAACCCGCGCAGTCTTTGTCAGATCACGCTCGGAAAACACCTTTTGCAGCCCCTTCCAATACGCCTCCTTCGGGTTCTCACTCGCCAACTTATCCAACGCTTTCTTGTAAACAGTGGTATCGACGTAATCCCGAATATCGAGTTTTGAGTCAACAAACTCGCTCTTGAGCATGATCTTCCAGAAACGGTCGATGCCAACGACGTTGGGATCGGATGATTGATCGAGAAACCCGCCATAGTAAGCCTTGGTGATTAAAGCGCGGTCCAACTTAAGATATTTTCCAATGTCATCGATTGTTTTATCGTGATTGTCGCGCGTGAACTTCTCGGCGCGCAGAAACGCGCGGATGAATCGTCCCCACACTTCGGGACGCTCTGCCAGATCTTTGGCGTTGACCGTCAGACGGCAGCACGGGTGACCCGGTTGGAGCGTGCGGCTGCGCGCAATCACTTTAAGTCCAGCTTCCTCGGCGCGGACATCATGCGGCCCCCACACCGCGCCAGCGTCCACTTGGCCCGATTTCACAGCTTCAATGACTGCCGGCGGCGCTTTCAGTTCGAATATTTGGACGTCGGTTTTCCAGTTGATCCCAGCATCATCCAATGCGCCGCGCAGCACGGCATCACCCGTTGCCAGTCGAACGGTGGCAATCTTCTTGCCTTTGAGATCAGCCACGCTTCTGATGGTGGCCGCCTTCTCCGCAGTGGTGATAATTGCTGCGTCTTCACCCATGACGCCGCCAATAATACGTATATCCGCCCCTTTGGAAATGTGAACCAGTGGCGCCGTCGTGCCAAACGCTCCCAAGTCCAATTTGCCAGCGCGCAATGCGGCCAAGCCATCGGCCGAGTTCGCGAATTCAACCAGTTCAACGTCCAGTCCTTCGTCCTTGAAGAAACCTTCTTCCTTGGCCACAAAGAACTTGGCATGACCGGTGACCGGCAGATGCCCGACTTTAAGCGCGTCCGCTGCTTTGGCCAAATTGCCCAAGGCCAGCGCAATACCGATTACCGTTGCGAAGATTGTTCGATGAAGTGTTTTCATAGAGTTATTCCTGAGTTGTGCATGTTAGAATTTTAGCGTCGCACCCACAGAGACGATGTTGTCGTTGTACTCGCGGCTTGAGCTGTCGGTTAGGCTTGGTAGAGTGGCTTGTAAATTGCGCGCCAGGTTGGCAGTATATGATACGTTGACGCTGGCATATTGGTTGAACGAGTAGGTCAATCCAGTTGTAATGACGTAAAGTCCGTCATTGCGCAGATTGGTCGTTCCGCCATTTGCCTTGAGTCTCGTCAGCCCGCTGGTGTAGTCCGACTGGATGAATTTGCCTCCGACATCGAACACGAGTCCTTCAGCCAGTTTACGCTTGTAACTCAAATCAAAAAGGCTGTCGAAGTAAGGCACTTTTCCCGTGCTCGATACCCATTGATACTGTTTGTATTTGAACACAACCGTATCCTTTGGTGAAAGGGTGGCGGCGAGCGATGCTTCGCCGTAATAGGTTGTTAAATCCCGGTCTGTAACCGGAGCATGATCTCCGTAAGCGCGAAAATCGGGACCGCCTTGGATTTTGACATCCAACCATTCCAGAGGTTTACCTTCCAGGCCGACCAGGACGCGTTGATAATCGCTGGAGGTGCTAAACTGGGCGGCGTCGATGTTGGTTGAATATGCCTGCTGATATTGGTTGCCATACCGATAACCGAGGGTGGCTGCAATTTTCGGAGCGATCTTGTAGCCAATATCACCGCCGCCATTGACGTCATGACGGTCTGCGTAATTCTGATACCCGGTAACACCGGCGAGTTGGGCTGTTTGCAAATCGTAATTGATCAGTGATGCTGTCGGTCGGATGAACCATTTGTCCAAATCGTACTGAAGCGTTGCCCCCGTGCGATTCTGTACCTGGTCGCGCCGTTCACGCAGCACTCCCGTGGCATACGCCGAATTGAGCGATCCAGGATAGACGACCCCGTATTTGCTGCCGTCAATCGCTGATAACGTATTGTCGAACGAGGCTGAGAACGCGTCGGCCTTGATCTTCACTCCAGCGATCAAACGATGGATATTGTAACTTTCCGACGAAGCCTGGTGATACGTTACAAAATCCGGGTTGTAAGCAAATGAAAGCGATTGCACCACCTTCTGATCGCCAAGCAGCGGCGCCAGGTTAAGACCGACTTTGGGACTGACTGCGGTAATGAATGACGACTGGCCTTTGAGCGTAGCGACACTACCGTCAGGTACCCTGACTGTGGCGGGCCAACTCTGGTTTTGCGATGTTGCGCCACCCAGAAAGACGTTGTCGTCATAGCTTTCCTTGATCCCAATGGACAAGTCGGTCAACCAAGCCGGTTTGACTAATTGCAGCCCGGGTTTGGGAGCAGTAGTCGCAGCCGTTGCGTTATCTGCGGCAGAACCGGCTATAACGGGCGCCAACAGGGCAAGAGCCGCAGCGCCAAGATGGGTTAATGTCAACCCGCCGATGGATGGCAATGTTTTGCCAAAGCGGCGGTAAGTGGTTTCGATGGCTTGTTCCACAATTGTCATTTTTGTGGTCACTGGAGTCTGATTCATAATGGAATTATTGGATCATGCGTGAGCGTACGGTGGTCCGTTTAACTCATTGCGGATTGGTTTGGTTTCTGGTGTTGGAGCCATTCCAGTGGTCTGGTTTGCTCTGAGAAAAGGACTTCTGCGCCCCGGAAGGTTCGAGCCGGATTCGCTCCGTCATTTCGATCTGGGTCACTCGGCCTTGATGAACAACCAACTCGACGGTTCCAAACCGAAGGCTTTGAACGCGGTCAACCACGATGTCGATCCATTCGGCTGGGTTCTGTGCTGTTGGCATATTCATCTGTTTAACAATTTAAATATAACTACGTAACTTGATATAATTTATAGACTCTAACGTCAATAGGGTTTGTGTATTATTAAATTATTGTAGTAAGCGTAATACAAACAATACATATTGGTTATTCGCACCTTATCACTGCACCTCGAAAACGAAGTGCAGGGAAGCACCAGAGGTGTACTAGCCCGTAGAAAAACAGCCAATTTCCAGCCTCAGAACACTCCCACTTTTTGGAGCCAAAGTTGAACATTTCTTGAACTATTGTGCCAGGGGGGCGAAACAATTTCTTGAAAAAACACGCAAAAATCAATTTGACCCAAAACCAGCTTATATCCCGAAGCCTCCTAATTCATCATTGGAAAGTGACTTGAGGAAGGCTCACACGAAGACAGTAGAGTAGGAGCGGAGTTTTCCTCCGCTCCCCTCGTCAAACCGTGCGTACAGATGTCCATTACACGGCTTTCTTGCATGCAGCAGTTCTCATTATGGCAGGCAGGCAAGCAAGAATACCCAATCAATGGAAGATTTCCGCCTTCCGGGCCTGTGCATGACTGGGATTGAATATCCAATATCGAACAAGGAATGTCCA
>CAIUEN010000257.1 GCA_903898185.1 uncultured Verrucomicrobiales bacterium
AAGACCCGTTTCATCATTGATAAAGAAAAAGCCGCCTTGCACGGCATCAGCGCTGAAACCATTTCGCAAACGCTCGCCATCGCGGTGAATGGTCAGTCCATTGACCTTGTTCACAAGCCGCACGAAAAGGAGGATGTGGATCTTGTGCTGGAACTGCCGCGTTCGGCCCGGACTACTCCCGATGAACTGCTTGCCTTGCGCATCCGCTCTGGCGACGCCAACGCGCTGCCCGAGCCGGGCGCAAACTCATCGCCTCTGGTGCCGTTGCGCGAACTGGTTACCCTTGAAACCACGCTTGCCGACAAAAGCATCTACCACAAGAACCTGATGCCCGTGACGTATGTTATTGGCGACGTGGCTGGCGCAATCGAAAGCCCCGTTTATGCCATCCTCAAAATGAATGAAGCCTTGCGCGCTCTTAATACAAAGGAGTTTGGCGGAAGCGGCGCGGAACTCAAAATCCTCAACGCAGCGCAACCCTTCACCGACAATGAACCGTCAATGAAATGGGATGGCGAATGGCATATCACAATCGAAGTCTTTCGCGACCTCGGCCTGGCATTCGCCGCCGTCTGCGTGCTGATCTATTTGCTGATGGTTGGATGGTTCCGCTCTTTCCTGACGCCGATGATTGTGATGGTCGCCATTCCGTTTTCCCTGGTGGGCATCCTGCCCGCGCATGGGTTGTTGCATGCGTTCTTCACTGCCACTTCGATGATTGGCTTCATGGCTGGGGCGGGCATCGTGGTTCGCAATTCGATCATCCTGGTCGATTTCATCGAATTGCGCATTGCCGAAGGCATGCCTCTGGCCGAAGCCGTAGTGGATGCCGGTGCGGTGCGGTTTCGTCCGATGCTCTTGACCGCGATGGCTGTTGTGGTTGGAGCGGCGGTCATTCTGGCTGACCCAATCTTTCAAGGACTCGCCATTTCACTGATGGCTGGTGAAGTGGCATCATTGCTGATTAGCCGGATGGCTGTGCCAGTGCTCTATTTTATGGCTTACAATCGCAAGCAGCAAACCGCTGGCCCGGCGGGATTGCGGGCAAGGTGAGGATGGATGATGTGAGGATTGATCTGGCGCAACTCGATGTGGTCAACTCTCGCTCTGCCGCCCGCTATGTGCGGGGCAAAGGGAGAACGTCCATAGACATTCGCCCGATTCATCGCCGAACATATCCTGCCCCTAGTGCCTGACCACGAAAATGTTTTGTTCCCCTCTTGGTAAAAAAGTTCGCCTTGCAAAAATGGAAACGGTTTGACTCGTAGTTAAACTGCTGGCACACTTTCAACGTGAAACTCAGTGATAGTCAAAGTTTTCTCTCGCTCTATTACGAGCCCAACGTTGTAGAGACAGCCACCGGCCATTCCGATCCGCATGATGCAGCAAATGCATGGGATCGGGAAACGAAATCTCTAGGGCAGGTACCAACGCCACAACCAATAGCTGAGATGATGGCGAGATGGGTTACGTCCAAGAGACCGCTTACTATTCTTGATCCTGCTGTGGGTATGGGCGGCTTGCTCCATGAATGCCACCAGTTGCGCCCATTTGCCAAGTATGTGGGCGTCGAGCGCGATCAGGAAACATTGTTACAGGCAAAATTTGCAGCCCCAAAGGGGACCAAGCTCGTACTTGCGGATTATCTGCTGTCGGAAAGTGGGCAGTTTGATGGGATTATTGCCAATCCGCCCTACGTCAAGGCCCAGCGACTTGCTTACCACGCGGATACATGGCGTTCATTTGAGGAACGCTTTGGCACAACCCTGGACCGCCTGACAAACCTCTATGCGCTGTTTCTTCTAAAAATCTGGCAGGATCTCGCGCTACATGGACGCGCAGCCGTCATCATTCCTGCGGAGTTCCTGAATGCGAACTTCGGCGAGGAAATCAAAGAACGACTTCTGAAACAGATGCGACCTCCTGGGATTATCGTCTTTAGTCCTTCGCTCAATCTTTTTAAAGAATCGCTGACTACGAGCACCATAATTTTCCTTGAAAAAGGGCGTTCTAAATCAGCACCCTGCAAACTGGCAAAAGCTGATTCTCTGGCGGAAGCGGAGGTATTTCTCCAGACTCTGATCAATGAAGATGCCTCGGCCCTCTCCACAGATTATCGCGATTTGGACGCCTTAAAGTCAGGCGACAAATGGCTCAATTCCCTGCTTAACGGAACTTCGCAAGCAAAAGCACATCAGATGCCGAAAGTCATCGGAGACTACTTCGACTGCCGTCGTGGAATTGCGACTGGGGCGAATGACTTTTTCTGTTTGAGTAAATCTGGACTTGACCAGGCTGGTCTCGAATTATCGCATGTGGATGCCTGCATCGCTAAAGCTACTGACGCCGACGGGCTTGTTTTTACTCCAGAGAAACTTTCCGCCCTCGCATCTGCCGACCGGAGATGCTACTTGCTCAACCCACGCCACAACGGTACAGCCCTTGCCAGCTACCTTCAAATCGGTGAACGATCAGGTATTCCACAACGCCACTTGCCGAGCCATCGTCCGGTATGGTACCTGCCGGAAAACCGCGCCGTAGCCGATATTTGGGTGGCAGTGTTTTCCCGCGAGAACATTAAATTCATCCTGAATACCTCCGGAGCCAAGAATCTGACATGTTTTCACGGTCTATATGCCAAAGCAGACAACAAAAACCTTGCTCCCCTGATCACGTTGTATCTTAACAGCTCATGGGGACACGAAGCTTTTGCTCAGGTGAACCGTTTTTATGGTGACGGTCTTAATAAGTTGGAGCCAAAGGACGTTGAGGCGTTGCCTTGTCCCGAAATGCCAAGGCAATCAATTGATCTTGCCAACAATCTGCACGCTAACCTCTTGATGATTGAGAAACTTCCCGCAAATGCCAGACAGGGTGAAATCGACCGGTTCGCTTCAAAGTTCCTCAATCTCCAGGTTTTAGAAGTTTTGTGAGGGCTGCCTTGTCGAGTGCGATATGGCCGTTGGCTGGATGTCACTTCAAAGGCTGCAAGCGCCTTCTTGGCATCACACCTAAAGGTTTCAGCGTCGGTTCCGTTAAAACAGTCCTCTTTTTGGGCTGTATCTTTCGTAAAGATAAGCAAGTCGGGGCGCTTGCCTATTTTTTCAACTCGTTATGGTGTTCAATGCAGAGTTTGTCAAAGCTGGGCTCCTCTGCCATATCGCCATCAATCGCTTTCTTGATGTTCTCGGGCACAACATCCCAAGCGCCAGCTCAACACGATTCTGAAAACTGTAAAAAACATTGACTCAGAATTTCAATATTTGCCTCATTTTCCCAGCATCCAGCACAAAACCACCACCTTGGGGAACCACATAAGCATCGTGTCGCCCAAGCGCTGTGACGCGATGCTCCGCAGCGAACATTGGTAACCCAATACTTTTTCCGACCTGCAGACCGCAGGTAATTGGAATCATTATCGTTGCCTTTTCTTGACTTTTGGCAGGCGTTTCAATGCAGAAGTCCTGACCGCTGGCGATCACAGTGAAGATATCCAAAAAGTTGATTGCGAAAACGGAATCGAAAAAAACTTGGCAGTAAGCCTGTGGAACGCGATTTCGCTCCAGCCACCGATACACAATAACAAGGTCTTCGACCTTAACCGTAAAACTTGGAGTTTCACGCCCGGTGTCAACCCCAGCCTCACGCTGGCGCTTTCGTTCAGCCATGTACGTTAACGCTTCAAACTTGCTGGAGCGAACTTCGATTGCCGCCGCAGCTTGCTGTGCGATTTTCTCAGTTTCCGCTTGGCGAAATTCCGAAAAGTTGGACGGCACTGTCAATCCCTTTTGGAAAAGCAGCAAATCCGGACGTTTTCCCAACAATCGCGTCTCTTCCAATCCCCTCAGATAACTAGCCTTAAATCCAGTATCTCCGGCTGCAATGCGATTGGTATCTCCATACTGCGCGACCTGCCAGTCGGGAAATGAAGTTAGCAAAGCACCGCTGAGCATGCGCTCTGCCCAATCTCCCATCGCCCGGTTCGCCAAAAATTCCGAGCGTGCATCCGTTGGAACAGTGGGCTTTTTTGTAGGCATCGCTCCTTCCCCACCAAAAGCCAATCGCTCTCGATCTATCTTTTTCGCGGTTAAGGTTGCTGTCACTCCATCCAGAGTTCCTTTCAATTGCCTGAAATAACTCTCGTTCATCTTTTCTCATCCTCAAATGTGAACAGGTCCCGAACTTCAACCTTAAGCACTCTGGCAAAGTCCGCGAGTCCAGCAACGGACGGGGCATTTACGCCACGCTCTACCAAGCTAATAAACTCCACCGAACAGCCCAGCGATTCTGCAAGTTGTTCTTGTGTCAGCTTTTTGGATCGCCGCAGTTCAGCAATGCGACGTCCGAGTTTTTTCTGAAGCATGTGGTTTAACTACCAGTTGCTGGCAAAACATGCCACGCAGCTAAACTACGAGTTCGCTACGGTAGTTCAATAAGAGGATCCTTTGGTAATACACCTATCATTCGTGCGCTGCCTGAGCCGTCGCACATAGGGTGCGCTTGCCCCTCTCTCGGGTAACAGTTACTTTTGGCGCACGGAGGGTTGAGCGTTTGGAGCTGCCACTTCCACGACGCCCCCTTGCGCCTCCAAGCCCTTTCGGACAAAGGAAGCGATGTTCTTTTCTTTCCAGCAACCAAAACTTTCATGAGCTATGGTTGTTCGACACTTCCTTTGTTTTGCCAATTGGATTTTATGGCTCAGAGCTTCTTCGCGGCAGCCATAAAAACGCCATACTCGCGCTTCTGCCCCGCAGCATCGGTCTTGTTGATCACATGGGCGTCGGTTATCGAGACCTTCACGAATCCCGCTTCATTGAGCCATTTGCCTATTTGAACGCGGCTAAACCCATGATGGAACACGTCGGTTGCAGGGCCATGAAAACTGCCGTCTTCGGTGTCCAGATCAGCCACCGCCAGCCGCGCGCCAGGTTTGAGCAATGCCGCAAACCGCTCGAACACCAAGGGCACGTTGCGGAGGTGGTGCAGGGGCATGGAACTGACCGCCAAGTCGAAGTCTGCGACCGGATACGGTTCCTTTTCCAAATCCCACTGCCGAGTGGCAACATTGGGAATCCCAGTGGACGCAATCTTTTTGGCGAGCATGTCCAGCATGCCGACGGAAAGATCGACGGCATCTATTGATTCCACAAACGGCTGGATACTCAGCGTCACCAACCCCGTGCCCGCGCCGTAATCCAATACGCGCCAGTTTGGCTGCAATTCAATCGTCTCGCAAATGCGCATGCCAATCGCGCGGGACAATTCTACCGTAACAGTTTAGCTTGTTTTTCATCTTTTCTTACTCGTTTTCTTACACTGGTTGGTTGACTAGCAAAAAACGATGTGCTTGCTTGGCGTCTTGCAGGAAAATCGTAACAGATTTATAATAAGCATGTTGGGAATAACAT
>CAIUEN010000258.1 GCA_903898185.1 uncultured Verrucomicrobiales bacterium
CGCTTGTCGGGCGCGCACGGCGGTTTCCCTCAAGGAAAAGCCGCCACCCAAATGCATCAATAGAACTCGCAGGTAGTTCTCTTCCGATTTATCTTGGCGCAGACCTTTCAAAGCACCCGTCCTGCAAGCAGATGCTTTCCAGTCTGACGGGAAAAAGGACATCAGTAGATTCCAGTCTTCGTCCACAGCGTTGTATGTTGTCATGCCCTTAGTATAACCAATGCATTTCAAAAAACAATAAACAAGCTAGCGCTTATGCCCCCCTCATCCCCGTCCGATCTATTACGAAAGTGTGCGTTTCTTCTTCACGAGTGAAGATGATCCCGCTACAATTCAACCCACAAACACACACATGCAACAAACGCCAACAATCAGAGACCTTATGATTTTAAATCGCATTCATAGCGGCAAATGAGCATTCCCGTACAACCACCAATCCCCATTTTGGATCCGATGGTGAATCTCGCCTACAATTCTTTCGACTACGACCAAACTGTATTGGTGCCAGCCAGGAATGGACAAATTGTCTCAGAATGGAAGAATGCTGGTTTGGCGCTCTCCCATAGCAGGGAGTATCAAGGGGAGCTTACTCGGGCTGACATCGCGGTTGCCTGTGGTATTCCCAGCAAGGGACTTTGCGCAATCCGGTTTACCACCAAGGATCGACTCAATGCTTTTCTCGACAGCAACCCCGCGCTTGGACAAACACTTTCGACATCCTCCCCGGATGGATTCCACCTCTGGCTGCGTGTCACTAATTTCTGTCCCAGCTCATGTGGGTTTACCGAACTAGAGTGGATTAGCGATGGCAACATTATTGTCCTGACGCGAAATTCTTTGCATCAATACCGAATCGAAAATCAGGGGAAACCGATCTCTTTGGATTTCGAGCAACTGGTTTGGCCTACAGAGGCAGCTCGGGCATTTAAGAAAGACGCCATAGGGCGAAAATATCCGCCAACGCTAACCGATCAGCAAGGCCAGGTAATGGCAAATGATAACTACATTGCCGCAATTTATGTTTTCGAGAATCCCATTTTTTACCATCCGTCTGAGCGGCAATTTGTTTATGGTAAAGGCCAGCCCACGAAGTTGTGCCTGGAGATGCTAAAGTTGAACATCTTGGATTTTCTTGAGCTTTATGCCGGTGTTTACAGAAAACAAGGTTGCTGGATGGACACAAGCTTGCGGCATGTAAACCAGTTGGTTGAGCTGGTTAGAGTCATGAGTGTAATACCACCGACCGACGAAGAGACTGCCGTTGAGCACTTTGTTGAAGCCCAATTAACACCAGCTTCGGGCCGCAACGTGAGTGTTGAAGAAACCTACACCTATTACGCCGAGTATTGCTCGCGTGAGAAGCTACCGGTTCTTTCTAAAACTCAGTTTCAGGACCGGATTGCCGGGGTGGTCATGCGCAAATACGGCCTTGGCAAGAGTCATTCCATCAAGCGAGACAACCGGTGTGTGCGAGGATTTCACGGGTTGGAAGTCCGAGGAGGCCAGGATGTCGGCACGCGGGACTGCGGGGACGTAAGGGACGAGATGGATGCCAAGATGGATTCCTCCATCATTTACTTGCGAGAGTTTAACGCCTCCACAGTTTTATCATGAACGACACCGAGAGACCGATGGATTCAGACTCGTTTCGGATTGAGGTTCACGTCAAGATGAGATCGGGTGAAGTCGATATTGCCGATTACCGGGCGGAAGCCGAGATCGCATCACTCCTGAGCTTGGATTCAATCTATGAAGCCACGGAGGCATTCGAGAAAGTATATGATGTGCTGGTTCATCGACCTGCCACCATCAGGTTCAACCGACACGTCGAATTCTTGACGAAAAATCCACCGGCATTGAAAGAGGCAATGGCTGAGGAAAAGACCGATTCCGTTGAGGCAGCAGTAGAGCACGTTGCAATTCCCGATGGCCCGGTGAGGTGTGACAGCGCTGAACGGGTGGCGGCGTATGAGAGCGAGCGCGATATTTGATGGCGATTGATTCACGCTAATTGATGGATTGCTTGTTTTTCAATCAAGCCTCATTTTCCGTGCTTAATAAAGCCTCGGATTATTTGATTACAAGAAGAGTGAGCACGATCATTGAG
>CAIUEN010000259.1 GCA_903898185.1 uncultured Verrucomicrobiales bacterium
CACCAAGAACCGCTCCAACACATGCCCAGTGTAGCCGCCAAACTCCAACGCGTCATGCAGTTCTCCCATGATCTGCACCGCCTTCAGGTTGTGGTCAGTTTCATTCCACGACAGTGGCATGAATGATCATTTACTCCAAAACACCCCCGTTGCCAATAACCACTTTTTGCCGTTTCCAAGCATCCTCCAAACTATCTTCTCGGAAGAACCTGTTTTTTCGCCGTGACGGGGAGCAATGGCGAGGTGAGTTTTTCGTACAATGCAAAAAGGAACTCCACCCGCTGCCTCTCGCTCGTGAATGCCTGTGCGCGATAGCAAAGGTCCACCGCCCGATCCAGTTCCGCATGCGCTTTGAGCAACTTGGGCGGCATCGACAACGGGTCATAAAGGTCGGCCAGCGTGGCAGGCGCAACGCCGCTTTTCCGTGTCGGAAGAAACCCGTGCCGTCCGTCACCGAATTCCACCCTCAATTCAAGAACCCTGCGCGCCTTCTCTTCCACAGCTTCCTGACGCGTATCAGAGGGGGATTCAGGCCAGGGATAGTTGTTGTAAACCAACTTGTTCGAGTAACGATACCGAGATTCCAATCTTCCGCAAACGTGGCGCATCCATGCCATGTGCATTGCCGATGAAAGAACGCCGAATTGGTAATGAGTTGCCTCGGGAACAAACATGACAGCGTTATTGGCAACGACCTCTTTTGAAATGAAGCCGATGGGAACATATTTCCGAGTTTCCGAAGAAACGGATGGGATTAGCAAATAGCTGGTGGAAGGTTGTCGGATTTCAGCAAACAAAGTTGGCTTCTCAGCTTTGCGCTTGGTCGGCTCTTTCTTGCTGGCGAGACGGAAAGCGCGCACAGCTTCAACCCGCCGTTTGATTCCATCAATAGAGCGCAACTCGCTTGCGCTTATGTCTTCCAGCCAAAGACACCAGCGTGGAATGCCGTTAATAAACTCCTCTGCGCCAATAAACGGGCGAATATACTTTCTCGCCTCTGGATTTTCGATGAGGAACGCTTTCTTGTCTTCATCCTCAATAATGAGATTACCTCCATCCACCGGCTTGCTTCCATATATAATTCCAGGAACCCTGCAAATAGGCTTCATCCGAGAGCGAATTGCCACATCTGAGCCCTCAACAAGGTATGGACTTATGTTTGCCGCTGAGCCAACTGTAACCTTCTTGCTGTCCGCATCGAAGTCGTAGAGACGTTTATTTTCAGTGTCAAAACATGCAAATCCAACAATTACCACATGCACATGCGCCTTGCCACGAGCCTCGCTCTCCCATGCAAAAGTGCGGTGCGCAAAGTGAATTTTCAGGTGAAATCTCTGAAAAAGCGGCATCCAAAGGGAACCCACTTGCTCTCCTTGAGCAATTGAATTGGTTGACACAAAACCGACAACGATACGAGTGCCTTGAATGTACTCCGCCGCTTTCCGGTACCAACCAGTGACATAATCAAGCAACCCCATCCCGCTTGTTTCACCCCAAACAGATGCCATGTCACTCCCTTGCTCAGCAGTCATCAGGTGCTTCCCCACAAACGGCGGATTCCCCAGCACATAACCGCACTGGTCGGGCGGCAGAACCTTCTTCCAATCCAATCGCAGCGCATTGTCGCAAACAATCGTCGGGCTTTTCTTCAACGGCAGCCGCACAAAATACTGCCCGAACGCTTCTGACAACCGGATGTTCATCTGATGATCCATCAGCCACATCGCCACCTCCGCTATCCGCGCCGGCCATTCGCTGATTTCTATCCCATAAAAGGCGTCCACATCCACCTGCGAAAGTTGCGCAATATCCAACTGCTGCTGACCGTCTCCGTGCAGCCCAGTCAACACTTCGATTTCCAGCAACCGCAACTCCCGGTAAGTAATCACCAAAAAGTTGCCGCACCCGCACGCCGGATCAAGAAATCGCAGCTTGGCGATCTTTTGATGGAACCGCCTCAGTTCAGGCTTGTTCTTTTTGACCCGCGTGAATTCCTCCCTCAAATCATCCAGGAACA
>CAIUEN010000260.1 GCA_903898185.1 uncultured Verrucomicrobiales bacterium
AAAAGAGTCGTTTTCTGCCAGACACTATTTAACATGCTCGAAAAAAGAGAGTTCCTTCCCTGCTTCTTTTTGTCTTCGTGTCTTCGTGTGAGTCTTCCCTTGTTCGATATTGGATATTCAGGCAGAACTTGCTGGCGTTCGGGTCTTGACAGTTCATGGAATCCGTAAAACGCTGAATGGTGGAACGAACCAAGTCGGTTTGAATGCTCAGATCGCCTGCTGTTGCGCCAAGACCGTTCTTCCGGCGGTTTGGTCGTTGTACACCAAGGCCCAAGTTCGTGAGCAATGAATTGGTCGATTTTACTGGGTAAAATGAGCGTCAATTCGATTCACGAATTTACGAATTACGGTAATAGCGATGACGAATAACAAAACAGTCTGTGTTGGTCTCTCCGGCGGTGTCGATTCCGCAGTGGCCGCTCTTCTTTTGAAAAAAGAGCGGTGGGATGTCACCGGAGTGACCATGCGCATTTGGGATAACCAGTTCAGTTTGGTATCGGGGAAAAAACACGGCGCCCATGCCTGCCTTGGACCGAATGAGGAGGAAGAGGTTGCCGAAGCCCGGCGCATCTCTGACCTGATCGGAATTCCCTATAAGGTGTACGATCTCAAGAAAGACTACAGCGACGTCGTCCTGAACTATTTCAGCCGCGAATATGCCGTCGGTCGGACCCCCAATCCCTGCGTGGTCTGCAACTGCGCAATGAAATTTGGCAGGCTCATGGAGATGGCGATCTTGACACAGGCGGGACATTTCGCGACTGGCCATTATGCGCGCATCCGCCATGACGCCAGCTCAGGCCGCTACATCCTGCGGAAAGGAGTCGATCCCAAGAAAGATCAGAGCTATTTCCTGCACCTGTTGCGCCAGGAGCAATTGGCCCGGTGTGTTTTCCCGCTTGGAGGAATGACCAAGGACGAAGTCCGACGGATTGCGGTCGAGAACCATCTGGGGCTCGACGCCACGCCGGAAAGCCAGAATTTCGTCGCCGGCGATTACACATCACTTCTCAAGGAAGGTATCGTCCCGGGGCATTTTGTAGATCGCGCCGGACGCATCCTTGGCACTCACAAGGGCATCGCTCACTACACCATCGGCCAACGCAAGGGCCTTGGCATTGGCGGCGGCGACATCTTTTACGTCACCGAAATTGACACCCATCGAAACGCCGTCGTGCTGGGCGCCAAGACCGATCTTCTCCACAGCGAGTGCGTCGCAACAGAAGTCAACTGGATCATTGCCCCCCCTGAACCAGGCACGGTGTTGAAGGCCAAGGCGAAAATCCGGTATCAGCATCGTGAGTCCGCATGCGACATTCATGTTAACTCCGACCGAGTCTCAGTGGCCTTCGAGCAACCGCAGCTATCCATTACTCCAGGCCAGTTTATTGTTTTCTACGACGGCGACGACGTCATTGGCGGCGGTGCCATTGAAGCAGCGGCGCTCAGGAACCCCGTCAACGGGCTGGTGCCGCTGGCTGTATCCAGTGGCGAGGCCAAGCCTATTTCGTAGGCGTCCCGTCCGCATTCGACGGCGGCTTTGAACGCACGGGCCATTCGGCAGGGATCATTGGCAATCGCAATGGCAGTATTGATAAGAACGGCATCGGCGCCCATTTCCAGGGCTTCAGCCGCCTGGCTGGGCGCGCCGAGCCCTGCGTCCACCACGACCGGCACAGTGGCCTGTTCGATGATGATCCGGATTTGATCCCGCGTTTGCAGTCCGCGATTCGACCCGATGGGCGAGCCCAACGGCATGACGGTTGCCACACCCACATCCTGCAATCGCTTGGCCAGCACAGGGTCGGCATTGATATAGGGCAACACCACAAACCCTTCTTTGACCAGGATCTCGGCGGCTTTGAGTGTCTCGACCGGGTCGGGCAGCAAATAGCGCGGGTCGGGATGTATTTCCAGCTTGACCCAATTTGGCAGTCCGGCTGCCACCGCCAGTCGAGCCAGCCGAACCGCCTCCTCGGCGTTCATGGCTCCGCTGGTATTGGGAAGCACCAAGTATCGCTTTGGATCGATGAATTCGAGAATATTGGCAAACGGATCGCCTTTTCCGCTCAAATCGGCTCGCCGCAACGCGACCGTGATAATTTCCGCTCCGCTGGCAGCAATGGCATCGCGCATCGCTTCCGGCGACGAAAACTTGCCGGTCCCAAGAAACAATCGCGAACGAATGCTTCGTCCGGCCACAATCAAGGGTTTGGATTCCAAACGCATCGAACGGAGGATAAGATGGGGAATGGGCGTTGTCGAGGGACAAGCAGGAGCCCTAAATCCTCGCGGGTGTGTGACCGGAAAGTAACTGGACTTTCGATTTTATGCAGACGAAACCTTATGCCGGAGGCAGCCTGTAGCCGGTGATTGAGTGCATGATACCATCGGCACAGGCTCCTGAAAATCGAAGGCTAAGATTTGAACCTGCGATTAACTACTCCCATTACGCACAAAGCAACACCTAGAAGAGCACCTGTGCTGCCAGCATCCGGAACTGACGTCTGTTGGGTGCCGTAAATGGAGACATGCGAGATTGACCCCTGTACATCTGCCCAAAAACCTATCGCATTGATTGTATCTATTCCGTTCCAATCAGTGATTTCATATAGATAGTGTCTGGCAGAAAACGACTCTTTTTCAAAAATGCATTAGAAAACAAATTGAAGTATATAATATACACTTATCGTTAAACATCAAAACCACCCTCTTTTTCTCTCCCCCTGGATTTTTATCGAAAATTCACCGTT
>CAIUEN010000261.1 GCA_903898185.1 uncultured Verrucomicrobiales bacterium
CCAGAAAATCACTCTTGGCCGCGTTGGCCGACTCGGCGCGGGCGGTCTCTTGTTCGAGGCTCTGGTTGAGGTCAATGAGTTTTTTCTCCGCCCGCTTCTGTGCGGTGATATCCCAGTTGGTGCCGACCATGTGCGTGGCTTGACCGGAAGCGTCACGTCGCACAATCGCAAGACCGCGAATGTAATGGGTGCTTCCATCCGGCCAAAGCACGCGGAACTCGGTGTCGAACTTCTTTTCGCCCCGCAACGCAAGCTATATCTCTTGGTCTCTTCGCTGACGATCATCCGGATGGATACCCGCCAGCCAAGCCTCGTAAGCGCCACCAAACTCATCCCGTGTGATGCCATTGAGGCGAAACATCTGTTCGTCCCAGTCGATCTTGTTGTTGAGCACGTCGTAGTCCCAGATGCCCACACCGCCCGCGCGTGTGGCCAGCGACAAACGTTCGCTCATTTGCTGCGAAAATTCTTCCGCCCGCTTGCGAGCGGTATTGTCAGTGCCGATCAGCAGATAGCCGATGATGGTGTCATGCGCGTCACGCAGGGCGGTAACCGAGACGACCGCCGGAAAGCGGCTCCCATCCTTGCGAATATAGGTCAACTCGTAGATGTCCTCAATGCCGCGCGAAGCCTTGAATACCAGAGCTTCAAAGCCGGGCTTAATGGGGGTGAAGAAATCGCCGCTGAGGACTTTGGCGCGCGTGATCACTTCTTGCGGATCGGATATTTCGGCCGGGGTAATCTTGTTCACCACCTCGGCGGCTGTGTAACCGAGCATGCGCTCGGCACCGACGTTGAAGATTTGAATGACGCCCTTGGCATCGGTGGCAATGCTCGAAAAATTGGCGCTCTCGAAAATCGCCCGTTGCAGCGTGCCCGCTTTGAGCAGCGCCTCTTCGCGCCGGACCTCGGTGATGATCCCCGCCGTGACGGGGCCGCTGTGAGGAATGGCTTCTTGTTTCATATTTGCTCCGTTCTTAACTGCCGGATTCGAATGGGAACCTACGCTCATAATCGGTTTTAGGGAGTTGGAACTTCAAAAAGCACCAGTGAATCGGCGTAAAATGGTCAAAATGCGGGTGCTTTTGAATCTTCCAACTCCCTTACAGTAACCAAGGTGAATGGGCGTATAGGTAATTTGGCTCCTTGCCATCCACCCCATTTATTGTCTTGTAAGCTCATTTCAGGCGCGCCGTCAAACGGATGCCGGGCGGATTCATGTTTTCTACTGACACCGCGCCGCCGTAGAGGGTCAGAATGCGTTCGGCCAGAGCCGGGGCAATGCCCAAGTCGCCACCGGGTGTGATCAGTTGCGAAACCGCCAGCAGATCGAAAAAGCGTGGCAGCGCTTCAAGCGGAATAGCCAATCCGTCAGCCTCGATGATCAGTGTGATTTCTCCCGGAGCCTTCGTTTGGGTTAGTTTTATGGTTGTGCCTCCACGGGCAAACTTGACAGCGGTTTCCAGCAAGGATTGCAACGCCCGCGACAAGTAATCGGCCGAGCCTTGAACCAAGCCAGGGGTGGGTGGCATTGCGGCAATGTGGACACTCCGTGAGTAGGCGAACGAAGCGGCCTGCCGTCGGGCTTGGCTCAGCAAATCATCCAACCGGCATGGCTGGCGCGCACCGGCGCTGGCATCCGTGCCGATCTGCGTAAACAACAGAGCGTCATCAATCAACGTCATCAACCGCTTTCGGCTTTGTTGGTACATTGTGTTGTATTTGACAGATGCAGTACCATCCTCAAGGTCAAGCAACATCAATTCAACCACACCCATGATTCCGTTCAATGGGGTTCGAATCTCGTGGGAAATGAGGGATAAGAAATCGCTTTTAGCCCGATCCAGAATGACCAACCGGGCATTGGCCTGAGCCAGTTCCAAGGTGCGCTGGGCGACGGTTTCCTCCAGGCGCTCGTTATGCTGCTTCAGTTCCTTGCGCAGGCGCGCCAGTTCGAGATGTGTGCTCACACGCGCTTCCACCTCCAGCAACTCGAATGGCTTGGTCACAAAATCCACAGCGCCAAGCCCAAAGCCCTTGACCTTATCTGCCACCTCGTTGAGGGCGGTGATGAAAATGACGGGCACGGCGGCCAATTGCGGATCGCTTTTCAGGCGTCGGCAGACCTCGTAGCCGTCGATTTCTGGCATATTGATGTCAAGCAGAACCA
>CAIUEN010000262.1 GCA_903898185.1 uncultured Verrucomicrobiales bacterium
CCGTCCTTGGACAATAGTTGCTTCCATCACGAGAGGCAGTGTGACAGGAGGCAGGTTTGGAGTCCCGAAAAAAATGAAACTATTTTTGCCCTCGCAGATTAATGGCGGCTAGCCGCCATTAAAAATCTGAGATGCGCACGTGGCGCATCCAACTGCCGAATTTAGGTTCATGGTGTTCATCCGTGTCCACGGACGGTTTTCTCTCATTCACTATTTCCCTTCAAACGCAGCCCGAATGGGCCGTCAGAAGGTGAATCTCGTCAACCGGCTAACAACGGTGCCGCCCTGGCGCACCGGTTGACGGGCAGTCAAACAACGCGAACTGGTCTTCAGACCGGCGCGGCGGCATCTCCGAGAGAACCACGTATGAACTTGCATGACACCATGAACTTCAAAGGCATTGCCTTGAATGATGATAGCCTGCGCGCTGAAGCCCAGAGCATATTTGCTGCTGGACCGATGGCGGGGGTGAGCAACCGTTACACATTCGTGCCAACGGCGCGATTGGTGGACGGTTTGAGGGAACACGATTGGGTGCCGGTGAGCGCCGAAGAGCAGCGGATTCGCAACGAAGTGCGTCGCGGGTTTCAAAAGCACTTGATTCGCTTCCGTCGCGCCGAGCAAATGCAAACGCTCGACGAATGGAACGTCGAATTGGTGCTACTGAACTCGCACGACAAAGGATGCGCTTACCAGTTGCACGCGGGCATTTACCGTCGCGTGTGCTCCAATGGCCTGGTGCTGTCGGAAGGCAGTTTCGAGGCCATTCGGTTTCGCCACACTGGACTTGTGACCGAGGAAGTCGTGGAGGCGAGTTTTCGCTTGCTCGACTACGTTCCAAGGGTGGGCGAACTGGTCAATCGCTTCCGCGCTCGCGCGCTGGACGTGAGAGAGTCGTTGGCGCTGGCCAATCACGCGCTGGTTCTGCGCTACGCAAAGCCCGAACTGGCACCCGTTGACGCCGAGACGCTGCTTAAGGCGCGGCGTGTCGATGACGAAGGAACGGACCTTTGGAGCACCATGAATCGAGTGCAGGAGAACTTGATTCGGGGCGGGGTGTCTGACTTCCACCGCGACCGTCACGGCAAACTACGTTCGATTCGCGCAATACGCGGAATCGACTCGAAAGTCGGCCTCAACAAAGGACTGTGGGGACTGGCGGAACGGTTGGCCAATGGAGAATCGTTGGCCGACACGACAACGCTTACGGCATGAAACTGGAGTGATGAGGCATTTGAAATTTTGCCGATTCGATCCAGCTCTGCCGGTCATCAAAACCAAAGAGGTTTTTGAAACGGTTCTGGCTTCGAGGATTGTGCCCATAAACAATCCTCAACCCCAACTCTTATGCCCCAAATTCAAGCAGAGCCAACTCTTGGATGGACTGGCGATTGGGAACATCATCCCGCATGACCAACTCAACCGTGCGTCGGATGAATGCTCCCATTTGGGGCCAGGTAATTCTGTGCATGTCGATGGCGTTGACGCCCGCCGGGATGGCTACCGAATGCGAGCGGGCCACGAATTCGCCGCCGTCAATTTCATCACTGACGCGATGAACTGTCAAAACCAGGTGGGTTCGCCCGTCCCGTACCATTGCCGCGATCGGATCGGGGCCGGGATACGAGGGCCAGGTGGGGCCGCTATGATGGAAATTGTAAAAAACCAACCTTGGGTGATCAAATAGAGACCGGGGGATCTTCTGTCCAAAGGTGGCCATCAAACAGAGGGCGGGTTTCCACTCGTCAAAGAAAAGTTCATGGAATTCTGGCGAATTGATTCGACCTGTAAACACGGGAATCTCATGTTCCGTCGCAAAGGTGGGCACCATGAGCTCATCGTTGCGTGTATGCGGATACTTCCAAAGCCGCACCGTTGGATGAGTGAACGGCTGGCTGGGGTCATCGGTGGCGACACCCACGACAGATACCCGGCCTGCCAGCGACCCAAAAAGCAATTCGCGCAGAACATGGCAGCCACCCATGAAACTGCCAAAAACGGCTACCCTGACTTTGGAATTGGAGATTAGATTGCGGGGATTTCGGAGTTGAAGATCTCCGCTCAGAAACGGATGTGGCATCGAATTCATGGCACACGGAGAATTTGCTGCGCAACCCAGAGAGCGAAAACAACGCAGATTCAAATCTCATCCTAGATGTCGATCTTGGCGGGCGAAAAAGCAAGTTATTTCTAGATACAGCAGCGCGGAGAACAAATCGCTTCACGGAATCTAATTGGCGTAAATGATGGGGGTAAGGCGGCGGTCATAAATAAAGGTAGCAACTAAATCTGGAATCCGCTGGTGATTTAGCGTAAAGCTGCTACCTTTATTTATGATCGCCGCCTAAGTGATTCCAAGGCGGCACGGACTGACAAGGGGGAATACACATTCCCGCCGTTTACGGTTCTCCAATGCGCTTGGAATACAGAACACGATGATCGCGAAGCAGTATTACATGGTCGGCAATCGGGTTTGACTGGATGAATACCAGCCCCCATCGCAGCTTTTTGAGGATTCCATCTCGATTGGGCCGCGCCAGCGTAATCACAATAACTCCAGCATGGCGTGGGTAAATCAACGGCACAGTGTGAAAAAAGTCCTTGTCCGTGGTAAGGAATACGGCGTTTTGCTCTTGGGCTTGCGCGAAGAGCCACTCATCGCTCAACCCGGTATTGGGATCGTAATTGGGTTCCCAAAGGGTGTGATCGAATTCATCCAGCAGGTCCTTGCAGGCGCGAGGAAAGTTCTGGTCAGCCAAGAACTTCATTTGCCTGCGTATTCGTAGTCGAATGACTCAAAGCGCGTCATTTGCGTGGCGAAATCGAGCGATGCATCAATGTCCAGCTCTTTGATAGCCGGGTAATCCTGCAAAATCGATTGCCTGGACTGTCCAGAGGCTAAGGCTCCGAGGATGTTGGCAACCAGAACCCTCGTACCACTGATGACTGGTTTGCCATGACAAACCCTGGGGTCAATTGAAATTCGAGACTGTTCGACTGTTACCATAATGACATGATACCAGTTGGCGTGGCTTTTTCAACCCTTTGATTCAGCCCGGAATGCCGTGGAAACCGTTTTGAATCGCTCCGTCGCTTCCCAATCATCGCTCACGGCATCCAGCGAGCGCGACTGAGGGCTTTGGAGATTCCTGAACGACGAAGAACACGCTCGACTGACGTAATGGTTCGCGCTCCATCACCCCAGTTCTCCACCCGCGTCCATCCATCGCTGTGGGCTGGGCTTGTCGTGGCAACCAGTTCAGACACCGGTTCGGATGACGGCTCATTGACAAGCCATGTGATGACGTTTCGCAGGAATCGAGTGTTGTCAGCGGTACCAAGCAGACCAAGAGGGCCGCTTTCAAAGACGTGAGGGCCGCCAAACAGCGCAAATTGCCCGGCTCCCCGGCAACCGGCGACTGCGATTGGCATTGGCGTCAAAGAGATTTGACGCAACCGGCGGTCGAAGCAGATGGAATGACCTCCGGTCGAGAGCGCAATGGGATGCACGGCAGCTCCGGGCTGGAGAGTGAACGTAGCCATTGGCCGCCAGCGAACCCGTGCGATTCCCTCTCTCGCCCATGCCGGGGGGATCGATTCGCTGGGCGTATCGAAGTGGATTTGCAGCGGATGCGCGTCGCGGAACATTCGAGCATCAATGACAACATCATCGTTGGGTTGGCACCCCAGCGGGATAAAGAGGTCGTGGAGATTGGTGCGGGTGAACGAATCGCCAAACCGGTAGCCAAAGGCGAGCAACCGCCCGCCGTTGGCAATGAATTCAAGGATGAGATGAATCTCTCGATCCGAGAACTTTGAGGTGGGAAGCGCCCGCCAGCGTTCGCGTTGCACATCGTATTGTCCGGTGGGCGTGGGGATGACCAGTAGTCGGCAGCGCAACAGGTGTTTTTCCAACGGTTGAGCGCCTGTGGTTTGGCAGTGAAAACCTTGTCGGCAGAGAATCTCCGTCAATCCAGCGAAATTGGTGTGCAGTTCCCGAGATGGGAACCCGGTTTGCGCCCAATTGGGCTGGCCATGCCCCGCGTCAAATGCGGCGACCGGTGCGTTCTCGAAGTCCTTGGTCGAGATGGATTCTCGGTTTGATATGAAAATGGGTTTACCGGAAGGAAGAACTTTCACAAACACTCCATGAACGGCTTGGAGAATGAATGGGGGAGAACCGTTTAAGAGGCACGATTCTCAAAGCCTTGAACCCTTGCAAGAACCTCAGCCTATTCGTCGTTGTTCGGCGAAGGAGGCGAACCTTGGTCTTCCTGGCTTCGTGAGAAGATCCAGGAATGTGTTTTATCCGCCACTTTCGCGAGCACCAGGAGATCGTCGCGTCCGAATGAATCGGTGGACTTCCATTCCTCGCCATCGCGGTAGATGCGGCTGAAGGTGACGTTGTAACGAACGCCAGCTTCGGTTTCGTTTTTCCAGACAGCGGCCTTGATATGGCCGAGCCTGACCTCGTTTACAGGTTTGGGTTTGTTGTTTTTCATAAAAGAATCGGTTGCGGTACGCTCAGCGCTGAATTCCATGTGGCCTCCTTTGGAAATGGCAATTTGAATTGAAAACAGTTTCAGTAATACCACGTTATACAATGATAAACAAACGTGCCACCGTCTATTCGCGTGGGCTGGGCGAGCGGCGGCGACGTGCTTCGAGCCACCCAGCTCGCGTCGCCGCCGGTCGCCACGCGTAACGGACTCGCCCAGCCCACGCGAATAGACGCACACGCACCTGTAGAATTGTTAAATCAATTATCTGATGGAAACCTTGGAAAAACCGACCCGCCCCTCAGTAATCCTCTGGCAGAAGAACGGTCGTAACCGACTTGTCGGCCTCTGTAATAATCCAAAATCGCTGACCCGCGCCGCTGCAGTACGCCGAAAGCAATTTGCAGCCCGCCATTGCCGTGCGCTTTCTATTTCGGCGTCCCGCAGAAGAGAAAACGCCGCTGTCCACCCGCCAATGGCGTCTTAACGCCATGGTAACATCCGTGGTGGATAGTTTCTCGCGTGCTTTTGGGGTTATCACAAGCCTGCCAACGAGAGTCTCGAAACTGAAGTGCCTTGCCGCCATGACATCATCCCCCTTAAAATGCTATCACCCATTATTATCACAAATAATGTTCCAAACCAAGTCCGGCGAAATCCATCACCTCAGTGAATTCACACGACCGCTTCGGCAAGCGCGCATTCATCCTCTTGCAGTTCAATCTCGACGGGTTCGGAATCTGAATTCAATTGAACCGGGGCTTGGTTCTTCGTCAGGTCGAGCGCGTCTTCAATCACCTGTTGCCTGGCGACCAGAGCTGCCAGTTTTTCGGCATATTCAAAGGGGACATCCGTCTGCGACTGGGTGTCATCCAATCGTTTTCGATTTTCGGCAATGCTCCGTGTGAGGTCGGCAGCGGTGTCCTCAAGATGTTGGATGGCGTATTCCAGCGAGCGAATGGTGCCCAGCGCGGTGTCAGTGATTTTCGCGCTGTAGGCAGATGCCCCTTTGAACACGAGTTCGGCACCATTAAGCGAGTTGTCGGAGACGAGAATCTGGAACCCGGCAAATGAACCAACCGGTCGGTCAGTCTTGACGCCGCGAATTCTTTCGGCCCGTCGCAAGAGCAATTCCCCGGCGATGCCCCGGTCTCGAATTTCCTGGCCTTCAAATACCATGCTGAACCGGTCGCCGCTGGTATCTTGCCGCTGGGCAGTGTCGAGGCGAACGTGCTCAAGGCGTTTCTCCAGTCGCGGCAGTTCGTCCGAGAGATGTCGAACCCGGTAACGCAATTTGAATTGCGTTTCTCGATGTTCGGAATGCAATCGGCTCAGACGAGCCACTTCGGCGTCAATGCGGGCTTTTTCAATAACCATGGGATTGCCTGACGCGATGGCTTTGACTTCGGCGTAAGTCAAAGCCGTTCCGTCAACATCTTCAATGCGGCGCAAATCACTTTCGCCTGTCATCACTTGGGCGATGAATTTGGCTTTTGTTTCCAGCGTTTGCCACATGTACGCGTCGAAAGATTGCTCGGTGACATAGCGAAATATCTGCACCTCGGCATGAGTGTTTCCTTGACGCAAAATCCGTCCATCACGCTGCTCCACGTCAGCCGGTCGCCAAGGCGCATCCAAATGATGAAGCGCAATCAACCGTTCTTGGACATTGGTTCCGGTGCCCATTTTTTGAGTGCTGCCAAAGAGAATGCGAACTTTTCCGGCGCGGACATTGCGAAAGAGGGCGAGTTTGGCGGCATCGCTGCCGTGGTCCTGAATGAATTCGATTTGGCAAGAAGGGATTCCCATGCCCACCAGTTTCTCTCGCATATCTTCGTAAACGGAAAACCCTCTGCCACCCGTTGGAATGGACAGATCGCAGAAAACCAACTGCGCTGCATTATTGACGGCAGTCTCACGCCAAATGCGTTCAATCCGGGCGACCGCTTGATTGACCTTGCTGTCCGGGTGATCTGGAAGGTAAGCGTTGTGAAGACGCAAATCCAACGCCGCTTTGCGCCCGTCGGTGGTGACCAGAAGCATGTTGTCTTCGCGTGGATCGACTTGTCCGGTTCGTAGCGCCTCAGCGCGCTCCACCAGCGATTGCACAATTTCGCGCAACTCGGCTGAGCATGGCGCGGATACCACTGTGGGCTTGCCTCCTCTCAACTCTGGCACGGGCAACTTGAGCATTGCGGCAGTCTGAATGTCGGCCACTTTTCGGAACTGTTGCATCAACTCTGGCACATTGATGAATCGGGCAAATCGCGTGTTCAGTCTGTAACCCGAGCCATCGGGCGCAAGTTCCATGGCGGATACGGTTTCGCCAAATGTCGCAGCCCACGAATCGAAATGATCCACGTTAAGCGCTTTCATGGCGGACAATTGCAGGTATCGCTGCATGGTGAACATTTCGGCCACGCTGTTGGCGATGGGTGTGCCGGTGGCGAACACCACTCCAGCCCCGCCATTTATGCGCTGGATGTGCAGGACTTTGAGAAACATATCGAAGGCGCGTTGAGATGCCGTCTGAGGCAGACCGGCGATACGCGTCATCTTGGAAACGTAAAACAGGTTCTTAAAATAGTGCGCTTCATCCACGAAAATTCTATCTACACCGAGTTCCTCAAACGTAAGCGTATCGTCCTTGCGCTCGTTGGCGGCGAGTTCCTTGAGTTTGGATTCGAGTTTCTTCTTGGCCCGCTCCAGCGCCTTCACAATCCGCGAGTCGCACTGGGTTCGCTCTTGCTCAATGGCCAAAGACAATTCGCGTAACTCGCCCTTGATGAATTCCTGCTGGGTTTCCTGTGAGAGTGGAATCTTCTCAAAGCCCGAGTGAGTTACAATCACCGCGTCCCAGTTTCCTGTGGCTATGCGGCTCATCAGCGTCTTGCGCTTCTCCTTTTCAAAATCATCTTTGGTGGCGACCAGGATATTTGCGCCGGGGTAGAGGGTGAGCAACTCGACTGAAAACTGCCCGAGCATATGGTTGGGCACCGCAAAGAGCGGCTTGCGCGCCAATCCCAGCCGTTTCAATTCCATAGCGCCCGCGACCATCGTGTAGGTTTTCCCACTTCCGACGACGTGTGCCAGCAGGCAATTGGGCGATTGCAAAATCCGCCAAACGGCCGCTCGCTGGTGAGGATGAAGCGCGATGGTTGGGCTTGCGCCGGGCAGCGTGAGATGATCTCCGTTGAACGTGCGCAGGCGGGTATTGTTAAACTCGTCATTGTATTTGCAAACCAGCCTTTGGCGGCGCTCGTCGTCCTGCCATAGCCATTCCTTGAATCGCTCTTTGATTTTCTCCTGCTTGTCGCGGGCCGCCTCGGTGGCCGAGGCGTCCAAAACATCACGGCCGTTGCTCGAATCATGGTCATAAACGGTCGGGGTGCGCAGATTGAGCGCGTCCTCCAGCAATTCAATGGCAGTGCGACGGTCGGTGCCCCATTCGGTGGTGTTGGCAACACTGAACCGAACTTCGTAGCCGCCCTGAACTCCCCAAAGCCCAAGCAGCGGCGCGTGCGAAATCGTGATGGAGTCTTCGCTCAACAACTCGGTGGCAAATTTCTGAATGTCATCGGTCGGAATCCATGCGCTTCCCAGCCGTGCGTCGATTTCAACCGCCGAAAGATCGGTTGGTTGCACCTGTTTTAGCGCGGCCACATTCGTCTGGAACTGCGGGTCTGTGAGAGTTGCCGCCTCGGCTGCCGCGAGTTTAGAGCGAACGTTTCCCGACAGGTATTCGTCCTCGGTTTCCCATCGGCTGGTCTGAGGGTTCAAGAACACCGCGCCTTTGAGCTCTGGCAAGAACTCAGAAGTGGAGCGATGCAAGAGCCCTCCGAGATAATCCAAGTCCACAAAGCCGCGCTCGCTCAAGGTTACCAAGAGGGCATCCTGTGGGCTTCTTGGTTTGGCAGTGGGACGGCGGGATTGAACAGTCCGTTCTCGAAATATGGCTGCCTTGGTTGCGCGGCGGGTTTCCTCGTCATAGTTTTCCAATGACAATAGCAGAGGCATGTCAGGATCGCCACGAAAGGCGGACGTGTTGGCGCGTTCCGAAATCGGACCAAACTTTCCCACAAACCAGTCGTAGGTCTGGTTGAGTTGCTGACGCGCTGATTCAAAATCGGTTTCGTTGGTCGCTTCGACCTGAGAGCGCAAACATCGACGAACGTTATCGCGCACGCGAATCAGGCCCCGGATGCGCTGGGCTCGTTGGACAGGCAGGGCGTCGAGCATGACAACGCGATCGCCATCTCGGAAGCCGATCCGGTCGTTGACGATGGTGTAGGCGTTGGGCTTGATGTGCTCGGGGGTGGGGAATGACTGCTCAAGAGTGGGCAGCACAACAGCGGTTCGCTGGCATCGGTAAATATCACGCGGCAACAATGCGATGGCCTCAGCCAGACGCGTTTCCAGAGGTTGGCCGTTGCCCGCCAAGGTCGGCTCTCCGCGCTGATACATCCGTCCCTCAAGGCGCATTTCTCCCAACATCATTTCCGGGTGGTCGGCGAAATACTCGTTGACCGGAATGATTTCGCCGCTCGAATTGCAAATCTCCTTGAGTTCCTTCCAAGCCGGGCCGCTCGGGAGTTCGCCCGGAAGTCGTTTTCGAAGCATCACAATATCAGTCGTAACTTCCGTGTTGGCATTCTTCTTGAAAGCGTCGTTGGGCAGGCGAATGGCCCCAAGCAGATCGGCCTGCTGAGAAACGTATTCGCGCAACGCGCCTTCGATTTTGTCCAGAGTGCCCTTGGATGTGATAAACAACATCAGTCCGCCCGGCCGCACCTTGTTCAGTGTCGCAGCGAAGAAATAGTCGTGGATGACGAATTTCCACCCCTTGAGCCGGGGATCAAACGGCTTGTAATCGCCAAAGGGGATATTTGAAATGGCCACGTCATAAAAGCTATCCGGGAGTTTGGCTTCCTCGAATGCCTGGTGGCGAATATCAGCGTCGGGATAGAGCGTTTTTGCAAGTCGGGCTGTGATGGAATCAATTTCGATGCCTGTGATTTGAGAGCGACTGTGCATGGCTTCGGGCATGAGGCCGATGAAATGGCCCAATCCGCAGGCCGGTTCCAGAATGCGCCCGTGCTCGAATCCGAACCGTTCCAAGGCGGCATACATGGCTTTGATGATGACTGGCGCTGTGTAATGCGCATTGAGGGTGGTGGCGCGAGCGGATTCCAGTTCCTCTGGCGTGAGAAGAGATTCCAACTGCTGGCGTTGTTCCTGCCATTCTTCATTCATCGAATCAAAAACCTGGGGTAAGCCACCCCATCCGACATAGCGAACCAGCACCTGCTTTTCTTCCCCAGTCACAGGATGAACTTCGGTTTCCAGTCGTTTGAGTTGCTCAATGGCTGCGATATTGTCGCGGCATTTCTGCTTGAGAGAACCAATGCCAACCCGGTCAGCGTCGGTGATTCTGTGGTTGTTGGCGTTGCGTAAGGGCTCTGGTGCCGGTTCCGGGATCGGATAAGGATGGCCGTTGGGTTCGCCAGAAGCCGGGCCGGTCAGGATTCCGGCGGCAGGAAGATGTATCTCTGCCGCACAATCTCCCATGCCCTGTCGTGGGCTTGCTGTGCCGTCAAACCCGTTTGAATCAGATGACGGCGGAGTTGATCCAGTTGCGCCTGTGTTTGCTCCTCTGCCTCCATCAATGCCTCCAACAACCTGCCCTGAGCCGTCAATTGCTGGACCATCTTCGGGCAGAATTGCCGCCAGTGCCTCTCGGCCATCCAACCGTATTGCGTCAATTGCTTCATTGGTCTGCGCTCCAAATCCAAACAAATCCAGTTGAAGAGAATCGTTGCCATTTCCGCCTCTTCCCCGCGCTCGTCCACACCCCACCTTTTGCATACACCTCCCCCATCCGCCCTCTCAGCTTTTATGCTAATCGCCCGGCCTAGTCAATGTCAGCCCTGTAACCATCCGAAAGCATTGCACAATCCGCTTTGGCCTGATTTCCGATTCAGCGTTTGTGGAACCACGTTTGAGGCAACGAAATCATCTCGGTGTTTATGTTCCTGACGCAGTCTGGTTTTGGTGATTAGGCGTATCAATTGAGGGTAAAGCGATGATCTTCTTTTCCGCCCGCTGGTTCTGATATTCCTCCAACGAAGGTATGGTTGCTTGCGCCCGGCGGGCATAGGCACGATGCACCGCCTTGCTGTTGTGGCCGAGCGCCTCCTGCGCAAAACGCTCCGGGTAGCCTGCCACTTTTGCGCGCTCGGCCCACGCATAGCGGTAACTGTGCAGGGAAATGCCGCGAAGGCTTAGCAGTTTGCAACGACGCCAAAATTCTGCCGAACGCGCATTTACTGTCGTCACGCCCAGCGAGGGAAATAAGGGGCCTTTGGCTGGCAACGCACGCAAGATACCTTCCAAACGGGGGCCGATTGCCAGACAGGCGCTCGTGCCGGTCTTCATTCGGCGGTAGTGCAGCAGTCGATTCGTCCAGTCGATATTCTCGGCGTGCAGGGTGGCGGCATCTGATTGCGATGTGCCAGTTTCCCAAAGCATATCATAATACAGACGTCGCTCCGGGTTCATCTCTGCGGCCAATATCTTCGAGTGTTCCTCCAAAGTGATCCCCCGCTTGATCTGGACTTGGTTGGTGGGCCAGAGCTTGGGCGACAAGATCGGCCCCGGCAACCAACCCAAGCCAATGGCAAGGTTGTGCATGGAGCGAAAACAGGCGCTTCCCATTACGCCTGCGGTTTTCACCAACGCCAGAACGTCTTCAGCAGTGGTTTCCACCAATGGTTTTCGGCGGATAAGCGCAAAGGCTTGCTGCCCCGCCTTGCGTTTGCGAAATGCTTGCGTTTGCGGCTGGCCCCGGGAGCAGAACTCATCAATCACGTCCTGCCAGGTGCGAGTGAGCATTTTCGAATCGTTGGCCGAGAGGTAAACGCGGGCCAGGGCGCGGTTAAGTCCCGGGCTGGCAGTGGCCTCATTGCGGGCGTGCCAGAGGCGTTCCGCTTCGGTGCGATTGCGGGTTTGGAGGCTGTGCTGCTTTCCGGTGAGGCCATCCTGCAAATAGTAAACCTCACCACGTTTGAAGAGGTAGAACCGTTGTTTCATATACGTCTGTTCTGAGGCTAACAGACGCGCATTCCACCCGGTTAACGAGTTCTGGGAGAGTTGTGAGCAGTTAAAGGCAATAGTGGCAGAGTTGCCACCCATCGCGCGTTTTTCTGACACTTTCTCTGACAGTTGGGCGTTTTTCGCTCCTCCATCCGGCTGCCAGTCGCTGTCCACCAGCGACTTACGAAAGTGGCTCCAGAGGTAGGGCTCGAACCTACAACTTCGCGGTTAACAGCCGCGCGCTCTACCATTGAGCTACTCTGGATGCCAAAGGGACAGACAAACTACAAACGCATCCATCGCTCGTCAACAGATTTTCCATTTGTTTTAGCAATACTTCCAGTTTTGAATTGGGCTTTTTGCGCGCTCCCCTGTATTCTCGCCGAAATCGTAAAAGAAATTAACTATTCAGCAAATCAACCACCGGAGGTAGTTGATTTGCTGAATAGTTACCGAAACAAAAAAAGGTCGCCCAATGAGCAAACCCAACCTCTCAACCCGCCCTCCGCTGGAACGGATGATGCGCATTCACCAAGCCATCGCCACGGGCCAGTATCCCAATGCCAGGACGCTCGCCGGCCAGTTGGAAGTCTCCTCAAAATCAGTCCACCGCGATCTGGAATTCATGCGAGATCGGCTGGACTTGCCGCTGGAATTCAACGCCGCGCACAACGGCTATTTCTACACAGAGGAGGTCAGTGGTTTTCCCACGCTGCAAATCACTGAGGGCGAGTTGTTCGCGCTGCTGGTGGCAGAAAAGGCGCTCCACCAATACCGGGGGACAACCTTCGAGAAACCATTGGTGAGCGCGTTCAAGAAAATGGCTTCCTCGCTGCCGGACACCGTCTCGCTTAATCTTGCCGACTGGGAGCAAACCATCTCGTTCCACATGCGGGCCGAGCCAATCCTGAATCTTGAAGTGTTTGACGCCCTGTCCCGTGCCACCGCCTCGCGACGCCAGTTGAAGCTCACCTATCGCAAGCCCGGCCGCCGCGAATTCGAAGACCGCGTGGTTGACCCCTATCACCTGGCCAATATCAACGGCGAATGGTTTCTTTTCGCCTGGTGTCACTTGCGCCACGATATCCGCACATTTGTTCCGGCCCGAATCCAGGCGATTGCCCAAACGGGCAAAACGTTCGTACGCCCCAAGAAATTCTCGCTCGAAAAGCGATTGCGCGACAGTTTTGGCGTGATTTCCGGCTCGGGAACGTTCGATGTCGTCATTCGGTTCAACGAACTGGTGGCTGATTATATTCGAGAGAAGAAGTGGCATGAATCACAGAAACTGATCGAATTACCCGATGGAGGGGTCGAATTGCGACTGAAACTGTCGAGTTTGGTGGAAATCGAGCGATGGATCCTCGGGTGGGGCGGCAACGCGGTCGTCATTCAGCCCCCCGAGCTGGCTCAAGCTGTCCTCGAGGCCGCCCGAAAAATCCTGGCAAAGATGGAGGGCGGAACAGTTGCAAAGCTGGTTTGACTTTGGCTGGAAAGCGGTAGATACATTGTAATTACGTTGCATAACGAATCGTAACAATTAATGGGGAGAAGGAGAAATTAGCGGCTCGCTGACGCTCGCCGGAAAGTGGGGCACAGGCAAGGGTGCCTATGCTATACTGTAAACGGGGAAGATCGCTCCTTGTTCTCGGTGCAAAAAGTAACATTCTTACCCGTTCAAAGTATACTTGAATTATTAGCGGCTCGCTGACGCTCGCCGGAAAGTGGAGGCACAGGCAAGGATGCCTATGCTACTTGAATTGTTACAACGATTGAATAACCAGATCGATGGACTTTAACTGGAACATTATACCGTTTAACTTGGACAGATCTTTGGAACTGCAAGCGATCGAAGAATCCTTCGAGGATCCGTTTGCTGTTCGTTTGCTTCCGGACTCGCCGCGTTTTGCGGTTCAGGCTCGTTTTTTCAACTTGGGAGTATCCGCCAAAGGGCAGGGGATTTTTACTGTTTACCGGACCAACGGCAAACAGGCGCAGGTCATTTTCTCCCGTCCTTTTGAGAAGGACGAGGAGTATTTCTACCAACGAAAGCTTAACCGCGCGTTGGCCTGATAATGTGTTGTTTATAAAATAGTTATGAATGTCATATCTCGTTGGGAAGAAGTGCCGTTATTTGACCGGGAGGAGGCCGAGGCCGCGTTTTGGGCGGAGAACCGGCCTGATTTGCGGTTGATGGAAAGCTCAGCGGCATCGACTAGCGAGTTGGGAGACTCGGTGACCATATCGTTGCGAATGGATCCGCGGATGTTGGCAAGGATCAAACGCATTGCGCGGTCGCGCTATCTGAATTACCAGAGCATGATGAAGCAGTGGATTAGCGAACGGATGGAGCAGGAGTTGAGGGACGGTCGCGTCAACATGCGTTCACAAAACGGATAGTTATGAATTTGAACCCAACGCAAAACCGAATCGCGTCCCGCGCCAGGAGGTCTGCGTTTACGTTGATCGAACTGCTTGTGGTGATCGCGATTATCGGAATGCTTGCCGCGATGATTGCAAACCTGGCAGCTCCCTCCAGTATAGCCAGAAAACGCAAGTTGATGGATGCCGCAAAAGAGCAATTGATTACGGCCATCGAGAATTATAAGGCGAAAATCGGTTTTTATCCGCCGGATAATGCTTGGGTTGTCGATTTGAGCCAAAACTACGCCCAGATTACCGCGACAAATGCCCTATTTTATGAACTCATGGGGGTAAAGATTGATACCAATTCTGCAACTCTGGCGTACTTGGCATTTGTTGGAGGGAACCCTGAACTGAATGTCACTGGGGTTCAGTTGAACAATGTTTTTCATCGGGAGGGCATTGCCAATTCAGCTCAACCAGACTCGGTGGATCAACGGAGTGTGAGTTTTCTGATTCCCGCGCCGAATCAGACGCAATACAAAGAGTATGGTAATTCCGGGGTATATGGCTTGGTCGTTCCGATTTCACTGGACCGAGATCCGGCAAATCCCGCCGTGCAGACGCCCCCTGATTTCGTGAATTTCTGGCATTACGATGCATCGTCCGCCAACCGGCACAACATGGATTCGTATGACGTGTGGGCGGTGTATTCGTTGGGCAAGAACATTGTGACCAATGGCAACTGGATACAACAGTAAGCAAATTGATATGAAATCCGGACTGGCAGAACATTCGGGAATAAAAAGGCAGCGATCTGGCGCTTTCACGCTGCTGGAACTGATGCTGGTGGTTGCGATCATCGCGGTGCTGGCCGGGATGGCGCTGCCGCATTTGCGCGGCATCAGCAAGTCCAACAGCATGCAGGCGGCAACCCGGCAGCTTCTGGACGATGTCGCCTTGGCACGGCAGCGGGCGCTGGCACATCGCACGGACGTTTACATGGTGTTTCTCCATGACAGAGTTAAAGAAGATAACAATGATCGTCTTGGCGCCCTTTTCGCCCAACCGACAAGCGAACTCGATAGCTTGCTTGTTGGAGAACTCCGTGCTTATGCGCTGATCGCGTTGCGCAGTGTGGGAGACCAGCCTGGTCAGTCGTATCCCAAATATTTGACACAGTGGAGGAAACTGCCTGAAGGTGTTTATATCCCATTGGAAAAATTCAATTTCGGTTTGACGGTGGTTGAGCCCAATGTACCGGACAGGGTTATCGCTAAATTCAGCCGCATGGATTTTCCGTTTCCATACGTTAATTCAGGCACCAACTTTACGCTGCCCTTCATCAAATTCAACTCGCAGGGTCAGTGCGTTTCCCCGGAAACGGGCAACCCCGATGTCGAATATATCCCGCTTACACACGGCAGCGTGTTCTATATGACCAATAGTATTTCGGTGGTCGAGACGCCACCGGGAGAATCGACCAATAATTATAATCTGATTCGCATTGATGGAATGACTGGTCGCGCCAAACTTGAGCGAAAGGAAATACCGCAGTGAAAATTGCATTTACAAACTTGGGCGCTGAACAGCGCGGGGTGCGTGACAGGAAAGTAACCCTGTGGGGTAGGCCTCCGGCCTGCCAGTTACGGTGCCTCTGGCTCCGTAGAGAATTGGAAACCACCTGCGCAGGCAGATTAGATATTTCCTCAAAATGAAAATTGCTGACTTGCTCTGGATGAAGATGTATCGAGGGGTCGGAGACCCCTCGAACCGGCAGACCGGAGGTCTGCCCCACATGGTTACTTTCCTGTCACGCACCCAACAGCGCGCGCATAGGGCGTTTACGATGATAGAAATCGCAATCGCCTTGGCGATCATCGGTTTCGCGTTGCTGACGATAGTCGGATTGCTGCCGATGGGGTTGACGGTGCAAAAGGACAATCGCGAAGACACCATCATCAGCCAGGACGGAAACTATTTCATCGAAGCGATCCGGGGCGGGGTGGTCGGACTGGATAACCTGACGAACTATGTGGATCGGATTATCATCAAGACAAATGCTAACTTTTCCAATGGCTCGGACATTGTCCGATTGTTGAGCACGCCCAAATATGATACCAATTCCACAGGGACAAACGAGGTAATCGCCTATGTCAGAGCCTTTAGTGGTTCGGCGCTCATGCAGGCTGCAATTCCTCAAGATAAGTCCATGAGCTTCTATTACCAGTTACGCTCGGAAGTTACTCGGTTCAACTCTTGGGATCCAGAGTCAATTAATTTTACGGACACGACACTGTCGAACAATGAAAAATTGTATCGTTCCAATCGCTGGGCGCAGATACAGTATTTGACAAATAATCTGTTTGAGGTGCGGTTGCGTTTGGCGTGGCCGGTTCGGCGCAATGGGACAAGCATGACAGTTGGCGAGAAATCGAAGTTTCAGGTCTTTCGCACCCTGATCAGCGCGACGCAGAACACCAACGGAGTTTTTGAACCGCAGACATATCACTTCCAGTGAAGACTCAAAACCAAAAAACAATCGAATTCGGGGAGAACCCTGAGTGCTCTAAAGCCGCCCCCTCGTGGGGTATGCCTCTGGCCTGCCGGTTCACGGAGCGTCTGGCTCCGTGTCCCATTCGGCGGCTTCAAAGCTCTATTGCTCCATCACAAGGCTGTTCTGAAGTCGATTGGAGTCCACGGAGCCAGAGGCTCCG
>CAIUEN010000263.1 GCA_903898185.1 uncultured Verrucomicrobiales bacterium
GCCTCCTCAAGGGCTGGGCAGGGGGATGATCCTTGTGACAAGAACATTCCTGGTTTGCTAACTACGCTATTTGTCCTGGTTTGCTCGCCCCGCGACAGGACATAAAATTTAACTCCTCTTCCTATTCTACACCTTTTTGGCCAAATCGCTGGTATTTTTTTAAGTTCCAACTCCCTTAGGGCTGTATGGCGGGAGCGGGAGGCGACTCGCGGAGCGGCAATTCCTGCCGTGGTCGTTCCAACTGCCACCGCGCAACACGCGGGAATCGCCAATTCCAGGTCCCACAGGGTCACTAAAACTTCCGGTCGGATAAGTACCCATCCAATCCTTACACCACTGCGATACATTCCCACACATGTCATACAATCCCCACGGATTAGGAGCATAACTCCCCACAGGTGTCGTTTGCCCGACATATCCCACTGGATTCGACTCGTATATGTCTCCAAAAGCAGCATCATATTCATATTTACTGTCAAAATTCACATCTGTTCCGCTAATCACACTTCCAAAATAGAATGCTGTTGTCGTCCCTGCCCGACAGGCATACTCCCACTCCGCCTCTGTGGGCAACCGATAGACCCATCCCGCTGGCAACCGCCCCGCCGATTTCTCCTGTTGCGTCAGCTTCGCACAGTAATTGGTCGCATCATACCAATTCACACACTCCACGGGAAGATTCGGATCTGATGCATATGTTCTTGGCACAAACATACTTGGATTGACCCCCATCAGTGCTTGGTAATCCCCCTGCGTTACGAGATACCGGCTCATATAAAATCCTTTCGTCAATGTCACCGTATGCTGTCTTTCTGAATATTGAGAGCCCCCCCATATACCTCGCTATCTGGACTTCCCATCAAAAACGTCCCATCCGGTATCCACACCAACAACGACGGGTTAGGATTGTTGGTCGGCACACTGTTCGTAATCACCAACGTCCGGTAAAAGCGCTGCGCTTGCCCTACTCCCGAATAGTCCAGCCAGTTCTTCGTTGCTCCGCTCAATGTAATGTTCGTCGCCAATGTCACCCAGTTGGTCTGTCCGCCTCCCACCACATTCGCATACTGCAATGTGTAGTTCCCAATGTCGCCCGTTATGCTTACATTGGGCACCATCGTTAGTGACAACGTCGTGGAATTCGCCGCCAACAACTCCCCACGGCAGGCCACTGCCACCAAGGCTATTGCTATCGTCTCTCGCAAATAAGTTAGTTTTTTATTCATTTTTTAATTGTGCTTCTCGCACGGATATAATTGTTTGGACCAGTTTTCAAGGGCAACGATGATTAGCTTCTCTTCCCGCTTGGATGTCAATTGGGATGAACGGGAAAAAAACTCGCCCAATAGATTTCCGAAGCCGCAACAAACCAAGCGGGCATTGATTAAGACGGGTACACAACACAATCAATTCCCTTCAAACCCGTCTGAATCTGCAATAGACCCTCTTTCGGTGTTATCAGACATTGACAGAAGGCGTCTGGCTGTCGGCCAAAATGTTCGGCAACAATTTAGACCCATTGCTGTCTTGGAGATAACCAACGCGTAGGTGGGCATGTTGCCCGCCCTGATTGGTTTCTTCAATCCCAACCAACACATTCTTATGGTCACTGAAATAATCAATTCCTTCAAAAAGCTTCTCCCGGTGGCAGCCGATAGAATCTCCGATTTTACCGGTTATGCCGCTATTCGCTTGCCCCTCAACCGGGCCAGCCGTCCCGGCGAAGTCACCTTGAGTCTGCCCGGCTATGGGCAGCTCAACAGCTTTGCTTGTGGTGCAGTCGCCGGGTTCATGGCGTTAAAGCACTTTCATCCTCACGCGGACTTCAGCCAGTTTTATGCTCGGGTCAATCCGACCCGGCGCAAAGGCTCAAGCGCTGCCAAGGTGGCGCGAGCGTTGCGCCAGAGCGGCGTTCGCGTTTGGGAACGGAACGATCTGACCTTTGATGACCTCTGCCGGGCTATCAATCGGAACCAGCCGGTTCTTCTTGCCATTCACAACCCCGGCAGCGAGAGCCTGCATTGGGTGACGGTGTATGGCTATGGACGCCATCCACACAAGGTGTTCATGGCAATCAACGATGTCCCTCTGCTCACCCATAATGCCGTGCCGTTGCGCAAATTCACCCGCCTTTGGTGTCCCAAAGGCAATGGCCTGATCTGCCAGCGTAGGTGACCCGCAAAAGGCGCTTTAGCGCGAGCGGCGACGCAATAGCCCCCACGCCTGTGTTATAAGCACATGACAAGGGAATCTTGTTTGTCCGTAAACGTAGTCCCTCCCACCAACATCCATCAACCCATGCAACAAGCCCTTGGCGATCCGTCAGGGGCTTGTTGCGTTTAGAGAAAGGCCCCAATTGATCATCAAGTTAATCACCATCGCATCTGTCTTCGCTGGAATCATTATTGTCGCCATCCTGGCTGCCATCGCGTGGCTGTGGTTCAAACGACGCAAGGCGTCCTCCCGCAAGCCGCAATTGTCCCAGCTTTCCTGTGACGGGCGGTTCACCCGGCAAAACATAACCCACACGTTCATTTCAGCCATCCCGACACTCACACGGGAAATGAACCTTGAAGTGGCCACCTCCCGGCAGACCGAGGTGCTTGACCGTCAAAACAACCGGCGGTTCCTGGGCATCAATCTGGGAACCAACACCGCCCAGATCAAAGTGCCCGTCACCTACCGCTATCACATTCGGCTCTACGATTCATGGAAGTTAGACATTGCGGGCAACACGTTGATGGTTCGCGCCCCGGCCATTCAATCGAGCCTACCGCCAGCAATCCACACCGATCAGATGGAACAAAGCGTCAACCGGGGCTGGTGCCGACTATCGCCGGGAACGTTGCTTGAGGAGTTGCGCAGCAGTTTGACACCTACGCTCTCCAGCTATGCCAGTGATCCACGGCGGATTCAACTGGTAAGGGAAACCTGCCGGTCTGGCGTAGCTGAGTTCGTCAAGAAGTGGCTCGAATCCGAAAACCAGTGGGGCTCTCATCGGTTTACGGCGATAACGGCTGGTTTTGCCGATGAGCCCTTGCTCCCCTCCCAGCCAGTCGTCCACTTGGAATTTGATTAAACAAAACGCGAGTCATCCCTGATCCAGGGTGGCGTGGCGTCAACATCATGGATCGGCCCATTCGGGCCTGTAATAGAAAGGAAAATTATGGCTGTCGTATTTGAAGCGACTTACTCCAAGAAACTGGGACTGCCCGGATTCTCATCACACGAATACTCCATCTGCATTCGCAGCGAGCTGAGCGAAATCAGCCAGGTCGATGCCGAAAGCAAGCGAATCCACGGCTTGATTCAATCGAGCGTGGATCGCGAGATTCAACAAACCGGGTTTCTGCCGGAAATCGACCCCACCGGTCACAACCGCGTCAGCAATGGCAACGGGAACGGTAATGGCTACAATGGGAATGGCAACGGTAATGGAAACGGGCTGCCGCAGAACGGCAACGGCAATGGGAATGGCTATCACCAGAATGGCAACGGCGCTTACCGGGCTCGTTCCAACGGGTATGGCAATGGCGCTGCCCGCAACGGCAACGGCGATCAGTGGAACTGCAGTCCAAAACAGAAGGATCTCATCCTCAACGTGGTCAGCGAAAACAACCTGGGCATGGAACAGGTTGAACAACTGGCGCAAGACCGCTTCGGCAAGTCGGTTCAAACCGTTAACAAGCTCGAAGCCAGCGGTTTGATTGAGGAACTCTTCTGCCTGGTCGGTCAAAACAAGAACGGGCGGCAGTTCCAGAAAGCGGGGAGACGGTGATCATGGAAATGCCGGTGCTCCCGGCTTCGTCACCCCCAGACTGGGAGCGGTTGCTCAACACGGTGTCGCCTTCTCGGTTGCAGTGCTGGACACAGTGTCGGCTCAAATTCTATTTCCGCTATGTGGCGAAAATAGAGAAGCCGCCATCCCCGGCTCTTCATGTTGGCAAGGTGGCTCATGCCGTCTTGCAGGCGTGGAACTGGGCGCGTTGGCGCGGATTGGCAACCGATAAGCTCGAAGCGGTGTTCCTTGAGCAATGGGATGAACACCGCGAAACCAAGATCGACTGGGAGGGCCAAGAGGAACAGGAGCGCGCCAGCACATGGGCGCTGCTGAAAACCTTCTTCGCGCAGACTTCCATCCAAGACCGGCCAGAAGCCGTCGAGGTCTCTGTTGAGGCGCAACTGCCCGGTTCGATTCAATTGGTCGGCATCATTGATCTGGTACGGGCTGGAGGTCGAATCGTTGACTTCAAGACCACCAGCAAGACACCCAGTGACACGATGTCGGAGCACCAGCATGAGATTCAACTCTGCTGCTACGCGCTGCTCTACCGGGATGCCACCGGCAAGAAGGAATCAGGGATGGAACTCCATTACCTGGTTCGACTCAAAACACCCAAGCTGGCCCTTATTGGCCTGCCCCCCATGAACGAGCGACAGGAAGCCCGGCTTCACCGGATCATCCATTCCTACCGGGAAGGCTTGCAGCAACGGGATTTCGTCCCCTCATCCGGCTTCGGATGCGCGGGATGCGAATACTTCGCTGAATGCCGCCGGTGGGATGGAAAGGAATCGCATGGCTAAACGATGCATCAACCGTCTGGCTGCATTGGGCGCTGCCGCCCAAGTAGATCGGTTTGTGGACGACATGGCGTGGGATGCGGTGTTGAAGAGTCGCTTCGGCGAGTTTCTTGAACGTTGCGAGGGTCGTTACGTCTGCCTGTTTGAAACCGATGACGCGCCGCTGGAACCGTTAAGGGAGCTTTCGCTTCTTTGTCCGGGCTTGAGCCTGATCTTGGATTACGAGATCGAGGAATCCGCCATCAAGGGATTGGCAATGGCCAAGGATGGAAAGCTCCATCACTGCCAGATCAACTACTAACCAAACATCGAAGAGAGCCGGATACAGAACGTGTCCGGCTCTCTTCGTTTACAGGGCACTTGTTAATCGGTGTCCCTCAACGAAAGGAACAATAGCAATTATGAGCATGATACGAACACTGCCACAGCGCGGGCGCAAATCGCCCAAATTCGGACATCTTGGGATGTGGAATCTCAGCCTTGGCCCCAATAGCCCAATACCGGGGAGCAGGCTTGAAATCTGCATTCTGGACCAAACCGGCAGGATTATACGGCGGTTTGAGCAAATCAGGGGAGAATGCACCGACACTGGCTACGTTGACTTCTTCCTTGGGCGAGACTGCCACCCTGCCAGCCACCAATACCCCATTGTGGACATTGATGGAAACGGCAAGGTGACGGAAATTCTATGCAAGCACTACAGGCAGGAGATGGGGATGGATCTGTATATGTCCCTACTCAATGACTGGGTGATAACTCATGGCAAACCTGAGTATGCCCTCTAACCATGAGCACACACGAGTTTCGCGCAAAGGTGAAAGCGACATACCCGCATGTCACCGTGAAGGTCACAACTGTTTCATTCCAAGACTTGGCGAGAGGCGACGCGAAATGCCTCACCGTCGAGCACGATAAACAGGGTGAATTGAAACAGATCAACCAGTGGGCCAAGGACGCCGGAATTCTGCCGGACAAAAACATCCGCTGCTTCTCCGGGTAGTTGCCCACACGCGGCTGGGAAGCTCACTTCCAAAAGCCGTCAACAAATAGAAAGGAAAGCCCATGCAGGAAAATCGCGTCATACAAGTGATAGTCGAGGGAGGCTTGGTGCAGGAGATCCTTAACGTGCCCAGTGACATCGAAATTCAAGTTCTGGATTACGATGTCCAAGGCGTGAACAAGGAGAGTCTGGAAAAGAGCCCTCTGGACGGACAACCCTGCTGCATCACTGTTTACTGATAGCAGTTTCTCCACCACTTGAGCCGAATCCCTCATGGGCTTCGGCTCTTTTTATTCAACCCCAAACCAAGAAACACATGAAATCAATCACATTACATTACCGGGAAGGTTCATCCGACAAGGTCTATCAGGCCAGCATTGAACCCAAGGGAAATCAATTCGTCGTCAACTTTGCGTACGGGCGCAGGGGAACCACCCTGCAAACCGGCTCAAAAACCCAAGCCCCCGTGGACTTGGACGAAGCCCAGGCGGTCTTCACCAAGTTGATCAACTCAAAGAAGGCCAAGGGATACACGGAAACCGAAAACGGAACTCCTTACCACCAGACCGGTCAGGAAGGGCGTGTCAGCGGATTTCTGCCGCAACTTCTCAATCCCATTGATGAAGAGCACGCGATGTCTCTACTCAAGGACGCGCAATGGTGCATGCAGGAGAAGTTCGATGGTCGGCGCACTTTGCTGGTCAAGCGCCGGGGCGAAGTCACGGGCGTTAATCGCAAGGGGCTGACGGTCGGACTGCCCGCTTCCATTGTGAATAGCGCAATGGCGCTGCCGTGCGACTTTGTCATGGACGGTGAATCAATAGGCGAGACGTTCCATGCGTTTGATCTGCTGACACTGGACATCGAAGATTGCCGCCAGCTTCCCTACAGGCAGCGGCTCACATCCTTGATGCATCTGCTGACATCCAAGTCGGCTCATTGCATCCGCTTGGTTGGAACCGCTTGCGAGACGATGGAGAAGGAGCTGCTCATGCGCACCTTGAGGGAGTTCAAGAAGGAAGGCGTGGTCTTCAAGCGTCTGGACGCGCCTTACACACCCGGTCGGCCCAATAGCGCCGGGTCACAGTTGAAACACAAGTTCTACGCCACGCTTTCGGCGGTGGTCTCCAGAATCAATCCCCAACGCAGCGTCGAACTCAAGCTGCTCAATGGGGAAGGCTGGCAGAGCGCCGGGAACGTAACGATTCCAGCTAATCAGCTTGTCCCCAAAGTCGGCGAGGTGGTCGAAGTGCGTTACCTCTACGCACTGCGCGAGAGCGGCTGCCTCTACCAGCCGGTCTGCCAGGGAATGCGCCAAGACATCGGCCAGCACGAATGCGTCTTGTCGCAGATCAAATACAAAGCGGATGACGAGGGATAAAATCTCCATCCGCCCTTCCAACACATCACAACAAACCCGGCCCGTCACGCAACCCGTGGCGGGCCTTTCCATATCCATACAATGAATACTGAAATTGAAATATCCATAGCAGCCCTCAAGTCGGCACTGCCTGGTCTGGGAAAAATCATTCTCCGGTCCAGCGCACTGTCATCCTTGGGGTGCGTGCGTGTCATGCGGGCGGACGATCAATCGGTCCGCCTCCAAGTTACTAACCTGGAGGAAACCGTCACCGTCATGGTGGGGCAATCTCCCGGCATTCCGGGCGAACTGCTGGTTCCCTACAACGAACTGGTTGTGCTGCACAAGAACTGCGCGGCCTACGAGACAATCCGTCTGGTAGCCAGTGAGACCGAAACCAAGGTCTTCTTCCCGGTGGCGGGGCAGCAAGTCGAACGTCCCTTATCTCATGTTGAGCTTAAGGAATGGCCTGCGCTCACCGAAGTAAGAAGCGAGCCTATCCAGTTGGACGAAAGCTTCAAGCTGGCTTTCAAGGAAGCGATGGAATGCTCCAGCACTGACCAGAGCCGTTACATACTCCAAGGCGTCTGCCTGGACATCACCAAGAAAGAGGCTCATTACGTTGTGGGCACCGATGGCCGCCATCTCTACGCGGCCAACTCGTTCCTCTTTGACATCCCAGAGCCGTTAGTCGTTGGAACCCGGCGATTCCTCTCCTGGCCGGGATTCATGAGCGACGGCAATTGGACGCTCCGGTTCGACCCCCCAGCGAAAGGTAAGCCGCCGGTATTCCGGTTGGATTCCGATCATTGGTCCTATCAGGCCAAGCCGATTGAAGGCCAATATCCAAACTGGCAACAGGTCGTTCCTATAAGCAATGGAAAGACAACAGTCAGGCTCACGACGGCTGCGGTTCAAACGATCTTGGAGGCGCTGCCGCTGCTTCCGGGAATCAATGAGCAGTATCAAAGCGTGACCATGGTAGCCAGCAATCCGGGGTTCAGCCTCAAAGCCATCGCCAAAGGGCAAACCCAATGGACCACAATCCCCATCCCGGATGTCACCGTGATTGGTGGTTCTTCGTTGGTCGCTCTGGACCGACGGTTACTGAGCAAGGCATTGCGCTTTGGCCTCAACACCATCGACATCAACGATGAACTGAGCCCGGTCGTGTTCACCTCCAAAGGCAAGAAGATCGTGATCATGCCGCTACGGGGCTCTGCTCCCGAAGAACCAAAGGAACAAGTCAATGAAGTCCCGGCTCAGGAAGCTGCCGCGCCGGAAACTCCCGTTGTGGCAGATACCACAATCACCCCGGTTGCAACACCGTCACCGACCGAGGCAACCCCACCGACGGAACCACCCATGCCTGAAAACATAATGACAACGCCGCAACGCGGCAATCTCACCAGCCACGAGAGCGACAGTCGCTCTGGCTTCAAGGATCTGATCGAACGTATTGATGACATCAAAACATCCCTGCGCACCACGATCAGTGACCTGAACGACCTGCTTCCCGTCCTCAAGGAGGCGATCCGGGAGCAGAAATCCAATGATAAGGAGATCGCCTCCGTCCGTTCCACGCTTCGCTCTCTGCAAAGCGTGAAGTTCTAAACATAAACAATGGGCCGTACGCATTCATGTGTCCGGCCTCACTCAGAAAGGAAACTCATGTTATATCTCGTTATTAAAATCGCATCCATTGTCGGGCTGCTCGTTCTATTGGTGCTGGCGTTCATTCACCTGCTGCCTTGGCTCATTGGCCTGCTTATCGTAGTTGGAGTGGTCAAGCTCGGTCACTTCCTGTTTCGTCGCAACCCAAACCTCATCCGTCAACTGCCCACCCGGTGGCCTTGGAAGGAATAGACCATGGAAAATCAACTGCTTGATATTCTCACTCGCGAAGGGGTCTTGGTCAATGTGTCGATTCGCTTCTGGCGCGGCACCAAGAAACTGCGCCCCGAAGACATCGGCATCAAAGCCGAGGATCTTTCGGAGCGCCTCATCAGCCTGGGGCACAAGCGCCTCCTGCCCAAGGAAGCGACCGCTTCGTTGGCCTTGGTTGAAAGCAGAGCTCATTCGCTCATCGAAACCAACACGTTTCCGTTCCTCAACGGCCTGGCGCATTTCCTGCCCAACTTGAAGTTGGAAGAAATCACCGGCAAGTTGCGCGGACTTGAAACGGAGTTCTGGCAGGCCAAGGAAACATTCCTTGGCCGTTACGGAGCCTTGCGTGCCAGCGCCTCAGTGGAGTGGCGCACAATGGCTCAAAAGCTCGTAAGCGACCCTGATCTGCTGCTGGCCAACATCGAAGCCTCGTTCCCTTCCGTTAAACAAATGGAACGGTTCTTCGGGTTCGATGTTCGGCTCTTTCAGATTGCAGTGCCAGACCGGCTTGGACTCGACACCGTCACGGTCGGCGACCAACAGGCAGTCATGCTGGCGCGGCAACAGGCCGCACAGGCAGCGGGGGATAAAATCCGTGAGGACGTGCAGACGTTTATCGCCGATTGCGTCTCCACTCTGCGTGAGCAAACCGCCCAGCTTGCGGATGAAATGCTTGGCAGCATCAAGGAAAGCGAGACAGGCGTTCACCAGAAGACACTCAACCGGCTGGTGCGGTTCATCGAACAGTTCAAGCAAATGAACTTCGTCAATGACACCGAAATGGAAGAGCGACTGGAAGGCGTGCGCTCTGAATTGCTCAGCCGCACAGCCGAGGAATACCGGGATAGCGCTTCATCACGGGCGCGGTTGGTCAACGGCCTTTCCCGTCTGCGAGATCATGCCCGCGCTCTGGCCAACACGGACAACAGCCAAGTGGTCAACCGGTTTGGCGAACTGGGACGGCGCAAGTTCCACCTGGCAGCATAACACCAAAGCAAGAGAGCCGGATTCATTCACATGAGTCCGGCTCTTTCAATTCAAGGAACAAAATGAAATCAACACTCCCGCCGCACGAATTCAAGGTCATGCGGGTTAGGGAATGCGTCGCTTCCAATCTCGTTGATACCCCTCAACGGGCCTACGAGTATTGGCAGGCGAACATTCCACAATCAGACTGGTATGACGAATCCAAGGAAGCGTTCGTCGTGCTGGTTCTCAACGCAAGAAAACGCATCATGGGCCACAATCTCATCGCGCTGGGGCAGGTCGATCAATGTTGGGCTCATCCAAGGGAAGTCTTCAGAGCGGTCATTGTTGCGGCAGGAAAAGCACTCATTCTCATGCACAACCATCCCAGCGGCGACTCTGCCCCATCGGAACCGGACATCAAGGTGACCAGGGATATGATTCGGGCCGGTCAACTGCTTGGAATCACAGTCACCGATCACGTCATCGTAGGAAAAAGCGCCGCATGTGGCCGGGATTACACATCCTTGCGGGAATACGGGGTCTTCTACGACTGAGATTGGCAACCCACTGAGAAAACACATTTGTGGCGCGACTCCCGGCATGACGCCGGGGTAATTCTCGCCGCATAAAGCCATGTAAGCCGCGTTGGGTCAAAATCCTGGCGCGGCTTCAAACTGAAAGGAATTATGGCCGATTACTACACAAACTTCAGCGTGGTCATGAGCTTGCCTTCCGAAGCCGCTCAAGCCTACGCCATCAACATTCATCATCAAGCAACTCTGGCATTCCAGGATGACCAATGGGCCGAAGACGTGCCCGAAGAATTGCTCAACATGTCTGAGGATTGGTGCTTCGAGATCGACGCCAACAGGAACCATGCGGTTTGGCTTCACTCCGAATATGGCGGGGTGGATGCCGTTTGCGTCTTCATTCAACACCTCCTCAAGAAGTTCAACCCGCAAGGACGCGTGACATTCGAGTGGTCGCATGATTGCTCGAAACCACGCACCGACGCTTACGGCGGTGGCGCAGCCATCGTTACAAGCAAGGAAATCAAAACAATGAGCACGGGACAATGGCTGACTGAAAATGCCGGCGATGTCCCCGCTCCAACCCCAGAAGAACAATGAGTCACTTCACTACAATCAAAACCCAAATCAAAGACATCGAAGCCCTGCGCCAAGCGTGCGCTGAGCTCGGATTGGCTTTGGAACAGAATGCTCAAGCTCGCGGTTACGCGAGCAATCAAATCAAGGGCGATTACGTCATCCGGCTCAAAGGGCCGTATGACATCGCGCTCAATCGGCAGCCCGAAGGCTCGTATAGCCTTACGGATGATCAGTGGGGCAATTACGTCGAAGACGAAGTCGGCCCCCAGCACGGCAAGCTCATGCAGCTTTACGCCGTTCACAAGGCGATGCGCGAAGCTCGCAAGAAGGGGCATCTCGCAAGGCGAAGCCAACTGCAAGACGGAAGCATCCAACTCACCATAGGCTGATTATGAAACCAACCATCGAAGTCATCATCAAGCCGACGGGCGAGATTACCATCGACGCCGTCGGGTTCAAAGGAGCGGACTGTGAAAAGGCCACCCGGTTCCTGGAGGAAGCTTTGGGAATCGTCGGCAACAAGCAGAAGAAACCCGAATACAGCCAGCATAACCGGGCTGATTCACAACAAAGGCTCGGCCAATGATCCCTGCTGTCATCACGGTTGCCATCAACGGAACGGCCCGCTGCCTCTACACCGAAGCGATTGACTTGAGGTCCATCGGTTCCCTGGAGTTGCGGCGGGCCAGTGTTATTGAATTCAACAACTCAACCCAAATGTGGGAGGTGCGAGACCTCAACGGTCAAACGCTCCATTCCCACTCTTCTCGTCAAGCCTGTCTGGCTTGGGAAGCTCAACACCTCAACTGATATGAAACAACAAATCACTCATTACATCCGGGCTGGCTATTCGGGCCTCTACCTCGTTTCTCATGAAGAGCAACGAGTCGAGGCCGAACTGGCTGCCATCGCCAAGGAAATCAAACACAAGCTCTACGCCTGGAGCATCACCGACGGCCTGGTTGAAACCACCAAAGGCGCCGTGATTGATTGCCATGACGCAGTCGATACGCTCGAAGCCATCGCGGGGCTGCCGGATAATTCCATCGTGCTGCTACGCGATTATCACCTCTTCTTCGATGACCCAAACCCGCTCATGTTGCGGGCATTGAAGCAGGAGTTGCAGGCCGCTCGAACCAAGTCCAAAACCATCATCGTTCTGGGCTGCAGACTCAAGCTGCCGCCTGAATTGGAACGTGAGTTTGCCGTGATCGAATTCGCCCTGCCCGGTGAATCGGTGCTGGCAGTCACGCTGGATGGAATTGCCAAGTCGGCCGGTTTGGCAACACCCAAGGAAGCCGGGCGTGAAAGCCTGCTCAACGCCGCCAAAGGCATGACCACGCTGGAAGCCGAGAACGCCTATGCGCTGTCGGTGGTTCAAACCGGCGGCTTGGACCCGGCTGTGGTCGCCAAGGCAAAAGCGCAGGCAATTCAGAAGAATGGCCTCTTGGAAATCATCGAGACCGATCAATCGCTGGAAAACATCGGCGGACTGGATTGCCTCAAGCAATGGCTGGTTGCCCGCCGGGATGGGTTTTCCAAGCGAGCCATCGACTACGGTCTGCCCGCGCCCAAGGGATTGCTCATTCTGGGCATACCCGGCACGGGCAAATCGTTGACCGCCAAGGCAACGGCCAAGGTGTTCGGCATGCCGCTCCTAAAGTTGGATGCCGGACGCATCTTCGCGGGGTTGGTGGGGCAATCGGAAGCCAACTTGCGTTCGGTGATTCAAACCGCCGAAGCCATTGCTCCCGCCGTCCTGTGGATTGATGAAATCGAGAAGGGCTTTGCGGGAAGCAAGAGCTCGGGCTCGACCGACGGCGGCACCTCATCGCGTGTATTCGGCTCGTTCATCAGTTGGATGCAGGAAAAGAAAGCGCCGGTGTTCATCGTGGCAACCGCCAATGATGTTTCACAACTGCCACCGGAGATGCTCCGAAAAGGTCGTTTTGATGAGTTGTTCTTCGTGGACTTGCCCAATCAGGCAGAACGCGAAGCCATCTGGACGATTCAAATCAGCAAGTACGACCGCAATCCAAAAGAGTTCGACCTGGTTCAACTGGCGCGAATGACCGACGGGTTGACCGGCAGCGAGATTGAAACCGTGTTTGTCGAGGCGCTCTTTGATGGGTTTGGGCTGGGGAAGGAACCTGGCGACTTGACCATTGCTGGCGTTCTGAGCGGGTTCGTGCCGCTGTCCAAGCTCATGGCGGAACCGATTGAGGCATTGAGGAAGTGGGCCAAGGGACGTGCCAAGAACGCCACCACACAACAGCCAAACTCCAAACTCAGACGCATTGCGGCCTGAGCCAACACGGCCCTGCGCGGTACATGTCGTACCGCGCAGGGCTGCTACCAAAGAAAGGAATCAAGATGCAATCAACGAAAGAAGAAAGGATTCGCTTTAGAAAAGGCGACATTATCAAAGCCGGTTATGAATGCTGAACGGAAGAGTTACATTTACATTCCGGCTTCATGCAAGGTCGCAGAACGTCATCTCAAAGCAGCATTGAGTAAGCCACTGGAAAGGCTGACAAAGAAGGAATTCATGAAAGCCTATTGTTCGGTCGCGTATCTGTTTCCGGGCTTTCATCCCGACAGTTGGGATGAGTGGGATGGTCCGCCGGAGATCAAACCACTGCTGGGGGAGGCGTGGCGACGCGCCAGTGAGGGTGAACTGACAGACAACGAGCTATACCCCTATCAGGCATCCAAAGCACGCATCAAGCCCCCAAAAAGAGGAACTTGAGAACAGCATGGAATTCGCTGGCTTGAGATTGCTTAAGAATCATTGAACCTGCCACAGGGCGGGTTCATTTTTTTAGCTATCAGGTGGGGGGGCTTGGAACGTATCTTGTCGATACAACATCAACGAGTTATAAGAACGGGGGACGGGAAGTCTTATTGCCGAAAGGCATTGGCGATGACAGGAGATGAAAATACCACAAGGTGATTAGAGGAATGAAGTGCTTCTTGCCGAAAGGCATTGAGGCGAATTGGCGCTACGCGTACGTGACTTGAATGGGAATGATATGAGACTTGAATGCCGAAAAGTTACTGCTGGTTGCAACGCAAAAACCCGTCTTCGATGAAGCCGAAGACGGGAAAAACAAACTAAGAATTCGCGGTGCAGTTGAGCTCGCCATACCTGCAATTCGCTGTCGAGACCTCGTAGCCAATCCCAACAGCGCCGCCCCTACATGTAATATCGGATCAATCGTGAATGACTTTAGAACAAAGTTGAAATCCTTCGTAAGGGAGTTGGAAGAAATAATCATACCAGAGGGCGCGGTTCAATTAGAACATCCCATTTAGGCAAAGTGACAGATCGCTGCAATCGCTCTTCTAATTTCGC
>CAIUEN010000264.1 GCA_903898185.1 uncultured Verrucomicrobiales bacterium
CCCGGCAGTTCGCATATCCCGGCAGTTCGCATATCCCGGCAGTTCGCATATCCCGGCAGTTCGCATATCCCGGCAGTTCGCATATCCCGGCAGTTCGCATATCCCGGCATAAGCGCAAAGCTTTGTGCCCATGAAAACACCCAAAGGCACGTTGGCTGGCTGCCAGGCAGTCTTCAAGACAATTCGTCATCGTCAACGCGTAAAAAGACGCGAAGATTGGTCTCCAATGAAAAAGGCGCTGAATATCCAATATCCAACAAGGAATTTCCAGTTTCCAACGAAGGAGTCGAACTGCAAGATCAAACTGTTTTTCCGCTAGTATTCAGGTCAGAGGTGGAAAACAGATCAAAAGAATCCGATTTCACACAGAAACACGAAGGCATTGCATGAATCAGACTGAGAAGGCAGTACAAGATGTGTCCACAGTTGCGGTTCCACGCGGCAGAATCTGGCAGCCTTGGGCGCTCCTTGCTGGCGGGCTGATTGTCACCGCCTTGGCTGCGCATTACACGAAATCCTTAGTCGATGTTGTGGTGCAACGGGAGTTCGATTTCGTCTGCGATCAAATCCAGACCAAGATTGCGGACCGTCTCAAGGAGCACGAACAGATACTGCGCAGCGGAGCGGCGTTTTTCGAGCACTCAGATGGTGGTGTCAGCCGTGAGGAATGGCGCCGCTTCGCAGAGCGTCAAAAGGTTGACCAACACCTTCCGGGCATTCAGGGCTTTGGTTTCGCGCTGCTGATTCCCAAGCAGAACCTCGCGCAACATGTTCAGGAGATTCGCGCTCAGGGTTTCCCTCAATACCATGTGCGACCCGAGGGTGAACGAGAGATATACACATCCATCATCTACCTTGAACCTTTTACGAACCGAAATCTTCGCGCCTTTGGCTACGACATGTTCGGCGAACCGACACGCCGGACAGCGATGGAACGAGCACGGGACCAGGATGCCCCCGCTCTCTCTGCAAAGGTTGTTCTGGTGCAAGAAAACAACACAAATGTGCAGGCAGGCACCTTGATGTATGTGCCGGTGTATCGGGTGGGAATGGCGCATGATACTATCGACCAAAGACGCAATGCGCTTGTGGGTTGGGTTTATAGCCCTTACCGGATGAACGACCTCATGCAAGGCATCTTGGGAAGCTGGGAGCTCAGTGGCGAGAAACGAATTCATTTGGAGGTTTTCGACAGCGACAAGGCATCATCCGATACCCTTCTTTACGACAGCCAGCCCAGGGCGGCTCAGCATGCGGGAACCGCATCGCGATTGACCTTGCAGAGTAAAGTTGTTTCGGCTGGTCGCCCATGGACCCTGCGTTTCACGCAGACAAGCAGCCTGTCATCCATGACGGATTATGGCAAGGTCTGGCTTGTGTTGTTTGGTGGAACGAGCACCAGCCTATTGCTGTGCGGGTTGTTCTTCTCCGTGCTCAACACCCGGTTCAAGGCATTGCGGATGGCCAGAGAGTTGACCACGGAGTTGGCGCAGAGCGAGCAATCCTACCGCAATCAATTCGCCAACGATTCATCGATAATGTTGCTGATTGATCCCAAAGATGGAGCGATCATTGACGCCAATGCCGCCGCTGTCAGTTTCTACGGTTATACCCGCGAGAAGCTGCTGGCCATGCGCATCACCGACATCAATACCCTGCCACCCGTCGAAGCGCTTCAGGATATGGCCTCCATCAGGCCGGAACAGGGTCGGCGGTTCCAGTTCCAACACCGCTTGGCAAATGGTGAGTTGAGGGATGTGGAAGTGTCGTCCTCCCACATTCAGTTTGGCGGGCGCACTGTTCTCCATTCAATCGTCGTTGATGTCACCGAACGCAAGCAGCTTGATCAGGAATTACGGGAGCAGCGCAATCTTCTGGCCAGCATCATTGAAGGCACCAACGTGGGAACCTGGCGATGGAATGTTCAAACCGGCGAAACCCAGTTTAACGAACGCTGGGCGGAAATCGTCGGTTACACTCTGGAGGAACTCGCTCCAATCACCCTTCAGACATGGCTTTCTCTGGCGCACCCGGATGATCTGAAGGATTCCGAAGCTCTCTTGCAGAAGCATTTTACGGGCAGCCTGAATTACTATGACTATGAATGCCGCATGCGGCATAAGAATGGCCAATGGGTCTGGGTGCAGGATCGGGGCAAAGTGGTCGAATGGACTGCAGACGGTAAACCACTGGTGATGACGGGCACACACACGGACATCACCCATCGCAAGCGGGCTGAATCCGCCATTCAACAAGCCGCCCATGCCAGCGAAGTGTTGCGCCAATGCATCGTGGCGATGAACGCTTGCCACGATTTCGATTCAGCTCTGGTCTGCCTTGTGAAACAGGTAATCGATTTTGGACACATGGATTGCGCAGCACTGTATCTCATTGAGGGTCAGGAAGCGATCCTGCGGCATCAGTCCGGTTTGGAGTCGGCATTTGTCGCGCAGGTAGCTCACCGCCCATTGAGCACAGGCTACATAAAAGCCGCCTTGGAAGATCCCCAGGAGATCATCAATGTTTTAGACAGGTTCCCGGAACATGGTCAGTTGGGCGAAGCCTACGGGCTTCGCAACGTACACTGCATTGCTTTGATGTCTGACCAGCAGCCGTTTGGATTTCTGAACGTCGTTTCCCGCCACGTTGAGCCGCCCAGCGCGGTGGACATTGAATTCATCCGCATTCTGGTGCTGCAAATAGGATCACTTTTATTGCGCTTTAGGGTTGAAGACCATCTTCGGCGGATTAGCGCGCAGCAGCGCGTCATCTTGGACACGACACCAGCGGGCGTCTGTTATGCCAAGGATCGCAAGATTCGGTGGGCTAATTCCACCTTTGACCGCATCTTGGGCTACATGGAGGGGGAAAGCGTCGGCTTGGATACTCTCGCGCTATATGTGAGTAAAGAGGAATACGAACGTGTGGGCAGCGTAGGTTACGATCAACTCTCAAAAGGGGAAGTTTTTACTGCGGAAACGCAATACAAGCGCAAGGACGGATCGATCTTCTGGGCCAGTGTCGCTGGCAAATCCGTGATGCCGGAAGACCAGTCTGAAGGATCGATTTGGACACTGCATGACATCACCGAGCGAAAGCACATGTTGGAGGCTATTCAAGAAAGCGAGACCCGTCAGCGCTCAATCCTGACGGCCATGTCGGAGGGAGTGGTCGTTCAGGACGCAGACGGAAAGATCACCGATTGCAATTTGAATGCGGAAAAGATCCTTGGCCTCAGTCGCGATGAGATCATGGGACTGACTTCGGTTGACCCGCGTTGGCAAGCTGTGCGCGCAGACGGCTCCGACTTCCTTGGCAAAGACCATCCGGCAATGGTCAGTCTGCGAACGGGGCAGGCTTGCCACGATGTGCTGATGGGGCTTCATCTGCCTGATGGATCGAAAAGATGGATCAATATCAACGCTGAACCGATGGTCAGGATGGGTGAAACACGGCCCTACGCAGTTGTCACGTCTTTTTCCGACATCACCGAACGCAAGCAGATCATGGGGCGGTTGCGGGAAACAAGCGAACAACTCTTGGAAGCGCAACGTATTGCCCGTCTCGGTTCTTACGTTTTCGACGCCAGAACCGGCAGGTTTACCAGCACCGAAGTTTTGGATGAATTGTTCGGCATCGTTGACCCCGGTTTTACAAAGGATGTTGCGGGATGGCTGGAGATTGTTCACCCACAGGATCGCGCCGAAATGCAGCGTTACTTGAATGACGAAGTCCTGAAAGGGCAGTCCGCTTTTGACCGTCATTATCGGATTGTCCGTCATAACGACCATCAGGAACGCTATGTTCACGGCCTCGGCAAAGTCACTTTTGATGATCACGGTCAGCCCTTACAAATGATCGGTACCATTCAGGACATCACCGAACGTAAGCAGACCGAAATGGCGTTGAGCAAGAGTCGTCGTTTTCTGGCCGATCTGATCGAAAACAGCGGCGCAATCATATTCGTCAAGGATCGCGCCGGGCGTTACGAGTTGGTCAACCGCAAGTGGGAGGAACTTACCGGCTTGAGCCGCCAGAATGTCTTGGGAAATACCGACGAAACGCTGTTCCCTTCGTCCGGCGGCCGGGAGTTCCGCTTGAATGATCTTGAGGTGATGGAATCGGAAGCGGTGATGGAAAGAATGGAAGTGCTGGAGACGCCCCAAGGCCGGAACTACGGCCTTTCCATCAAGTTTCCAATCCGAAATGATGCAGGGGAAGTGAGCGGCGTGTGCGGGATGACGACCGACATGACCAAGCGCGTGCAGGCGGAAGAAGCGCTGAGTGAGAACCGTGAGTTGTTCTCGCTGTTTATGCGTCACTCACCCATCTACGCATTCATCAAGGAGGTAACCCCTACCGATAGCCGTATAATTCAAGCCAGTGACAATTATCAACAGATGCTCGGGATCTCGGCTTTGGATATGCAGGGCAAGACCATGTCAGAGTTGTTTCCGTCCGAAGTTGCCGCAAAGATTATCACTGACGACTGTGAGATCGTTGCCAAGGGTAATGTGATGAAAGTGGATGAAGATTATAATGGCCTCAACTACACCACAATCAAGTATCCGGCTGTACTGAGAGGTAAAACCCTGCTGGCGGGTTACACTATCGACATCACAGAGCGCAAGCGAGCCGAGGTGGAACTTGTCAACATGAATCGCAGCCTCGAACAAGCGACCGCTCGTGCCGAGTTGGCCAATGCTGCCAAGAGTGAGTTCCTGGCCAATATGAGCCATGAAATCCGCACGCCGCTGAATGGGGTTCTTGGCATGGTCGGTTTGTTGATGGATACGAAGCTGACTGAAGACCAAAGTCGCTATGCCCAGACCGCTCGCGCCAGCGGCGAAGCCCTGCTCGCCCTGATCAATGACATTCTCGATTTTTCCAAGATGGAGGCTGGGAAACTTGAACTGGAAACGCTGGATTTTGATCTGCACAGCTTCCTGGACGACTTTATTGGGATGATGGCTCTTCGGGCACACGAAAAAGGGTTGGCATTGGGATGTGTGGTGGCACCGGAGGCGCCTTCGGCCCTCAAGGGTGATCAGGGACGTCTGCGGCAGATTCTTATCAACTTGACTGGAAACGCCATCAAGTTTACGGCTCAAGGCCAGGTTGTCATTCGCGTTGGTTTAGTCTCGGAAACCCAGAGCGATGTTCGACTGCGGTTTGCCGTGCAGGACACCGGGATTGGCATTCCTTCAGACAAGCTGGGACGGTTGTTTGGAAAGTTTTCGCAAGTCGATGCCTCAACGACGAGGAATTATGGCGGCACAGGACTGGGTTTGGCGATTTCCAAGCAACTGGCGGAGTTGATGGGGGGCGAGATCGGAGTTGAGAGCGAGGCCGGCAAAGGCTCGGAATTCTGGTTTACGGTGCTTCTGGCCAAACAACCCTCTCGCGAACCTGCGGCAGCGCCAGAGCTGGCCAATCTGCGGGGAGTGCGTGTCTTGATTGTCGATGACCGCCCCATTGATCGGGAGATTCTGATGGTTCTGCTCAAGACTTGGGGCATGCGCCCCTCTGAGGCAATGGATGGCCCTTCCGCCCTCCGATTGCTAACCCAAGCTCAAGCCGCGCGGGATCCATTTGCGGTTGCCATTTTAGATATGCTGATGCCGGGCATGGATGGAAAATTGTTGGGCCGCGTTATCAAGAGCGAGTTGGCTCTTAATGAAACGCGGTTGGTTTTACACACATCCTTGGGCCAAACAGGTAACGATCAAGAGCTTAAAGAAATCGGATTTGCCGCCACTCTGACCAAACCGGTTCTGCGTCAGGAATTATTGGACGTTCTGACGGCGGTTATCAGTGGCAAAAAGATCGTCTCGTCCCGGATAGTATCGACGGACGGTTTCTCCTCTGGGAAGAATTTAGGTCATGTGCGCATTCTGCTTGCCGAGGATAATATCACCAACCAGCAAGTCGCGGTGGGCGTTCTCAAGAAACTGGGACTTGCAGTTGATGTGGCCGCCAACGGCATTGAGGGTCTCAAAGCCCTTGAGACGGTGCCTTACGACTTGGTGCTGATGGACGTGCAAATGCCCGAGATGGATGGGTTTGAGGCCACCAGAGCCATCCGCGACCCACAATCGCGTGTTCTGAATCATCAAGTAACCATTGTTGCCATGACCGCCCATGCCATGCAGGGCGACCGAGAGAAGTGCGTGCAGGCAGGGATGAACGACTACATTCCCAAACCGATTGAGCGACCGGCTTTGGTTGCGGTTTTGGAAAAGTGGTTGAAACCAAAAGACGAAGTGGATCAACCGACGTCCGGCAAATTTGAAGAAAAAGTCGTTCTTACTAATCAGGAAGCGAAACTTGCCGTCTTCGACCGTGCGGCATTCATGAATCGAGTGATGGATGACAAAAACTTGGCTCGGACGATTCTTGATGGCTTCTTGGAGGATATCCCCGGCCAAATCACGCAGTTGAAGAACCATCTCGCAGCAGGCGATGCCCGACTTGTCGAACAGCAAGCTCACAAGATCAAAGGCGCTTGCGGAGTAGTGGGAGGCGAAGCTTTGCGTGCCATCACTTGGGCGATGGAGCAAGCCGGCAAAGCCGGTGATCTGGATGCGGCCCGGGCCCGCGTAACTGACTTGGACGAGCAATTCAATGCGCTCAAGGAAGCGATGAACAAAGTATAATTGCCAAACAGGGGAAGGCTCACACAAAGACACAAAGGCACAAAGAGGATTGGGGTAGGGTGTTGAATTGAGGAAAAATAGTTCATGCTGATAATTGCCATCTCAGTAACACCCGACTTTAGTCGGGTGTTACGCTTGGAATGTGAGTCTTCAGCCGTTTTAACGGCTTCAAAGCGCAGGGAAAGCCGTTAAAACGGCTCGATTTCATTGGCTTGCGCCTGACACCTGGCTAAAGCCAGGTGTTGCTGAAAAGAAGAAAACAGGGAACAAATACAGCGGTAACTTTTTAGAGCGAAATCCCCATCAATTCAACACCCTAGCACGACGCTACTTTTTCCTCCGTCCTGAGCATTTCCGTGACTTTTTTCATCGCCTTTGAGAGGCGAAAGCAATGCCACGTCTGAATTTTTTTAAATAATGAGCATCGCATCGCCGTAGCTAAAGAAACGGTATCGCAGGCGAATGGCTTCGGAATAGGCGCGCAAAATGGTTTCGCGTCCCGACGTTGCGCCGGGAGCGGCAAAGGCGCTGACGAGCATCAGCAATGTTGAACATGGAAGGTGAAAGTTCGTCACCATCGCGTCCGCCACTTTGAATGGATGCGGCGGATGAATGAAAATCCGGGTTTTCCCCATTCCCTGGACGATTGCGCCGTCCGTCCGTTGCGCCACGCTTTCAAGAACCCTCAAAGTGGTGGTGCCGACAACGACGATTCGCCCCGTTCCGGCTTTTTTCACTTCGTTGATCGCATTTGCTGTTTCGGCGCTGATCCAGAACCGCTCTTCATGCATCACATGGTCCGGAATAAACTCGGCCTTGACCGGCGCAAACGTCCCCGGCCCAACATGCAATGTGACAAAACAGACCCTTACGCCAATGGCGCGTACCCGATCCAGGAGTTCACGCGTGAAATGAAGGCCGGCTGTCGGAGCCGCGACCGACCCGGATGCTTGGGCATAGACAGTCTGGTAGCGTTCACGGTCCTCGGAACGTGTGGAAGGGCGCTCGATATAAGGCGGCAAAGGAATCTCGCCCAACACATCCAAGTGATCAAGGACATCCCCCACCCCGCTGAAACTCAGCCTCCGGTGCCCCTCGTCATTGATTTCGAGGACTTGTGCTGTCATTCCAGATGAACGCTTGTCGGCGTCCATTATATCAATCCACGTCCCGATTCGCGCGCGTTTTCCAGGACGCAACATGGCCCACCAATCGTTGGTCCCATTTTCGGCCAGAAGCAGGATTTCAAAGCTGCCACCGCTGACTGCATTGCGTCCACGCAAACGCGCTGGAATGACGCGAGAATCGTTAAGCGCCAAAAGGTCGCCCGGACGCAGATAATCCAATAAATCGGGAAAAGTTTTGTGCGCGAGCGTTGCGGCAGCACGGTCGATTACCAGCAATCGAGACTGGTCACGCGTCACCGCCGGGGCTTGGGCAATCAATTCCGGTGGCAAAGCATAATCAAAGTCGGCTGTCCGCATCACCCAAAAATCGGGCCGCCCCAGGATGTTGATTTGATCTGGGTTTTGCTCTGGAAAGGTCATGCATTATTCATGTCGTATCAAATAAAATAGAAGTGAAAGGCGTATTTTGAAAGTCACAGATGGGTATCAGGCGCAAGTCGGTGAATCGATTTGTTTCAGCTTGGAAACCGCAGTTGGGTTAACCGCAGAACACGCGAAATACGCGGAAAGAAGAAGGAGTATGAGGTTTTGAAGATGCCATCCGTCAGATCAAAATACATTCTTCGCAAGAACTTTTTTTCCGCGTGTTCCGCGTATTCTGCGGTTCATTTGCAGATTTTGGATTTTAAATTTCAAATTTGATGTTTACCAAAACTCACATTCCAAGCGTTAAAATTCGACTAAAGTCGCGTTTTATTGAAAGACAATTACTATACTTTGAATGAGTAGGAATGTTACTTTTTGCGCCAGATATTTGGACGTAGCGCAGACATTCTTGTCTGCCGTCGCGCAGGTTTTCCAACCTGCGGAGCGCATCGGTAACTCCAGCGGTTGTCTTGCTACCGACGCTTTGCCGACTGGAAAGTCGGCGCAACGGCAGACAAGAATGTCTGCGCTACGTCCGAAGGTCGTTCCCTGCTCTTGGCACAAAAAGCAACATTCTTACCCGTTCAAAGTATAGCATGAATGAACTATTTTTCCTCACTGCGACATCGTAGGGTCACCCGACCAAAAACACCAGCCGAATCAGCCGAATATTAGGATTGTAGCCCTGTGGGTTTGCGGTTATAGTAACTCTGAAATCGTTTTATCGATATTATGAGTGATCCCATTATTTTTCAGAAGTTTCCTCACGTTCAAAAGACTGATGCCGGCAAATATTCGTGGTGTGCTTGCGGGCGTTCAAAGGGGGAGCCTTTTTGCGATGGGGCGCATAAGGGAACAGATTTTAAGCCTGTAAAAGTCGAATTGACTGAATCCAAAACTGTCGCGTGGTGCGGTTGTAAGCATACAAAGACTGCCCCGTTCTGCGACGGGTCGCATTCAGCGCTGTGACCTGTTGCGGCCGTCCAACTGCGGTTTCCAAGTAAACGCTCTGATTCAAAAATACTTGTAACTGTTCAGAGGGAGAAATTAGCAGCTCGCTGACGCTCGCCGGAGAGAGGAGCACAGGCAAGGATGCCTATGCTACCTGAATGGTTACAAATACTTCTTCAATAACGGTTTTAATTCTGTCTTGGTTTTGCCTGGCCAGAATTTCTTTTCCGTGAAGATCGCATTTTTCAGGGCCTCGTGACAGGACCAGGAGGGCTGGGCTGGAATTTGGGGAATCGTACGAGCAAGGATTGCTTTGGCTCGATCAGCGTTCTTCATTAAATTGGCGATTACCATTTCAACCGTGACGTGGGCTTCGTCGGTTTTCCAGCAATCGTAGTCGGTGATCATAGCCATCGTGGCATAAGCGATTTCGGCTTCGCGAGCGCACTTGGCTTCGCCCAGGTTGGTCATGCCGATCACGTCGTAACCGAGTTGATGGTTGGTGAGCGACTCCGCCCGGGTGCTGAAGGCCGGGCCTTCCATGTTAACGTAAGTGCCGCCATTGTGGACAGTTGCCCCCTCGGCTAGGGCGCTGTCATAAACCAATTCCCGCAATTCGGCGCAAATGGGATCGGCAAATGCCACATGAGCAACAATGCCACGCCCAAAAAACGTGTGTTCGAGCGACTTCTTGGTCCGATCCACGAATTGATCCGGCAAAACGATATCGCATGGCTTGTATTTCGCTTGGAGCGAACCGACGGCGCTGACGCTGAGAATCCAAGCCACATTGAGCTTCTTCATCCCGTAGATATTGGCCCGATGATTGAGTTCGCTGGGAAGAATTCGATGACCTCGTCCGTGCCGGGGAAGAAACACCACCTCGCGTCCACTTAATTCGCCAGTTAGAAAATCATCCGATGGCCGTCCGAACGGAGTTTTGACTTTAACCCATTTCTGACGGGTAAAACCTTCGATATGATAGAGACCGCTGCCGCCAATAATGCCTACGCGATAATTTGCCATAACTGGTGAGTTATTGTAGTGAGGGCTCTACAGATTGTCCACAATTCTCATTGTGTAGGCAGCAATTCTCATTATGTGGGGCAGACCTCTGGTCTGCCGGTTGCGGTGCCTCTGGCTCCGCCGGGGGTCGAAAACTCCGTGCGCGGGCAGATCAGCGTTTTTCCACTTCCTTGCTCATAATGAGAATTGCTGCCAGATTGTCCATAGGAAGAGTTTTCCAAAAGCAGTTTGAACTCATTCGTAACGCAAGGCGTCAATTGGATCCAGCGCGGCAGCTTTGCTGGCAGGATAGAGGCCAAAGAATATGCCGATAGCCGAACTGACGCTAAAGGCGAGGATGATCGAACCGGTGGAGACGATGGCTTTGAAATCGGCAACGAGGCCAATCAGTTGTGAGATGCCAACGCCCATCAGAACTCCGATCAGTCCGCCAAGCAGGCTGAGGGTGATCGCTTCGATTAGGAATTGCAGCCGGATATCGCCGGGTTGCGCGCCGATGGCGATGCGGATGCCAATCTCGCGTGTGCGTTCAGTGACGCTCACAAGCATGATATTCATGATGCCAATTCCCCCCACCAGCAGTGAAATGCCGCCAATCGCCCCGAGCAGCAGGGTGATGATCCGAGAAATAGAACCGACCGTGTCGGCGATTTCCTTCTGATTGAAAATGTTGAAGTCATCGTCGCGGCCTGCGCCAAGGTGGTGTCGCTGCCGCAGCAGGCTGGCAATTTGTTGCTGGGCAACTTCCATGCGCTCAGAGCTGACAACCTGGACGTTGACTGAACGAAGGTATTTGTCGCCGGTGACACGCTTCATGGCGGTGGTGAACGGAATGATGACGCGATCATCCTGATTCTGGCCGCCCATGCCGGCTCCTTTGCTCGCGAGCAGACCGATGATGACAAAAGGGATGTTCTTGATGCGCAGGGTCTGGCCGACAGGATCAAGCGGGCCGAAGAGTTCGCGAGCGGTTTTTGACCCGATGACGGCGACTTTCGCGGCGCTGCGAACCTCACGGTCAGTAAACATCGAGCCGGAGTCGAGGTTCCAATCTCGAATTTTTAAGTAGTCTGGCGATTCGCCCACGACACTGGTGGACCAGTTGCGTCCGTTGGCAATAGCTTGGGCGGAGGTGGAGACTTCCGGGCTAATGGCCACGACATCCGTCACCTCCATCCGGATGGCGTTGGCGTCGGCAAGAGTGATGGCGCTGGCGCTGCCCAGACCGGAGTTCACGCCGCCCGAACGGCGGCTGCCGGCAAATATGGTCAGCAGGTTCTGGCCCAACGCTGCGACCTTGGATTCGATGCGCGCCTGAGCCCCATTGCCGACAGCAATCATGGCCACAACGGAGGCCACGCCGATAATGATGCCCAGGGCAGTGAGGCTGGAACGTAACTTATTGCGGCGCAGCGCGCGCAGCGCAATCATGGATGTCAACAGCGACCGGAGCATTACCGTTTGTAAGCGGCGGATGAGAATCATAGGTCAGGCGAGCTTTGCCGTTTTTTCGGCTTGATTGAGAATATCCAGTTCTTGCCGGGCGTGACGGCGGTTCGCGTTCAAGGTGTCGCTAATGACCTGGCCGTCGCGCATGACGATGATGCGTTTGCAATAGGCGGCGATGTCCAATTCGTGAGTGACCATGATGATGGTGATGCCTGATTCATTAAGTTCCTGAAAGAAACCCATGATTTCGATGCTGGTTCGTGTGTCAAGATTGCCAGTCGGCTCGTCGGCGAGGACGACGTCGGGGTTGTTTACCAAAGCGCGGGCAATGGCGATTCGCTGCTGCTGTCCGCCGGACAACTGGCTGGGGTGATGGCCCAGACGGTCGCCCAGCCCCACTTTCTTGAGCGCCGCCACCGCGCGTTCGCGCTGCTCGCGCAAAGGCACCAGCGGCATTCCGTAAAACATTGGCAGTTCGACGTTTTCCAGCGCCGAGGTGCGGGCAAGAAGATTGAAGCTTTGAAAGACAAACCCGAGTTTGCGGTTGCGCAGAGTGGCCAACTGCTTGCGGTTAAGCCCGGCGATCCGGACGCCGTCAAGCAGGTAGGTTCCGCCGCTGGGCTGGTCGAGGCATCCAAGCATGTTCATGAGGGTTGATTTGCCCGAACCGCTCGCGCCCATGATGGCCACGAATTCACCACGATGAATATTCAGGGTAATGCCGCGCACCGCTTTGACATCGACTTCGCCGGTGCGGTACGTCTTGGCCAGCTCGCGGAGCTGAATGACCATCGGGGTGTCCATTTGCGCGCTCATGGGGTTTGGTGCGGCGGTCCACCGCCAAATCCGCTGGATTTAGAGCCCGCTGCCAGGGTGGAGGTGATCAGACGCGCCCCTTCGGCAATGCCTTCGATGATTTCAGTGTCCACGCCGTCGCTCAGACCGGTTCGGACAATGATGGGTTTGAGTTTCGCGTCGTTGGTTCCCAGCGAATAGACCAGGCGTTGGTTGCGTTCAATCTTTGTCGGTGGAACCGTTTCAAAAGTGACGCCTTCGGGTGGGGTGTAACGGAGAGCAGCATTTGGAACGGTCAGGACGTTGGCGCGTTCAGAGACCAGTATGGAGACATCGGCCGTCATGCCTGGAAATAGTTTCTGTTCCGGATTAGCCACCGCAATGATGCTCTCATAGGTCACAACATTCTGGGTTGTGGTGGGTGATCTGCGCACCTGCACGACGTTGCCATGGAAAACATCATCAGGAAAAGCGTCAACAGCAAAATCGACTTGTTGGCCACTACGCACCTGACCGATGTCAGCCTCGGAAACGGCGGCGCTGATATTCATTTTGGTAATGTCCTGCGCGACGGTGAAAAGCACCGGCGTGTTCATCGCGGCGATGAGCGTCTGGCCCACATCCACTTTGCGTGATATGACAATTCCATCAACAGGAGCGGTGATCTTGCAGTAGTCAAGATTCGCCTTGGCGCTCTCGACCGCCGCCTGCCGGATGGTGACGGAGGCTTCCGACTGCGCGAGTTCGGCAACCGCTTGATCCAAATCCAATTGCGAGGCGGCCCTCAAGGGGGTCAGGATTTTCTTTCGCTCAAGGTTCTGGCGTTTGAGAGTGACGTCGGCGCGGGAGCTTGCCAGTTCGCCTTCGGCCTGACGCAGGGAGGCTCCATAAACGGTCGGATCAATTTCGGCGACGAGCTGGCCTTTCTTGACCGCCGAGTTGAAATCGACATACAGGGCGGAGATTTTTCCAGAAACCTGGCTGCCAACATCGACGCTGACGACGGCGCTGAGGGAACCGCTGGCCGTGACATGCTGGACTATGCGCCCTCGCGCTACGGGAGCGGTTTCGTATTTGAGCGAACTGGTTCCCGATGGATTGCAGCCGGGGCAGCTCGCAAGAACGAGCGCTGTGAGAATGGCCGGCAGCCCGGCAGAGAGTTTCATGTTCAATTTCATCGTGTGATTGGTGGCCGTTAATTCCAACCGCCGCCAAGAGCCTTGTAAAGCGCAATTTGGCTGTTGAGTTTGTTGAGTGCGCATCTCAGATTTTTTAAAGGGTTTAGTCCAGAGTAAACACTTGGGATCGATTTGCTATGGTCGGGTTGTCATGGCGATCAGTTCAGACTGGGGGAAGTTAGTTTGACGTGGGGGTAAAGTTCTTCCCAGCGGCCG
>CAIUEN010000265.1 GCA_903898185.1 uncultured Verrucomicrobiales bacterium
CGAACACACTGATTGTCTCGACCCTGCCACCAACACCTTGGCCGGAGCGTGGTATTTAAAGAAAGTTCTCAAACGCTACACTCAGACCGATGATCCGATTCCCTACGCGCTGGCTGATTACAACGCCGGTCGCGGCAATCTGCCCCACATAATGAGAATTGCTGGGCTGCGTCATCCCGCGCTTGACGCCCCGTGCGGCGGTCGTAGTATCCGTCAGCGGCATTTCGTCTCAGAAGATGGCTATTGGAAGATATCTCAAAATCCTGGTTTGTTTCGGCTTTGCCTTTGCGGGCGTCGTCCGGGCGCAGGATGATTTTGTCGTGGGGCCGCTCTATTCGGATTTCAAACTGACTCTCTCTCCGGGGCGGCGCGTCGAAGCTGTCGGCCCGTTTTTCTACTCGCAGCAGGTTGAGTCGGAGCAACAGATTGGGTTCCCCCCGCTGTTTTCGTGGACTCGCGATCCGGACCTTAATCTGACAGAATTGGATCTCGGGTATCCGCTCATATCATTCCGGCGTTACGGTGGCGAATACCGGTTGCAGATTTACCAATTACTGAGCTGGGCGGGTGGGCGTTCACAAAAAGAGGATGCCACACATAGATTCACGCTCTTCCCAATCTATTTTCAGCAGCGCAACGCTCAAGATCCATCTCAGGATTACACCGCTTTGGTTCCGTTTTACGGCCATCTCAAGAAGCGGCTCATGCGCGACGATATTCAGTTCGTCCTTTTTCCGTTCTATTCCGTGACGAGCAAGAAAGATGTGGTAACTCACAACTACTTGTTTCCCTTTTACCATGAGCGTTATAGAAATCAACTTATCGGCAGGCAATTCTGGCCATTTTACGGCAAAGAATCCAAAGGAGTGACTTATCGCACCAACCAACTGGAGAAAACCGAAATCATTGGCGGACATGAACGCTTCTTTGCCGGATTCCCCATCTACACCCATAACAAGGAGGGCTTGGGCACTGATAATCCGTCGGATACTTTGGGGGTCATCCCATTCTACGTCCGGCAGCGGTCGCCCAAACGCGATTCAACCACTTACGGCTGGCCGATGGGCTACACCGTAATCGACGATGCGCAACAGAAATATCAGGAGCGCGATCTATTCTGGCCTTTGTTCGTCAAGGCTTGGGGTGAAGGCAAGACCGAAACTCGCATTTTCCCGTTCTACAACCATGCTCGCAACGAAAGTATCGAGAGCGATTGGTATCTGTGGCCGGCTTACAAAGTCAATTACATGCATGCGCCTCCGTTGGAGCGTAAACGCACCCGCATCCTGTTTTTGCTCTATTCCGATACCGTCGAGCGCAATACCAACAGCCTGGCATCCAAGCGCCGTGTCGAGATGTGGCCGTTGTTTTCGGCGCGGCGTGACATGAACGGAGATCGTCGGCTGCAAGTGCTTTCCATACTCGAACCGTTGTTTCCGAACAACAAGAGCATCCCGCGCGATTTTGCGCCGGTCTATTCGCTGTGGCGCTGGGAAAGAAATGCAAAGACCGGCGATTCCAGTCAGTCGTTTCTTTGGAATTTTTACCGTCGCGAACAGCACAAGGCTGATCCAAGGTCGGTTGGGGGCCACGGAGCCGGAGGCTCCGGGAACCGGCAGACCGGAGGTCTGCCCTACAAGGATCCAATCAAGGATCCATGCGAACAGTTGGACGATTGCAAAAAAATCTCGTTTTTGTTCGGACTTATCCAGTATAACTCCGATCTTGAGGGCAGATGGTGGCGGGTGTGTTATTTTCCTATAGGCAGAACATGCGCGGGTGCCGCCGCGTCCACCCACTGATATGTTTCGTAACCTTGGCCAACTGGTAATTTTATTTTGGCAGACCCTGTGGTCTCTGCCATTGACATGGCGTCAACGTCGCAAGGTGTTTGACCAACTCTTCGAGATTGGCAACGCCAGCTTGCTGATGGTCTGCGTATTGTCGCTGTTCATCGGCGGCGTGCTGGCGCTGCAAACCGGCCCGGTGCTGGTCGAACGCGGAGCTTCCAGCGTGCTGGGTGGAATGATCGGGCTGGCCTTCTGCAAAGAACTGGGTCCGGTGATGATGGCCATCCTGATCGCGGGGCGCATCGGATCGGCTATGGCGGCCGAAATCGGATCAATGCGCGTCTATAACGAAATCGACGCGCTACGGACCATGAACATCAGCCCCATCCATTACCTGGTTTTGCCGAGAATGGTGGCCATTGCCATTGCCCTGCCGTCGCTGGTAATCTTCGCAATCCCGGTCGGCTGGCTTGGCGGCGCCATGGTTTCGGCCCTCAACGGACGCATTTCCATTGGATTCGAGGCCTTTTTTGGCGATCTGCGCACCATGGTCGAGGTGGGCGATGTTTTTAATGGTGTATTCAAGAGCTTTGTCTTTGCGCTGGCGATTTGCACCATCTCCTGTCAGCAAGGACTGATTACCATAGGTGGCCCGCGCGGCATCGGTCGTAGCGTCACCAAGGCTGTCGTCAACTCAATCGTGGGCATCGTGATCCTGGATTACATCCTCACCCGCACGCTTCTTTACATAAAATGATGAACGTCGATGCTCGCCAGAATGTTCGGGTTGAAGTCCGGGGCTTGCGGAAACGCTTCGGCGAAAACGAGGTGCTCAATGGAATCAGCTTCAATGTTGAGCCGGGTGAGATTTTCATCATCATGGGCCCCAGCGGCAGCGGCAAGAGTGTCCTGCTCAGGCAGATCATCGGTCTTGAAGAACCGGATGCCGGCGAGATCCTGATTGAAAACGAACCGATCCATTCCTCGGATGTTCTTCAGAAATATCGGATGGCCATGGTCTTTCAGTCTTCTGCGCTGCTCAAATCTCTGACTGTGGGAGAAAATGTCGGTCTCTACCTCAGCGAGCACCAGCTCAAAACGCCTGAGGAAATCGACCGCATCGTTCGCGAAAAACTCGAACTCGTCGGACTCAAAGGTATCAAGGACCGTTCAACCAGCGAACTCTCCGGCGGCATGCAAAAACGAGTCGCGCTGGCCCGCGCGCTGGTGATCGAACCGCAGTTGATTTTATATGACGAGCCGACCAGCGAGCTTGATCCTTTTATGTCGGTTGTGATCGCAGAAGAGATTTTGAAATTGCGCAACCGAATTCACGCCACTTCGATTATCGTCAGCCACGATCGCGACTTGGCCTTCGGGATCGGCGACCGCATTGCGATGCTCAGCGACGGCAAAATCATGCAGATCGGCACTCCAAAAGAAATCAAGGAGAGCCGAGATCCTCAAATTCAAAGATTTATTCACGCAGAATTGAACGCAAACTCGACCAAACCATGAAGGATTCACTCGAAACAAAACTCGGTATTTTTTTCGCTCTCGCAGTAATTGCCATTTTTATCATTTTGGAATCGTTGGGCGGGTTTGCATTTTTCAAACGCGGTTACCATGTTCAGGCGCAGTTCAAGAACGTCCAGGAACTTAAAGTGGGCGACCCGGTCAAGATGGCGGGCGTGCCCATCGGCAAGGTGGATGGGATCGCGCTGACCAACTCCATGGTATTGGTTCGAATGAATCTCAATCGCAATGCCGAGGTCAAAGATAACAGCAAGGCGAGCATCCGGTTCACAGGCTTGATGGGGCAGAACTATGTCAACCTGGATTTTGGCGCGTCCGGCGCAAAACGAGCGATGGATGACTCGGTGCTGCAAACCGAGGAACAGCCTGATCTCAACGCGATCATGACCAAGCTTGATCATGTGGCGGGCAATGTGGAAAATCTGACCAAGAGTTTCAGCGGTGACGCAATTGACAACCTGCTTGGGCCGTTGACCGCATTCCTCAAGGAAAACCGCTTCAACCTCACTGCCACCATCGGAAACATCAAAATCACCACCGATAACATTGTCGCCGGCAAAGGCACAGTGGGCAGGCTCATCAACGAGGATACGCTCTATGTTTCGGCTCTCAGCACCGTCAGCAACCTGCAAAGCACGGCTGCCGACATCCAAGGTGCCGCCAACGAGGCCAAGACGCTTCTGATCAATGCCAATAAGGTTGTCACCCAGGTCAACTCCGGACAGGGAACCCTCGGCAAGCTGGTCAAAGATGACAAGCTCTACAACGAAACCACTGAATCAATGACAAACCTTAAGGAGATTCTCCAAAAGGTCAATCGAGGCCAGGGAACGGTTGGCAAGCTTGTCAACGACGAAGACCTGCTCAAGAACGTGAAGCTCTCGCTGCAAAAACTCGACAAAGCCACCGAAAGCCTCGAAGACACCGGACCGCTGAGCATCGTGGGCTCGCTGATGACGACGTTGTTTTAAGTATTCACAGAAACGAATATCCAATATCGAACAAGGAATGTCCAATAATGAAGTGAAAAAGCGTTCCAACCCGAGTTCAGTTCCAGTGCAGCAAAGGAGTTCGCGATATTGTTTGCGATACAATAGAAAGAGCAAAACAGCAGGCACGATTGATGATGTTGGAGTGAGTTCACCTTCCTCGTTCCGTGTTCTGCGGTTTCAATTGCCAATTCCAGGTCTGATGTCTCCCCACTTCATTATTGGACATTCCTTGTTCGATATTGGATATTCAGGCAGAAGCTTTCCTCTGCAAGCGTAGCGTTTCCATTTGTCATTGTCGAAAACAATACTACCACTGATCAGATAAGCTCTTTTACAGCGCGGAATATCTACTCCACAGGAAGCCCGAACATGTTCATGTGTACCGCAGATTGGGATTATAGTTTTACTCAAAATGCCACAAATGCTTTTCTTTGGGGTTTTTGTGCTTCAACGACCAATTCTGCAGCTTTTATTTCTTCAACTGCGTCTGGGAATATGTCCGATGGTCCCAAATCAACGACCGATCGAATGATCCGTTGGGCAAACGGAAACCGGCCACCGCGTCGCAATTGGCGTAGGCAAAGGTTTGGGCGTGAAGAGTAGTGTTCGCCGATAGCAGCGCTCACACAGATAAGGAGAATGTTAGAACTAGTGTTAGGGTGTGTTTGGTTTGGATTATAACGCGTCTGAGATGTTCTCTTGAGAAGGAAGAATCTGGGTTTGGTTCATGTGAGTTTGCGTTCAAATCGGTCATCCGCGACGACAGGTTTATCTGGAACCGAGTCCAGCCAGCCACAGCGTTGCACCAAGTAGTTGTCGTATTGGGGAACATAAGGTTTGATGTCGAGAAGCGGTGTGTCATCCAGAATATCCACCTCGGCGAGGCGGAGGACACAGCCTTCAATTCCTAATAGGCGCACGCACGACATTCCCAGCGGATTGGGGCGGGCAGGAACCCGAGTTGAGAATAGGCCATGTTCTACCGTATCGCGGTAAGGAACCACGCTCATCCTGGCAGCCGACGCTCGATGAAACCAATAGATCAGCCAGACACGGTCGAAACCGTCGAGGTCTTTTAACCCGGCAACGAAATCTGGACGCAAATTGACATATCCTGGCGAGTTTGCGGCGCGAGATGGCTGGATCGGCGCTCCGGTTGCCTGCTTAAACTGCGAGTGAATGCGGCCAATTTCTGAAAGGCGCATTTCCAAAGGGGTGATGTTTGTGAATGAATTCATCAAAGGGTGTGTTTAAGCCCCATCGCATACCATGCGACCGAGCCTGCGAGCACCAGCACGGGAGCCGTGGCAAAGCAGATTTGCCAGAGACGTTTTCGCGCAGTTGGAGTTTCAATTCGGCACAGCACTTCCGCGCCAGTGGCAATGCCGTTGGTCAGGTGATAAACCGCCGCAATACCCAGCAGAAATAGCTGGGCAATCAACATGTTCGCAGGATGTCCAGCGGGCAAATCCGACCAAAACTTCCAGATGGTTTGCGATGCGGAATTGAAGGCGTTGTGTGAATCGAAGCGCCCGCCAAGCCATCGGTGCATCGTGGCGACGTGAAACAGAATAAACGCCAGCAAAATGATTGCGCTCGCCCGTTGCATCCAGTTCCGCAGATCGCTTCCGCCATGATGCTTCTTGATCCCAAACTTCAATTTCTCGCGACTCAATGTGCGCAAACCAAAAGCGATGTGAATGCTCAATGGAATGAAGATCAATCCGATTTCCAACACTGGCAGAGCCATTCCCAGCGAATGATTTCGGGTCACCATTGACTGAAATCTCTCCGGCCATAAGCCGAGGAGGTTGGCCGCGAAATGCATCACAAGGAATCCCCCCAATGCAAATCCGGTCAAGGAAAGGTATTTTCGAGGACAGGCACGGCCACAATTACATTGATGCTGGGCTGGTTCGGCGAAACTCAATGCACGGATGCTTCGTAAATCAAACGCGGGGTTCAAAGCAGCGCGCGCGGTGTGTCCACCGCAGCCGCATGAATTTCTTTCACGCTTTATTGTGGAAATTGCTTCACTACACATAATTGGCCTCAAACTAGTACCGTAATTCGTAAGTTCGTGAGTCGGATTGACGCTTCTTTTACCCAGTAAAATTTACCAATTCATCGCTCACGAACTTGCGACTTACTGTAATAGGGTTGTTTCTGTCGCTGACGAACGGCTTTCCCGCAGAACACCGTCTTGCCAAACGCCGTCGTGTGGCGCCGGGTTCAATGCGACGGCTTCAACGGGATAGAGCCGTGCCAGCACTGTGTTCGATGCTATGTTGCTGTCTGTCATTGACATAATCATGTCGTTCATCGGCAAATTAAGACCGCCGAACGTGAACTTCTATTGCAATTGTGATGCCAACATTCCTGATAATTCCAAAATCCTTGGAAAACGAGGGTTTTGTGATGAGCAAACTATAACCACAGTGATAATTGGCTGGGACAAACCCCCACAAGAATGAAGCTTTCTTGCATTAAAACCTACACAGATGTGGCGATAACTGTTCATAATGTCTCGAAACAAGCGGACTGATTCTTGGGGCATTCGCAATGGCCGCAGGAACCGTGTAATTGAGGCAGCGCGCTCTTGCTGCCGGAGCCTGCAAACTCAATGGTCGGCAACTTTCCGCGACGGCGTTGGACGCCCACATACGACGCCAGGAAGCAGCCCAGCAGACCGCAGCCAAACAGATACAAATAGCCGCTCATGTAGTCGAATTTCAGAGGCGGGCAGAAAAGGCCGGAGTAACCTTTGACCCACAACCCGACTCCGTTCATCAGAAGCACTGTGGCCAAGCCGCGCGCAATCAGGAAACCGGAGTTGAACGGGCTCAGTAACGCTGGAGGCGTCAAATCAAAAAGCAACGGCTCCAGCGAAAGGGGTGTGTGACCGGAAAGTAACCGGACTTTCGATTTTATGCAGACGAAACCTCATGCCGGAGGCATGAAAGCCTGTAGCCGGTGGTTGAGCGAAGCGATACCACCGGAAGCGGATGCCCCGCACGACGGCATCCCGAAGGGATGCCAGCGCCAGAGCCATCAATCCAAATACCACTCGTCGAACTCGACGCCGGATTTTCGGAGAAAGGCTGGTATGTGTGGACGGCATGGGTTTGGAAGGTTGTCACCGCTGTCAGAGGGTAAGGGGGTGGCATGAAAGCCACCACCCTCCCCGTTGTCGCAATGGGGGGGCGATTCCCCATATTTACCGGCGTGCATCTTTTTCGCTCCGGGCGACCCCGTCAGAACTTGCCCTGATGACACAGGGAATCCGTTGAGCGTTCTTGGGCATGGTTTGGCCCCTACGCATTGCAAAAGCTCTCCAGGCTCAGC
>CAIUEN010000266.1 GCA_903898185.1 uncultured Verrucomicrobiales bacterium
AGGAATTTCCAATAATGAAGTAGAGAAGCCATCAAATTTGAAACTGAACTCGGGGTTGGAACGCTTTTTCACTTCATTATTGGAAATTCCTTGTTCGATATTGGATATTCGTTTCCATGTTTTCGATGGTCTTCCCCCTCAAATTCAGTACGGCTGATGGTTCCAAAAAATCGGAATTTCTTGAAGCGGGAAACTGGCCCCACAGAGCTTTCCTGTCACGCACCCAGATGACCAATGCGCCTAATCTGCCACGGCGAGATCCATGTCCCGGCTGTAATAAAGAATGCGACCGCAATTGGGGCAGCCCACTATTTCCCGGTTTGCCTGGCAGGAGACCATGTTCTGGGGCGGAATGCGCATGTGACATCCACCGCAAACACCGTGGGTCATGCCAACGACCACATTGCCGCCCTTCTGCTTGAGCAACCGTTCGTAGCGTCCCAAACTGATTTCGTCAATTCCCGCCGTCAGTTGCTGCCGATTTCTCTCCAAGTCAGCCAATTCCTTCTTGAACGCTTCCTCGCGCTGAGCCAGTTCAGAGAGTTGACCGGCAGAGCCCTTTTTTACCTCGTCAGCTTCGCGCGTAGCAAGTTGAACCTGCTTTTGTGCCGACTCGGCCTGCTCCATCAACTCAATCTGCTGGTCCTCAAGGGTGACGATCAATGCCTTGCAGTTGTCGATTTCGTGGGCCAATGCGCGGTATTCGTCATTCTTCTTAGTTTGGAACTGCTGAAGCGAATATTTCTCGATCTGCTGTTTCTTGGCGTCAACATCCAATTCGAGCCGTTTGCGGTCCGATTCGATCTGTTTAACCCGGTTTTTGGCACTGTCGAGCGCAGCCTGTGTGGCGGTTGCGTTGGCTTGAAGCGTCTGCCGTTCAGGCTGAACCCGGGACAATTCTTCACGCACATGAAGGATTTTCCGGTCCCGATCCTGTAAAATAAGCAATTTTTCGATGGATTCGAGCATGGTCTGTTCCGTAATCTGACGGAAGCTATTCGCCGCTGCTGAGTAAGTCAATTAGTAACTGATTACCAGCGCCGGAATTGCTGTTTTAGGGTGGTAAGAACTGTAGAATTCTTGCAGCATGATCTGCCATGAAAGAATATGGGAATAATGAGAAAAATGCGAATTATGAGAAAAACACCTCTCATACCTCCCATAATTCCCCTTCTGATGAGCGCCTTCTCCCCCCGCGTGGTGATTACCAAACTCTTCTCTCTTTCCAAAAAGCCGAGATTGTTTATGACATCACTTTCCGCTTTGCGCACAAGTTCCTCTCCAAGGGGGATCGCACTATTGACCAGATGATCCAGTCCGCGCGATCCGGCAAAAAGAACATCCTGGAGGGCAGCAAAGCTGGCACCACCTCCAAGGAAACCGAGATCAAACTTACCAACGTCGCCCGCGCCAGTTTGGAGGAATTGCTGGATGACTACAAAGACTACCTGCGCGTCCGCGATCTCCCCATTTGGGCCAAAGATTCCAAGGAAGCCCAATACATTCGCAATCTGGGCCGCAAGACACCTCAAACCTACGAGAACTACCGCGATTTCGTGGAAACCCGCCCGCCCGAAGTAGTGGCCAACATCGCAATCTGCCTCATCCACCAGACCAACTACCTGACTGACCAGCAACTCCGCCGTCTGGAAGTAGATTTCCTCGAACAAGGCGGCCTGCGCGAGCGCATGACCCGTGTCCGCCTCCAGTATCGGAACAAGCATAACTCATCCCATGAATCCCCTAACCCATAATTCCCATTCTTCCCATCACTTTTTTCTAGCCTGCAGTCTGGCCGCCTTGGCCATTACCACCGCCATAGCCGCCCCGCCCAAGCACCCAGGCTTTTCCACCAACTACATGGATCGTTCAGTCAGCCCCGGCGCGGATTTCTACCAATACGCCGTTGGCGCTTGGGCAAAAAACAATCCCGTTCCAGCCGATCAGTCGCGCTGGGGCAGCTTTACTGAATTGGCGGAACGCAACTGGTATCTGGTTCACGAAATCCTGGATCAGGCCGCAGCCGATGCCGGATCGGCGGCACCGTCGCCCCGGCGGCAGGTGGGCGACTTCTTTGCCTCGGCCATCGCGACAAATCAGATTGAACAGCAAGGTCTTCAACCGATTGATGAGACGCTCAGAAGCATCGACCAGACTGCCTCTGTGCAAGACCTGTTCAAAGTACTCGCCGGATTGCATGAGCGCGGCATCGACGGTCTGTTCGGGGCGGGGGTATCACCCGACGAAAAGAACAGTTCGATCTATGCGTTTGAGCTTGGTCAGGGTGGCCTTTCGCTGCCGGATCGCGACTATTACCTGAGCGCCAAGTTTGCCGATCAACGCCAAGCCTACCAAGCGCACGTCGCCAAAATGTTTGGACTCTTGGGAGACACGCCGGACGACGCAAAGAATCACGCGGCAACGGTGCTGGATATTGAGACTCTGCTCGCAAAAGCCTCGCGTTCTCGCGTTGACCTGCGCGACCCAATCAAGAACTACAACAAGTTTTCCAATGCCGAGCTGTTCTCCAAGAACCAGCAGATTCCGTGGAGCGCCTATTTCGCCGGCGCGAGACTAACGACCAATTCCGGCAGCCTCAACGCGAGCCAAGTCGAAGTTCCGTACGAAATCGTCGGCCAACCGGAGTTCTTCGATGCGCTCGAAAACCTCCTGCGCGAGCGTCCGCTGTCAGAATGGAAAACTTACCTGCGATGGCATACGATTCACGCGAGCGCGCCTTTTCTGCGCCACGATTTCGAGGATGAAAACTTCGCTTTTTTTGGCAAAGTGTTGAGCGGTCGGCAAGATCAGGAGCCACGTTGGAAGCGCGCGGCCAGGAGCGTCGATCAAAACATTGGCGAGGCGCTCGGCCAGCTTTACGTGGAGAAATATTTCCCGCCGCAAGCCAAATCCCGCATGAACGAACTCGTTCAAAACATCAAAGCGGCATTTTTCGACCGGCTCCAAAAACTGGATTGGATGACCGACGCCACTCGCGCAAAAGCAATGGCCAAGTTCGACCGCTTCACGCAAAAAATCGGCTCTCCCACGAAATTCCGCGATTACTCTGCCATCGAAGTGAAGCCCAACGATTACCTTGGCAACATCTGGCGGGCATCCTCGTTTGAGACGCGCAGGCAGCTCGCGCGCATCGGCAAGCCAGTGGACAGAACTGAATGGCACATGACGCCCATCACAGTCAACGCTTACTTCTCTCCAACGCAAAACGAGATCGTATTCCCGGCAGGCATCCTGCAGCCTCCCTTCTTTGACTTCACGGCCGACGATGCTGTCAATTACGGCGCCATTGGTGTCGTCATTGGACATGAAATCACGCACGGGTATGACGACCAGGGGAGGCAATTCGACGCGGACGGCAATCTCCATGCTTGGTGGACTGAAGCTGACGCCAAGGCATTCGAGGCCCGAGCGCAGAAGGTGGTCGATGAATACGATGCGTTCGAGCCGTTGCCCGGCCTCCATGTCAACGGCAAACTCACTCTGGGCGAGAACATCGCCGACCTTGGCGGCGTCGCCATCGCGTATGAAGCCTTGCAGCGGGCGCTGGCCAAGGACCCGGCCAAGCGCGTCAAAATCGACGGCTTAACCCCTGAACAGCGATTCTTCATTTCGTTCGCCCAAGTCTGGCGCACGAACATCCGCGAGGCAGAACAACGCCGACTGGTCACCGTCGATCCCCATTCCCCCGGACGGTTTCGCGCGACCGGGCCTCTGGTGAATTTTCAGGTGTTCTACGACGCCTTTGCCATCGCCACCAATGCGCCCATGTGGCAGCCGATCGAAAAACGCGCCAAAATCTGGTAGGTCAGCGAGCTTGTTGATACTGCGCTGTAAATAGCCATCGTTGAGTTATGCCAAAAACCATTGAACCGATTGTTCTTCCAGACACGGAAAAGAAGGAGAAGTCCGATCCCCGCGAGGATCACGATCATGGCTACCTGGTTATCGCATGGAACGACCCGATCAACCTGATGGATTACGTCACACACGTTCTGCAAATGGTATTCAACTGGCCCAAGGCAAAGGCGGAAGCCCACATGCTCCAAATCCACAATGCCGGCCAAAGCCTCCTGACTCGCGAAACGTTTGAAAAGGCCGAGCACTACGTGCATCAGCTCCAGGGATATGGTTTGCACGCCACCATGGAGAAGGACGAATGAGGCTCTTGGGCGTTGATAAAGTCTTCCCGGAGACTCGTGTTTTTGGGCTATCCAAGCAAGAGCGTGACTGCCTGCTGGCTATAGTTGAGTATTATCCGTTCCTGGAACTCTACATCCAGCCGCTCAGCAAGACCGGGGCTGTCAATTCAGAGAACCAGCGCTTGTTGGAAGAGTCGATGACGGAGCAGCGCCATGCCCGGCTCCGAAAGCTTTACGAATTTCTTAGAGGCAATCCCCGGATCGAACGCGATGAGAGCGGCAGTTTTCGTTTGACTTTGAAGGCTGAGGAAGTGGAATGGCTGCTGCAAGTTTTGAACGAGATCCGGGTTGGCTGCTGGATTCGACTGGGGCGTCCCGATACTGACGACCTGGCCAAAAGAGAATTGAATGCCGCCGACCTTCGCGCACGAACCACCATGGACCTCTGCGGCTATTTTCAGGTTGAATTGATGGAGGCATCAAAGTGATCTGTCCAACTTTGGCTCAACAATCTGCCATCCAAGCGCGCGGAGACGTGCTGGTGATGGCGGGCGCGGGCGCGGGCAAGACTCGCACACTGGTGGAACGTTGTTTGGATTGGATTCTGGAAGATCCCGCCAATCACGGTCTCGATCAGATTCTGATGGTGACCTTTACCGAGGCGGCTGCCGCAGAAACCCGCAAACGCCTCCGTGAACGACTGGAGTTTCTCTCCGGGAGTTCTCCATGCCTGGCTGAACAATTGGCGCTGCTGGAAACCGCTCACATTTGCACATTGCACAGCTTTTGTTTGCGCCTGGTGCGGCAGCACTTTTTCGCGCTGGGATTGGACCCGCAGTCGCGCGTTCTTGCCGAAGACCAGTCGCGCATCTTGGCGGCCAAAACTCTCGGGACGATCCTTAATGAACACTACGCCAGCCAGACCAGCGACTCCCTCGTGGTGCAAGACTTGATCCAAGACCATGGCCGGGGCTGGGATCAACCGGTGCGCGCGCTGGTTGGACGAATTCACGCTTACACACAAACCCTGCCCAATCCAGAAGCTTGGTTTGCCAGACAATTTGAGCGCCTGACCCAGCCAGAGCCGGTTCTCTGGCGGCAATGGTTGATGGAGGAACTGGGCCAATGGCGTCGATCATGGGAAACTGCGCTGCAAGCATTGGCAGCCGACAATACCAAGGCCGCCGAGTGCGCCACGATTCTGGTGCAATTACCCGCAGAACCGTCGCGCGAAGAGTACTCGGCGGCTCTGGGCCAAATTCTTAATGCGGACCAGAATTGGCCCGCCAAGCAGAAAACCCGACTGAGAAAACCGCTGGGGAATCTCTTCGATGAAGCTCATTTCCTGCATTCGATCACGACGGTGGGCAACACCGATCCGCTTCTTGAGGACTGGACTTGGGCGCGTCCACAAATGGTGGCCCTGTTGACGGTGGCGCGCCAATTTGAACTGGCCTTTGCCAAAGCCAAACGAGAGGTCGGCGGGCTGGATTTTCATGATTTGGAACAGTTGACAAATCGGCTCTTGTGGAGCCGGGCAACCGGAAGCGCCACCGAGCTGGCCGGGCATTGGCGAAGCAGGTTCAAACTCATCTTTGTGGACGAGTATCAGGACATCAACGCCGCTCAGGACGCAATCATCGGCGCGCTTGGTGGGGAGTCTGCCGCCGCCAATCGTTTTCTCGTCGGAGACGTCAAACAGAGCATTTATCGGTTTCGTCTGGCCAATCCCAAAATTTTCCTCGGCTACCAGGATCAGTGGCAGTCCAAGGAACACGCCCACGTAATCTCGCTTTCGGAAAACTTCCGAAGCCATGAAGGAATTCTCGCGTTTGTCAATGGCCTGTTCGAAGCGCTGATGACCAAGGATCTGGGCGGGATTGTATATGACGACAACGCCAAATTGCGGTTTGGCAATCCCGTTGAGCGCCAGCCTTTGGCGCTTCAAGCGGGCGATGCGCCGCGAATCGAATTGCGCCTGCTCATGGAACCGGCTGAACCAGCCGAAGAAACCGACGACGATTCTCCCGAGTTGACAAAACCTGAGATCGAAGCCCGCCTGATTGGCAAACGGCTCATCGAATTGAAAAACTCGACGGTTCAAGGCCCAACCGGCCCGCGTCCCGCCAAATGGAACGACATGGTCATCCTGCTGCGCTCGCCTCGCGGCAAAGTCGAGGCCTACGTCAAAGAGTTCGCGCGCCTCGGCCTTCCGATTGAGACCGCGCGCGGCGGTTTTTACGATAGCCTTGAGGTGATCGACATGCTCTCACTGTTGCGCGTTCTGGATAACCCGTTGCAGGATTATCCGCTGCTGGCCGTCCTGCGCTCACCGCTTGCCGGCCTATCTGCGGACGATCTTGCCACGATCCGAATCGCCCAGCGCCACGGCTCCTACTGGAGCGCCCTTGTGCAATGGCACAAGGAAAACAAGGACAGGATTAACAGGATTTCCGAGAACTCCGCGCCTCTTTCCAATCCCACAGTCCCCCTATTTCCCATAACTCCCGTCACCATTGCTCTGCTTGAGCGGGCAGACCTCTTCCTAACCCGCTACTACGCCTGGCGGCGGGCCACTCGGCATCTGGCGCTTTCGCATTGCCTGGAGATGATTCTCAACCAGACCCACTATGCCGATTGGCTGTTGACACAGGAACGGGGTGAACAACGCCGAGCCAATGTCGAGCGTCTCATCCAGTTGACCCGCCAGTTCGACCTGTTCCAGCGCGAGGGCCTCTATCGGTTCCTCAGGTTTGTCGATGGACAGCAGGACAATGAAATTGATGTGGAACCTGCGGCAACTCCCGTTGGCGACGCGGTTCGCCTGATGTCCATTCATCAAAGCAAGGGACTCGAATTTCCCATCGTGGTGGTGGCTGACCTGGCCAAGCCGTTCAACATGGATGACCTCACCGGGAAGGTCATTCTCGACGAGGAGCTCGGACTCTGCCCCCAGATCAAGCCGCCGGAAGCGCGCCAGTTTTATCCAAGCCTCCCTCACTGGATGGCGCAACGACGCCAGAAAAACGAAACCCTGGGAGAGGAACTGCGTCTGCTTTACGTGGCCGTGACACGAGCAGTCGAACGATTGATGCTTGTTGGAACAGTGCGAGGTGCCAATTTGCCGACGCGCTGGAATGCCATTGCCGCTTCCGGTTGCGCTCCAAGCGAACTTCTTCATGCCCGAAGTTTTCTGGACTGGATCGGCGGCTGGCTTCTTCACACAAACCAAGCCGAAGAATTGACTGAAACCGGCGCAAACAACCTGCTGACTTGGACCCTCCATACCAGCAATGGCTCAGCCGAACAATGCCAGACCGCCCCAATCCAACCCGCCTCCGATACATTGGACGACGACATGGCCGCGCTCCAATCGCGGCTGGAATGGCGTTATTCATCGGAATTGGCCACACGTCGGCACGCCAAGACTTCTGTTTCGCTGCTGCGTCGCGAAATGATCGATGAAGAGTCGGAGTTGCTGTTTGACGCCCACGCCACTCATGAGTTTTCGAGTTCCAAGAAATCCGGCTTGAGCGCTGCGGAAAAGGGACTGGCTCATCACGCATTTCTGGAAATGGTGGCGCTGGACAAGATCCTGATGCCATCCGGCCTTCAGGACGAGGCCAAACGACTTTGCGCCGAACAACGGCTGACGCGCGAGGAAGTCGCCTGCCTGGATTTCGAGGCTCTGGGCGCTTTTTGGGAATCGGATGTGGGACGGGCGTTCCTGGCCCATGCCGACTGCGTCCGTCGTGAGCTCCCCTTCACCGCCCGATTCAACGCTACGGAATTAGGAGCTGCATTTGAGGGCCTGACCAGCGAATTCGTAGTTGTGCAGGGCGTGATCGATCTGGCTGCTGTGCTGCCAGATGAAATCTGGCTGCTCGATTTCAAGACCGACGCCCAAGGTGGCACGCCCGAGAAGGTTCACCAATATCGCCCTCAATTGCAACTCTACGCCCGTGCCATCAGCCGAATCTACGGCAAGCCGGTCACAAGATCGTGGCTCCATTTCCTGAGCACTCACGAGAATATTGCTGTAACATGAATGAGTTTCGTAAAACCTGCGCGTGGTGCGCGTCACGTTTGCCACATTTTCATTGAAACCAAGGTTTTGTAAATTTAATTGTAGAGCCATGAAAACAGCGGTTCAGAAATGGGACAAAAGCCTGGCGCTTCAAGTTCCGAAAGCGTTTGCCGACAAAATGGTCATTCACGAACGCTCATCGGGTGGACGGATGGTTTGGTGTGTTGCTATCGTATGAAACTTAAAGCCGTATTCCCTGGCATGGTTGCTGCCTTCAGTGTTTTCGGATTGGCCTATTCAACCCCTCAAAAAATTATCCTTGCGATTGTGCTTCTGTTCACTTCCATCACTGGTATCAACCGCTTTTGCCAAAAGCGGGACCTGAGCGAACGATTGCTCCCTGCCAGCTTTATAACTGCCTTGATCATATCGGGCTTTTTCTATCGGTTTACGGCGGACTACGTTGTTTCCCTTGTTCTACTGTTTTGCATCGGCCAGTTCGTGCTGTCGTTCATGCCAGATGTCAGCGAGGAACGTAAAATCGGTGTTACCGGCTTAGCCATGGTTGGCGCTCTACTGTTGGCATGCGCACTCAATTTTTCAGGAATATCAGAACTCGTCACAAGAATTTTCCGATATCTTCATTTAGCCAATTGTTTCACTGATGCTCGCCAATGCCTCTGGAGCCGCTCCTTTTTCGCGGGCTAATTGGACTGCGATTGCGCCGAGCGCTTTGTAAACATCAGATGCCGCCGAATCCCATTGCTGGAGTGCAAGGCTTTGATCAGCCACCAACCGCGCATCGCCACGCGCTATAGGCCCCGTCAAGGCAGCCACGGTCCCTGACTTGAAAACATTTCGCACCGTTTCGGCAACAATGGGCGCGGCCAACTCCATCGCGCGCGCCCTGGGGATGCCGGCGGCTTCGTAGCAGCGAAATCCGGTTTCCAAGAGCGCGGTCAAATAGTTGCAAACCATTACCGTTCCTGCGTGGTATAGGAGCTTGGAACTGCCGTCCAATCGGAACGGTTTTGCTCCAGAAGCCACCACCAAGCCTTCCAACCGCAGACACGCCTCATCGTCACCCTCAATCCCGCAGGGCGTCTGGGCGAATGTTTGTGACGCTTGGAGCGGGTCGGCGAAGCTCTTGACCGGGTGCATGCTCGCAATCTTGCATCCACGGCGTCGAACTGGCTCCAGCAGACTGGATGGACGCGAACCGCTGCAATGAAATACAGTGGCTCCAAGGGCTAGGACGTTAAGCTCAGCCACTTGAGCGCAGGCAAACTCAATCTGATCGTCCGGCACAGAAATCATCACCCAATCCGAAGGGGCAATCTCGTCGTAACGCGACACAGGCTGGCCCTGGCCAATGAACTCGACCGCGCGCGTTGCCGATTCCAGTGTGCGATTGATAACATGACGCACTTCCAGCAGCTTGCTGCGCGCCCACAAGCGGCCCATGCTCTTGCCGACATTTCCCGCTCCAATGAGGGTCAACGTTTCCATGCGCGAAGAATTTTGACAGGATTAACAGGATTTACGGGATTGGGAAGAATGTAAACTGTAAACGGGTAAGAGTGTTCCTTGTTCTCGGTGCAAAAAAACATTCTTACCCGTTCAGAGTATAACTATTCAAAGGAAGAAATTAGCGTCTCGCTGACGCTCGCCGGGACGAGGGGCACAGGCAAGGATGCCTATGCTACCTGAATAGTTAGAAGGAATTTTTGCCAGGTTTCTTAAAATCCTGTTAATCCTGTCAAAATTCCCCACCCCAATACTGAAATTACTGCGCTTTCTTTTCGTCCGTGGGAGCCGAGATCTTCTCGGTGGCTTTCTTGCTCTTGCCTTTTTTGTTCAGACCAGCTTTTTCCATACGTTCCTTGTCTTCCTTGCTGATCTTGGCTCTCTCGGTCCTGTCGAGTTTGCCATCCTTGTTGGTATCGTATTTTTCCAACATTTCCTTTTGCAGAGCTTTTTGCTCGGCAGTCATTTGCCGATGAGTTGGCTTGGCGTCCTGGGCGTTAACAACAAGCGATGTGGCGCACAAAAGACCAATCACTGTAATCAAGATTTTCTTCATATTTCTTTTAATTTTTGCCGAATGCTATCGGACACAGCCCCAGACGTGAACGAATTGCGGTGAAGTTACAACAATAAAGTGGCGTAAAGCGCCCAATACGCGTTATTCCCTTCCAATGTCAACGGAACGAAGGGCTTTTTGCAGAGCAAACCGCCGACTCACGTAGTGGATCAACAGCCACGCAACAACCACACCCAGGAACGCGATTCCCGCCATCTTCCCCCATTTTCCGAAATCGTCTTGCATCACCCCCGCGAGAACGGCAGGCACCGCTTCAGGAATCAACCCGATGGCTGAGCCCAGAAGATACGCGCCGTCGCTGACATTCGAGAGCGCCAGCGCCATGGTGACCAGCATGCCCGGCGCAGGAACCAACCGCCCTATTATGACTCCCGAAATGCCGGGGTCACCGGCCAGAAACGCAAGTTGTCTGGGCAAGGCGGTTCGGTTGAGTCCGTGGTGCTGACGACCTCGAATCCAAATGAACCCTATATAGTAACTGATCATGGTGCCTGCGAGACTCACCGCCAACCCAATCCAAAACCCATAGAGAGCGCCGGCAACCGGGCAGAGCAGCAAACGCGGCACGCCCAGCAATATCAGGACTGCTTCGCCTAATATAAAAACAACCATCCCAAGCCCCCCCAGCGCCCTGAACCATTGGGAAACCGGCCCTGCTTTATCGAAGTAGTCCTTGACTGGCGTGGTGTAATAAATCATCGCCCCAGCGACAGCCAGCGACAACAGAATCAACGCTTTTCCCAAGACAGCCCTTGTATTGACCCGCAGATCGTCCGTCGAGTTGACCGCAGAGGATTCAGTGGGATGCATGGGTTCTGAAATTCATGGCAGAGACAGTCACTGTGCGCACTTTGGACAGGGTTGCTCTAAAGTCGAGTGGCGTCCACGGAGCCAGAGGCTCCTGGAACCGGCAGACCGGAGGTCTGCCCCACAAGGCTGCGACTTTAAAGCAGCCCTGCGCTTTGGAACACCCAGCGCGCTGCGCGCCTTCCCGGTTTGAACACACTCTCATCCAGCGAGCTTAGCGGTAATGCAGGATGGTGAGCAATCTGAAATCAGCAATTCTCATTATGTAGGGTAGGCCTCTGGCCTGCCAGTTGCGGTGCCTCTGGCTCCGCCGGGAGTCGAAAACTCGGTACGCGGGCAGATCATCGTTTTTCCCCTTCCTTTGCTCAAAATGAGAATTGCTGATCTGAAATCGTGTGGCAATTCCCGAGTCGCTCCGCTAAACTCAAGAAAATGGCGAATTCATTTGGAGAACTCTTTCGGATAACCACTTGGGGCGAGTCCCACGGCGGAGGCGTGGGCGTCGTTATCGACGGTTGCCCGCCGCAGGTGCCATTGACCGAGGCCGATGTCCAACCCGATCTCGACCGTCGCCGTCCTGGGCAATCGAGCATTGTCACCCCGCGCCAGGAAACCGACCAAGCGCAAATCCTCTCTGGCACGTTCGAAGGCAAAACGCTGGGCACGCCCATTTCGATTTGGGTCAAGAATGAAGACGCCCGTCCCGAGGCTTACAGCGAGATGGCGCTCAAGTTCCGCCCGTCGCACGCCGACTACACCTATCAGGCCAAGTATGGCATTCGCAACTGGCAGGGTGGCGGACGCGCCAGCGCGCGTGAAACCATTGGCCGGGTGGCAGCGGGAGCGGTGGCCAGGAAAATCCTGCGCGAACAATTTGGAGTCCAAGTAATGGCCTACGTCAGTCAGGTACAGCAGATCAAAGCGCAGATTGACATGGCGACCATCACAGCCGAGCAGATTGAACAGAATATCGTCCGCTGCCCCGATCCAAACGCTGCCAGGGCCATGATCGAACTTATCGAATCAATGCGAGCCAAAGGCGACAGCGTTGGCGGAATCGTCGTGGGCTTGGCGCGCGGAGTTCCCCCCGGATGGGGTGAGCCGGTGTTTGACCGGTTGGAAGCCGATTTGGGCAAGGCGATGCTGAGCCTGCCCGCGTCAAAGGGATTTGAAATCGGCTCCGGTTTCGGCAGCATCTTCATGACCGGCACTGAGCATAACGACGCGTTTCGGATGGAGAACGGAAAAGTGCGAACTCTGTCCAACCGCAGCGGTGGAATTCAAGGGGGCATTTCCAATGGCGAGACGATCTATTTCCGCGTGGCATTCAAGCCGGTGGCCACAGTCATGCATGAACAGGAAACTGTCGATGTGGAATACAAAAACACCACGCTCAAAGGCCGGGGCCGTCACGATCCATGCGTCCTGCCGCGCGCCGTCCCGGTGGTCGAAGCCATGACCGCGCTGGTTCTGGTCGATCACGCCCTTCGTCACAGAGCGCAATGCGGGAGAGGGTGAAAAAATCCAGCACCTGAACGGTTACGAATTATGTTTCGTTTAACCCGATCAGATGGTATGTAAATGAACACTCCTTCTGGGCGAGTGGCGGAATGGCAGACGCGCGTGGCTTAGGACCACGTGGGGTAACCCTTGCAGGTTCAAGTCCTGTCTCGCCCACCAAAGAAGTTTGGTATTGCTGGTTTACGTTATGGGAGCTCAGCAATTCTCATTATGTGGGGTAGACCTAGGGTGTTGAATTGATCGGGGTTTTGTTCTTGAAGGTTCATGCATGATTTGTTCATGCAATTCATAAAATAGCAAAGTGAAAGACTTGTTTATCAAGTCACAGCTTGGTGTCAGGCGCAACTCAGTGAAATCGAGCCGTTCCAACTTAGAAATCGCAGTTGGGTTAACCGCAAAATACGCGGAAAATAGGGGCGCAATGTGGTTTTGAAGGGTCCATCTGGCAGAATGAGAGTGCCATTCTTCGCAATGGGTTCTTCTTCCGCGTATTCCGCGTATTCCGCGTGTTCTGCGGTTTCATCTGCAGTTTCTGGATCTTAAATTTCAAATTTCAAATTTGAGATTTTACCAAAACTCATATTCCAAGCGTAATACCCGACTTTGCTCGATTGGTCGGATATGCAAGAGAAGTTGTCTGAAATGTTTGGCAGACCGGTGGATTTGGGGAGTCGGCGCGCCATTGAGAACAGCCGTAACCGTTATCGCAAACATTCAATTCTCACAACGGCGACATCAATTTATGCGGAAGGATAACGCGTCATTTTACCAGTTGTCGCCAGTTGGTTAAGCTTTTATATGCATCCGCAATGCGGACGGAATGCAGCCATAGCGCACAGTGGAACCCTGATGCCGCCGCAGCAAACCATTGCAGATCAGGGTGTTTTAGAACTTCTACGAGGGAAAATGGGATGGAATTTAATGGTGGAGCCGACAGGAATCGAACCTGCGACCTTCTCATTGCGAACGAGACGCTCTACCAACTGAGCTACGACCCCGCACCATCAAATGCTAAAACCGATTGGTTCCGTTCTTTCAACGTAACTATTCAGGCAGCATAGGCATCCTTGCCTGTGCCCCTCTTTTCGGCGAGCGTCAGCGAGACGCTAATTTCTCCCTCTGTCCAGAGCAGTTACCTTTCAGCTTCAACACCAAACTTCCTGCTGAGCGCGACTATAAGGCACCTCTGTAAGTTTTGCGAGCAGGAGTAAACCTGCGCATTACTCAACCAGCACATTTTCATGGTGCCATCTTCCGCGACAAGAGCAAGCTTAAATGAAAAACTATTCAAATAGAACACTCACCACAATACCAACTCCTCTGCCCACACACAGCGCAAGCATTAGAACATAACGGAGGCGCAGGCAAGCCGAACGGTCGGTCACAAAATCGAAAAATGTTCCGGTTGACGTGGTTTTCCCACAGTGATAAAAGAAAAAATATGAATGTAAATCAAAAAACAGTTTCCTCTGATCGCGCTTTTTCTGGGCGTGGCGGGCTTTCGGGCGCAGGGCGCTTTTGAAAGCTTCGGCAGGTTCGTCACGCATACATCGACGACCGTCGGTGGTGAGCCGCAGGATGCGCAATTTCCGGGCACATCTGGCTGGATCAAGATTACTTTGACTGACCAGGGCAGTACAAATCTGCTTAACATTGGCAGTCAATCCTCGGGCGCGGGCGCAGGAGTCGCTCACTTTACTGCGTTTGATTTCACCAAGGCGATCGATTTGGCGACCCCTGTCTTTTTCAAAATGCTCGCGGCTGGCACCCCTTTTGACACGGTTGATATAGCGTTCCGGCAAACCGGTGTTTCCGGCAATCACCCGGCGCCGTTCTACACAGCAACGCTGAAACTGGCCGCCTTCAATCTGACAATTAATCCAGTCACTCCGGCCTTGTTTGCCACGCCCGACCTGGTCACGCGGGTGTTCGGAAGCAGCAACGCGATCCCAATCGCAACGCTTCTCTCCAACGACAGCACTGGAGCCGTTTTTGACAGTCTTCCGTCCTCCAACACGACGCTTAATGGCCGGGTGACACTGCAAGGAACAAGTATTCTATACCAGCCGCCAATTCCTGATCCCGGCTTGGATGATACTTTCACCTACCGCATTCACGATGCCTTCGGCCAGATGGCGATTGGCGCCGTGACAGTGGGAGTGAGTCTGCCGGGTGGGGGATCAACAGGTAACCTGAGTATCCAGATATGCAGTCAGAGGATTGAACTCCAATTGGCATGCCTCCCCGCCCGAAAATATCAGCTTCAAACTGCCCTGTCCGTAAACGGTCCATGGACAAATCTCGGCACACCGTTCTTGGCCAATGCGAACGGAACAACGGATTGGGTCGATTCCACCCATCAGACTCAGGTCTTTTACCGGGCATTCAATATACCATGATCAACTGGCATCTTCTTTTCAGCAACACCTGGCTTTCCAGGTGTCAGGCGCAAGCCAATGAAATCGAGCCGTTTTAACGGCTTTCCCTGCGCTTTGAAGCCGTTAAAACGGCTGAAGACTCACATTCCAAGCGTATCACCCGACTCAAG
>CAIUEN010000267.1 GCA_903898185.1 uncultured Verrucomicrobiales bacterium
CACGACCTGGATGTTTGCTATGGAGGTCGGGAACGCCTGTAATTGAATTTACGTAGCATAGGCATCCTTGCCTGTGCCTCTCCCTCCGGCGAGCGTCAGCGAGCCGCTAACTTCTCCCCTCTGAGCTGAACAGTTAAAGGGAATTTACGTAGCATAGGCATCCTTGCCTGTGCCCCTCCCTCCGGCGAGCGTCAGCGAGCCTCTAATTTCTCCCGCTCGCCTGAACAACAACACTTCTTACAAAACAAAGTCTCCGTTTCTTTGGATTCCGTCAAACATCGGTTAAGTCCATATCGGTGCGCGCCGATATAGACAACCAAGTATGAGAATAGGAACACGAATATTTTCTGTGGTTGGGGCCATTTTGGTCATGACGGTCGGATGTGCCGAACCGGAAGATCCTGCGATGAGGCCCTTCCGCATGAATCCATTTCCAGTGTCCTCGCCGAAAGCTGAGCAAATCAAATTTCCGCCGGGAGGTGGGACGAGCGTTTACTGGCTGGATGGCCGCTTCAACGTCACCCTGAACAATTTCAATGACGAATCGCTTGACGGCGATAAGGCCATCTTTGCGGAGACGATTTGTTTTCGCCAAGATGGACAATGTGTTTACGCCATTAACAAAGTTGGCCAGTTAATGGTGCTGGATCTGAGCGCCTCAACTTTCAAGAAAGACCGTGACATTCATTCTTTTGCGCCTCAAGAGCAGGCAATCCTTGTCAAATTATCCGGAAAAGCGCGAGGCAACATCCATTTTGATCCCGTAACCTTGATGCCGAATCTCTAATCAGTTTTCAAAAGTCGGGGCACTGTGATTCATGCCTTTACGTGCTACTTGATCCAGGCGGGAATTTTCTCCAATGCCCACAGGGAATCCACCGGCTGGCGCTCACGGACAAGGGCGGCTTTGGTTCCGCTAACCAATACTTCAGCCGCGAAGGGGCGCGAGTTGTAATTGGAGGCCATCGCAAAGCCGTACGCGCCGACGCTCAGCAGGGCAAGATGATCGCCCTCGCTCACCTTGGACAGCAGACGGTCCTTGCAAAAATAATCGCCGGACTCGCAGATGCCGCCGACAACATCGGATGAAACCGCTTTGCCGCGGCGCTGGCGCAGCGGAACGATTTCGTGGAAGGAATCGTAGAATGCGGGCCGAATCAAGTCATTCATGGCGGCGTCCACGATCACAAAGTTCTTTTTTCCGGTTTGCTTGACATACTCAACACGGGTCACCAGCGCGCCGGCATTGCCGACAATGAATCGACCCGGCTCCACCAGAATTTTGAGCCCAAGCGGCTTGAGCAGCGGAATGAGCTTTGCGGCAAAAATGGCCGGAGTCAGGATTCCCGCCGCCGCCTTCGATTTCCACCACGCGGACGATCCGCTTGCCAGGGCGGGATTGTAAATAATCCCCAGACCGCCGCCGATGCTGAAAAAATCAAACTGATGCCGGGCTGCCAGGCGGGTCACCAAGGGCAGCACTTTCTTGACCGCCAGCTCGAACGGCTCCACTTCTGTTAACTGCGAGCCGATGTGCATCTGGATGCCGCGCAGACGCAAGTTCTTGAGTTTGGAGGCGCGCGCATAAATGCCTTCGATCTGTTCAAACTCAATTCCAAACTTGTTTTCGTAGGTGCCGGTTGTGATCTTGGCGTGTGTGTGCGCATCAATGTTGGGATTCACCCGGACTGCCACCGGCGCGATCTTCTTGAGCCGGGCGGCGACCTTGTTGATCCGAGTCAATTCAGGCTCGCTTTCGACATTGAAACTATAAATGCCCCGCCGCAAGGCCTCTTCAATTTCTGCCTCGGTTTTGCCGACGCCTGCAAAGACACACCGCGCCGGGTCCGCGCCCGCGGCAATTGCCTTGAGCAATTCGCCTCGACTGACCAAGTCGAATCCGCTGCCCATGCCGGCCAAGTCATGCAGAATGGCGAGGTTTGAGTTCGCTTTCATCGCAAAGAATATCTGGTGGTCCAACGGTGCCAACGCCTGATTCAACGTCCTGAAATGATGATCGATGGTGTGGTGTGAATAGATGTACAGCGGAGTGCCGAATTCTTCCGCGAGAGATTCGATCGAAACCTCTTCGCAGTAGAGTTTGCCGCGTTGATAACGAAAACTATGCATGATACGCAGTTATGCCAAAAGTAATATCAAAGTCCAAATCGCAGTTGGGTTAACCGCAGAACACGCAGAACACGCGGAATACGCGGAAAGAAGAGGCAGAATGAGGTTTTGAAGATGCCATCCGTCAGATTAAAAATACATTCTTCGCAAGGGGTTCTTCTTCCGCGTGTTCCGCGTATTCTGCGGTTCATTTGCAGTTCTTGGATTATAAATTTCAAATTTCAAATTTCAGACTTCCTGACCTCGCCCACGCATTTTCAAATATCGAGGATTATGCGTGAAGGCGTTTTGGCGATAACTTCATTGGGAGACGAACGGTTTTTGGTATCAGGACAGTCTCAATTATTTTCCCTGACATCAGGAAGTCTGAATTTGATGTTTTACCAAAACTCACATTCCAAGCGTTATACTTTGAACGGATAAGATCGTTCCTTTTTCTCGGTGCAAAAAGTAACATTCTTACCCGTTCAAAGTATAACATCCGACTAAAGGCGGGTTATGAATTCAAACCGGATTACGGTTCTGCCATGATTTTGGCGCGGCCCTCATGGTATTCATGGGGCGTAATCTCATCCGCGCGGTACCGGCGCAAGAGATCGGCCAGTTTCTGGTCGCGAGTCATCGGCTGAGTGATCGCATTTTCGACCGTTGCTTTCTTGGAAATTTCAGCTTTCGGAACTGCTACTTGAGGAGTAGCCGCCTGTTTCACAGCCACACAAGATGCCCCCTGAGTTTTGCAAGCAGCCACTTCTTCTTTGACCTTCTTGGCGGCCTCATGCTGTTCGACTTTCTTGCAGGCGGCCACTTCTTCCTTGGCCTTCCTGACAGCCTCACGCTGTTCGACCTTCTTACGGGCAATCATCTCGAGTTTCGCTTGTTTGCGGGCAGCTTTTTCTTCGGCAGCTTTCTGCCGAATTTGAGCTTTAGTCTGATATGAAGTGGAATTTATATCCGCTTGTTTCTTGTGAAGCGATTCCATCAACTTGCTCTGCTGGGCATCCTCTGATGTGACTATTATTGCTGAAGGTTTTTCAGCCGAAATCGAGGAGACCGGAGCAACAGCCGTATTCCTGGCCTTGTCCAGTTCAACTTGTTTCTTTCGCAGGACTTCAGTCAAATCACCCGTAGGCGCAGGCGTTGCGGAAGCGTTGGATGCGTCATGAGCGGATGGACTGGAATTGGGTTGAGCAAAGGCCAAACCGAAACCAGAGCTGACAAGAATACCGAGTATTAAAATCTTGTTAATTCGCATAACAATTATTTAAGCGAAAACTTTCACGAAATCAACTTGATTTTGTAAATTGTCCACTCCATTTGCGTGGAAACGGGTAGATCAACACCGATTTTAGAATAATACTTCGCACCTCCGACCGGCCGATTTTGATTCTGTGGTTCGGTTTTAACACATTTTCCACTCTTAACTTGCGCAGCGTGGCCGCTCCCAGCAACACCGGCCAGGCGCACGCCAAGCGAACCCGAACCTGCCCCCAAGGCAGCGCATTGGTATAATCCCAACCGGCGCTCAGATGCGCCTGGGTCACTGCTACCAGTCGGTCAAAAAGAGGACTTAACGCAGCCTGTTTGGCGGGATCCAGCAGGTCAGCCGGTTTCAGTCCGACCTTCGCCAGCTCGCGCGTCGGCAGGTAACAGCGTCCCTTCCGCAAATCGGCGGGCAGATCGCGAAGAATATTCACCATCTGAAGACCTTTTCCAAATCGGACGCCATCGCGCAAAAGCGCCGCGTCATCCAGTTGCGTCCGTGGAAAGAGTTCCGCCCGGCAAACCTTGGTCCAAAACTCGCCGACACATCCGGCAACCCGGTAGGCATAATCATCCAGTTCCGCCTCCGTCTCCAAGGCAATCAGCCGCTTGCCATCCGCCGAGCCAAACCGGACTAAATCCAGTTCCTGCCCACTGGTGATAACGCTCAGCACCTCGCGGATACGCTCACGATCCGCCTCTGGAAAGCTTTGCAGGATGCAAATTGCCTCCTCGCATCGTTCGAGCAATACCCGTTCAGCGGGCAACGACTGGTTTCGCGCCAAATCCCCAAAGTTTACGGGTTTCGATCGTTTTGCCAGAATTCGATCCCGCAGTTCCGCCAACGCGTTCAGTCGTTGATCTGTCGGCACCACTTCAGTATCCGCAATGGTATCGGTTGCTCGCGCCAGCAAATAGGCCAGGCTGATCTGCGGACGCACCGCGCTGGGAAGAATGCGCATGGTCAGGTAAAATGACCGCGACACATCCCGGAGCAGTGATGTGAGCAATTCGGATGACATCGCCACTTTAGCGGGAAAGCAGTTTTTTCCAGCGGGCCAACTGCCGGGCAACCTGCCTGGTGCCGGGAGCGCCGGGCAACTCGCGCGCAGCCATCGCCTTCTTCAGATCAAAGACAGCCAGCGCATCAGCGCCGAATTGATCGTTGATGCCTTTCAAATCCTCCGCGCTCAATTGGTTCAGCGGTCGTCCCTTTTTCTCCGCCAGCGCCACCACCGCGCCAACGACATGATGGGCATCTCGGAAAGGCATCCCTTTGCGAACCAGGTAATCAGCCAGATCGGTCGCCAACAGTCCTGGATCAGCCGACGCCGACGCGCATTGCCCGGCATTGATCTTCGTATTTCGAAGCATCGCCGCCATGATTCGCACCGTCGCGCGGACGGTATCCGCCGTATCAAACAGCCGCTCCTTGTCTTCCTGCAAATCCCGGTTGTAAGTCATCGGCAGGCCTTTCAAGAGCGTCAATAATGCGACCAGATTTCCATAAACACGCCCGGTTTTGCCTCGGGTCAATTCGGCCACGTCCGGATTCTTCTTCTGCGGCATGAGCGACGAACCGGTCGTGTAAGCATCGGCTATGGTAATAAACCCAAACTCGCTTCCGGCCCAAAGAATCACATCCTCGGCCAGTCGCGATAAATGCATCGCCAGCAATGCCGCTGCCGAACAGAACTCAATAACGAAATCGCGATCACTCACCGCATCCATCGAGTTTTGACTGATGCGCGGGCGTCCCTTCTCATCGACAAAGCCGAGCAACCGCGCGACCTCCTCACGGTCCACCGGCAGCGTCGATCCTGCGATGGCGCCACTGCCCAGCGGACAGACATTGGCGCGATTATAACAACAGGACAATCGGCCATCGTCGCGATCAAGCATTTCCACATAGGCTAATAAATGGTGCGCCAAAAAAACCGGCTGGGCGCGTTGCAGATGGGTGTAGCCGGGGATGATCACCGTAGAATTCTCCGCTCCCAGTTCCACCAGTGACCGCTGCAAATTCCGAATTTCACTAATCAACCCCACAATTTCATCGCGCAGCCACAGGCGCATATCGAGAGCCACCTGGTCATTGCGCGAACGGGCCGTGTGGAGCTTGGCGCCGGCGGGAACCCGTCGAGTCAATTCGGCCTCGATGTTCATGTGGACATCCTCGAACTCGGACTTCCACTGGAATTCGCCCGCGTGAATCTCTCTGCCGATTTCGTCCAATCCTTTGATGATGGCGTTGCATTCAGCCTTGGTGAGGATGCCGATTTTCTTGAGCATTTCGGCATGAGCCAACGAGCCGAGAATGTCGTGTTCCCACAACCGGCAATCAAAAGAAACGGATTCGGTGAACTGGGCCACATCGGCGCTCGGGCCACCGCCAAAGCGCCCACTGCGTGAGACTGGAGAAGATTTGTTCATGTCCAAACAACAGCCAGACTGCCCCGAAGCCGTGTGTAAGTCACGCGGGAAAGCAAGATTCGCGGGATGACGCGCAGCAGTAGGGTAGGCCTAGCCCGTAGAAAACTGGACAGGTTTCCGCTTCAAGGCATTCCCACTTTTTGGAACCATCAGCCGCGCTGAATGGAGAGAAAAAGGAAGGAAAACGGAAACGAATATCCAATATCGAACAAGGAATTTCCAA
>CAIUEN010000268.1 GCA_903898185.1 uncultured Verrucomicrobiales bacterium
CCGTCCTTGGACAATAGTTGCTTCCATCACGAGAGGCAGTGTGACAGGAGGCAGGTTTGGAGTCCCGAAAAAAATGAAACTATTTTTGCCCTCGCAGATTAATGGCGGCTAGCCGCCATTAAAAATCTGAGATGCGCACGTCAGCAAGCCGCTAATACAATTTAGCTTGTGTCGTCCGCTTCTTTTCTCTCAGTAGTTTTTGATGTGTTGGCATTCTTTTCTGAGAGTGGGTTTCTGTAAAGCTCAGCCTGCGCCTATTCGGCGCTTCATGTAAACAGCACTTTAAAGAAACAGCGTGCCGTCTTGCCTTGGCGTTTTGCGGTTTCAAAGAGGCTGCGCAGGACTCTGTGATTTTCCAAGCCTTTGTCGCGCGTTTGGCAAGGGCAAACAGATGGCCGCTCAGAGGATCGCCTTTGAGTCGGCTGCGCACCAGATCGCTCATCATTGAGCCATTGAGCGCAGACGAAATTGAGACTGCCGAGAGAGATTGGTGAAAAGCATCGAAATGAGATACCCAGCTTTTGCATTCCCAGAACAGGCCACAATCACCCCGTTACAGTTTACTTTGTCGGCTACCCCGGGGATGTGAAGAGTGACTGTCATTTCCGTCCACGGCGACATAGGCTGCTCGCTGTGGAACTCAATGCCGCTTTTTCTAACACAAACCTTGTCGGCGGCGAGCATCAGGCATTTGCCAGGCTCATCTGCCGAGCCAAACAAAATCGCATCATCAGTTTTTCTTGCTCCCATACTTTGTTATACTAGCACTTGTTTTGCGCGTGTCAATTTTCTGATTACCACTCGATTATTGCCGCGCCCCATGTAAAACCGCCGCCAAACACCACCATGAGAACCAAATCGCCGCGCTCAATGCGTTTGGCATGAAGGGCTTCATCCAGCGCTATGGCCACCGAGGCGGCCGATGTGTTGCCGTACTTCTGCAAATTGATGAAAAACTGATCAGTGCTGACTTTGAGACGGTCGGCCACAGCCTGAATGATTCGCATATTGGCCTGGTGTGGCACGATCAATTTGATCTGGCTGATATCCAAATTGCAGCGGCGGAGCGCTTCCTGGGCGGCGGAACACATGCCAGTGACAGCGTTCTTATAAGTTTCCTTGCCGTCCATTCTCAAATAATGCATGCCAGCGGCCAGCGATTCGTGCGACACGGGAATTCTGCAGCCACCGCCCGGTTGGCAGAGCACATCGGCTTGGGAGCCGTCAGCTCCCATGCAGGCTGTCAGCAGTCCGTGCGAGTTGGGACGGTTTTGCAGAACCGCAGCGCCCGCGCCGTCGCCAAACAACACGCAGGTGTTGCGATCTGACCAGTTCACGATGGACGAAAGTTTTTCCGCGCCGATGACTAAAACAGTGTCGTAGGTGCGGGACATGATAAACTGCTGGCCAACTTCCAAGGCATAAATGAATCCGGAGCAGGCGGCTTTGAGATCGAATGCCGCCGCGCGCTTGGCGCCAATTTTCTGTTGCACCAGGCAGGCGGTGGAAGGAAACGGCATGTCCGGGGTGATGGTTGCCACAATGATCAAATCAACCTGATCGGGGCTGATGCGCGCGCGTTCGAGCGCCTTGGTGGCGGCCCGGGCCGCCATGTCCGAGGTGAACTCGCCTTTGCCGGCAATGCGCCGTTCTTTGATGCCCGTGCGCGTTGTGATCCATTCGTCGGAAGTATTGACGATGACGGCCAGTTGCTGATTGGTCACCACCCGACTGGGAACATAAGAGCCGACCGAAATAATAGAGCAGGTTCGGCCTTGGAAATTATGTTTTGATCGAGGGTTGGTGAACTTTCGCGGGGGCAGAATCATAAGGCACTGGCGACTTTGGTTTCGGCGATGCGCGCATTGGCCTGCGCGATTTCACGGCGGATGGTTTCGTTGAGCTGGTTTTGCACCGCATCGGTTGTGATGCGAATGGCATTCATGATCGCTCGTTCTCGCGCCGAACCGTGAGCTTTCATAATTGTTCCGTTGAGACCGAGCAGGGGCGCTCCGCCGTAGGCATCGGGGTCCATGCGGCGTTTGATGGTGGTGAGCGCCCGACTTGCCAGGAGAGCGCCAAGCATGCTCACAGGACTTTTTTTGAGTTCGTCTTTGAGCCAGCCGGCAAGGCCGCGCGCAAAGCTCTCAATTGTCTTCAGGACAATGTTCCCGACAAAACCGTCGCAAATGACCACATCAACCTTGTTATGGAACAGGTCGTGGCCTTCGACATTGCCGATGAAATTGATATCGACCATTTTACAAAGGCGATAGGCCTCGATGGTCAGTTCCACGCCTTTGTTGGGCTCAGTGCCGTTGCAAAGAATGCCCACCCTGGGCTTGGAATATCCTAGGACATCCCTGGAATAGATATGGCCCATGATGGCAAAATGCAGCAGGTGGGTTGGCCGACATTCGACACTGGCCCCCGAGTCCAGCAGCACAAATTCATTTTCCGGCGCCGGGATGACGCTGGCAATTCCAGGACGATCCACGCCCGAAATTGGGCGCAAACGAATAGTGGAAGCGGCGACCAACCCGCCAGTATTACCCGGCGAAATCAGGGCATCGGCCACACCCTCTTTAATCAGATCGACGGCACGAAGAATCGAACAATCTTTCTTGCGGCGCAGGCCTTCGACCGGCTTGTCCTCCATCGTCAGCACTTCGCTGGCGTGAACAATCCGAACTCTGGAATCAGTACAGCCAGTGCTCTTGAGAGCGGTCTTGATTTGACCTTCATCCCCTACAAGGTATAGCTCGGTGATTCTTGCGCCCGACTCCAATGCAAGCCGGACCCCGTCGATGATGACCTCGGGGCCGTGATCTCCACCCATCACATCTACGACGATTCGCATAAACGAAAAGAGCGCAGGATCAGAAAAAATTCGGCGCTCTCAAGTTGGATTTACGCTACTTTGACTGAAATGACTTGTCGGCCCTTATAGAAGCCGCAAGCAGGGCATACTCGATGCGGCACGAATGGCTCGGCGCATTGGGGGCACTTGGACAGTTGTGGCAGGGTCATTGCGCTATTGTAAGCGCGACGTTGGCGTTGGCGACTATGCGATGGCTTGCGTTTAGGAACTCCCATAAATTATTCTTTATTCAAAATTTCAGTTTATTCAACTCGGACCAAGCCGACGCATTTTCAGTCTGACTGGTGTTTTGCTTCTTTGCTATCTGACCTGTGCGTCCGGACAGTCCGACGCATTCACTTTTACACAGCGGATGCTGCGGAAACTCAAGTAGAATATCTTCCCGAAGGTAAGGCGTCAAGTCCACGCAGTCATTAAGGACTGGAACCTTCTCCTCACCTTCCAAAGGCAGGTGGCAGATCCAATCCGGAAATTCGACCGGGTAATCGAACGTTTTGAGGCAGCGAACGCATTCGCAGCGGAGGATTATTTTGATCCAGCCGCGCAATAGTATCTGTTCGCCCACTTGCTGAGCGGTCAGCGCGTATTGCAGGGGATTCACTGCGTGAATCACCTCGTCCAGTTGGTCCAAGCCCACCTCGGCCGCCGGCAATTCACCGGCCAGCTCGACTTGCTTATCCTCCAGGTGGTGGAGGTTCAATTTGAGCGACATAAGACGACTAAGGGTTGAGTTTTGTGGTCAAGGCGGCCCGCACATGTTGGGGGACAAACGAACTGACGTCGCCTCCAAGACGGGCAATTTCCTTGACCAATCGCGAACTTAAGAACGTGTAACTCTCTTTGGGCATCATGAAAATTGTTTCCACCCGTTCGTTCAACTTACGATTCATCAGTGCCAATTGAAACTCAAATTCGAAATCCGACACGGCCCGCAGCCCGCGAACAATAGCGTCCCCGGCGCGGCGCTCGACATAATTTACCAACAGACCCTCAAAACAATCTGCCTCCACCTTGGGCCATTCTGCGATTGCCTGCCGGACCATCGATGTCCGTTCATCCAAGGTGAACAGCGATTTCTTGGCATCGTTGTTGGCTACCGCCACGATGACGCGGTCAAAAAGCTTGGCGGCCCGGGCCACCAAGTCGAGATGGCCATTGGTGATGGGGTCAAAACTTCCCGGATAAATTGCCGTTCTCATTAAGGCAATATAGCAGAGACGGCGGCGGATGCCAGCACTACTACGGGTTTGATATTGTGGCTGGTTGCACAAGGAGAAATGAGCGGCTCGCTGACGCTCGCCGGAAAGAGGGGCACAGGCAAGGATGCCTATGCTACATGAGCAGTTATGATTTACTCCGCGTTTGTTTTGCCCGGGTTTTTGGCTTCCATCGGCAAGTCCGCCGCGAGCGTTTTGCTCGCATCGGCGATGGCCTTGCTGAGTTGCGCAGCCAACTGACCATAGTTTTTCCCGTCCCAATCGGCCGCGTCGTCAGCAAACCCACCGTGTTTGATTGCCGTTGAGTTCGTCCCGACTGCTCGCGCTTCCCACGTTACCGCGAAATGAATTGAGTTCTTCCCCTGTTCAGCCCGCATTCCCTCAAAGGCCAATACTCGGATCGCCACTTCATAGTCCAGAGTATCGTCTCCACGCGAATTCATCGCCACGCTCTCCACGTTTCGAGCAGAACTGAGATCCTCCTTGATCACGCGACTGATTCCCTGGTCGAGTGGTTCCGCCCAACGGTCAAAATCCGCGAACTGAATTTGATTTGTGCCCGTTCGTATCACGATGGACCTGTTCCTCAAATAGGCCGACAATTTCATTGGCCTCAATCCCACTTTCCACTGCTTGAATTCGTTTTCGGTTGCGCAGATGGGTTGCTTGGTTTGAGATGTCAGCACATAGAACCGCGTTGGGTCGGAGTGGGATTGCAATAGCGCGCAACCGCTCAGTGCGCAGAAGGCAAGCGCGCCAAGCAGTAGAATGAACAATTGATGCGGGATGAGCTTCCGGTCTGTCCTTGAACTGGAGCTCCCTGCGGAAAATGTTCGCAAAACTTCAAAATTCCGGGCCTTGATTGGTAGAGAGAATTGCATAGCTGAAAATGTGGGTTGCGTCATTGAAGGTCGGTATGGCTTACGGTTCCCTGCCGGGGCGCTTTCTTCCCGTGATCAGTGCGTTGGGGTTTTGTTCCAGAAAGTCGGCCAGCCGTTGCAGCGATTGGGCCGTCTCCGTGACCTGATGAAGCGCCTCGGCCGCTTCATCGCCCAAGCCGCTTTGCGGGCCGAGCAGTTTGTGGACGCTTTCGGCCGCATCGTGAAAAGAACGCAGGGTGCGCACCAATTCCGAGCGCACCGGCTCCACCTCAGTGTCGAGCTTGGTTACCAATCCCTGCACGTCGATTGCTGTCTTGTTCAGGTTGGCGAACGCTGCTCTGGCTTCAGTCGAACCTGTCAGCGCCTCGAAGGACTCCGCTGCCGCCGTCACTTTGGCCACCATTTTATTCAGGTTTACTTCAGCAATTTGCTGGTTCACGTTTGTTAGCAGCGATTGGAGTTCGCGGGAGAGTCCCGCAAAATCAACCTTGTTCAAATTGTTCACGACCTTGGAAAGGTTCGCGACCAGCTCTGACATCCCGGACCGCAACGTTGGCACCACGGGATATTCGGGCTCGCCCTAGGGTGTTGAATTGATGGGGATTTGCCTTGGTCGATTCATTCAGAATTTGTTCCTCAAATCACGATACCAATCAAGGAACAAGCTCCTTAAGCCTGTTTTTGCTCAATTCAACACCCTAGGCTCGCCCTCCAAGCGCGGCGCGGGGAACTGCTGAGGATCGAGAAAATCCAGTTCAACGAATTGCAGTCCGGTGATGCCCACAAGGCCGATTTTGGCGCGCAATCCTTCTTCGATCAGCCGTTCCAGCGTGGCGCGATCAGTGATTTGAATCGCCTGACCGGCAGGAGAGGTGATCACGTTCTGGTCCAACTCAGCAACGATGACGACCTGCGACTGCCGGGCTTTCGAATTGTAGTGAACCCGGATGGTCGCCACGCTGCCCACCCTGACTCCGCGCAACTTCACCGCGCTTCCTGTGTCCAGTCCCTGCACAGACTCGTTGAAGTATGCGATGAAGCGTCCCGGCTTGGAGAAGAGATGGCAGGAACGGAACGAGAGGAGCGCCGCGACAATCAGCATCAAGGTGCCGACCACGAACGTGCCTGCCAGGGTTGGGTTGAGTTTTGCTTTCACTTTGAAAAATGGTTTTCCTTATCCGCGAAAGGCTGGTTCGTTCGCTTGGGAGAATCGCCGACCTGATTCAGAAAATCCCGCACGCGCGGATTTGTGCTGTTGGCAGCCAGTTCGGCGGGAGAGCCTTCGGCAATGATTCCCCTGGCTTCTCGATCCAGCACAATGACGCGGTCGGCGAGTCGAAAAATGCTCGATAGCTGATGAGACACAATGACCATGGTTGTCCCAAATGTTTCGCGCACATGAAGGATCAGCAGATCCATCTCACGCAAGGTGATCGGGTCCAAACCCTCCGAAGGCTCATCGAAAAACACAATCGCCGGATCCAACGCCAGCGCTCGGGCCAGAGCCGCGCGTTTTTGCATGCCACCACTGAGTTCCGACGGATAAAGTTCCTCTGACCCGGACAAACCCACATCCTTCAGCTTGAGTGCGATGATTTCTTTACGATCCTCTCGTGACAGAGATGTGTGTTCTTCCAGCGGCAGGGAAATATTCTCTGCCAGGGTCATGGAACTCCACAACGCATTATTCTGGTAGAGCACGCCGAATGTTTTCAAAATCTCACGTCGTTGCGCCGCATCCGCCGTAGTGAAACTTTTTCCAAAATAGGCAATGTCTCCCCGTAGCGGTTTCAGCAATCCGATCAGGCAACGGAGCAGCGTGCTCTTGCCGCACCCGCTTCCCCCGATCACGAAAAGCAACTCTTGAGGATGAACCACAAAGGAGACATCCTGCAACACCACGGTCTCGCCATAGCCGCAGGACAGGTTCTTCACTTCGATCACAGAGGCTGGAGTGCTATTCGTCATGGGGTGTCAAATTCCAAGCACATTGAAGATGAGGGCAAACAAAGCATCTGCCAGAATAATCAGCAGGATGCCGGTCACCACGGCTGAGGAAGTCGCCGTGCCAACACCGGCAGCGCTCCGGTCACATTTCATTCCACGCAGACACCCGGCGAGACCGATGGCCATGCCGAAAAAGAGACTCTTGAACAACCCCCCAGTCACATCCGAAAGACCAACGCGATTCTGCGTTTCAATCCAATAGGCCCCCGCCGGAATATCCAGCATTGTTGTCGAAACAAACATCCCGCCCAGAATGCCGAGCGCATTCGCATAAAACGCGAGGATCGGCATCATGATCGCCACCGCCAACAGTCGGGGCAGCGCCAGAAAATCCACTGAGGAAATGCCCAGTGTCTCCAGGGCATCAATTTCCTCATCCACTTTCATGTTGCCAAGTTGGGCTGCAAACCCAGCTCCGGTGCCGCCTGCCACAATCATCGCAGCCATTATCGGCCCCATCTCCCGCACCACAGCCAAGCCGACCAAGTCCGCCACGTAAACGGCGGCGCCGAATTGCTGTAACTGAACTGCCGCTTGAAAGGCCAGGATTACACCCACCAGAAAACTGACCAGACTCACAATCGGCAACGACGATGCCCAGCATTGCTGCATCTGGACAAGGCAATCCATCCAACGAAACCGGCGCGGCTTTCTTGCAACACCAATGAATCCGAGAGCGCATTCTCCAACAAACGTAACGATCTCCATGGCTTGGCTCGCCCACTTCTTCTCCACCGTTTCCAATAGCGCCCAATTCGATTTGACCGCCGATTTGGCCATTGGTTTGGGAGCGACCATCGTTGAAACGCGCAGCAGCAATGCCTGCAAATCTCCCGGTAACGCCTCAGCATGAAAACTATTCTTTGACTCCAAGCACCACGCCCGGCCATGCGCCAGGAAGAGAACCAGAGAAGTATCCCACTTTCCCAAGTCTTCCGCCACCACACGCACACTCGCCGCAGTTCTCTTGCCAACCACGCTGTTCCATGAAGGAACAGGTTCGCTTAGCCGCCAATCGCCTCCGACTTTCACCAGACATTCACTCCCTAATGGCCCAGCTTCCAATCTAGCTGTCGCTGCTTTGAGTTCCGCACTGACTTGCATCAATGAATGAGATGCTGTCATAAGTCGGGATCGAGTCTCCTTCCTTCTTTGGCATCGTTATCCTTTCGTAACTATTCACATGGCATAGGTTTGGCGTCCGCTCCTGACTTGAAAAACAAACGCTGCCGATTTGTTGCCTTTCGGAAATCAACTTTCCATCCCGGCTTACCGTTTTTTATCACTTTTGATGTTTTCATTTGGTGCCCTTTTGGTGCCAAGAAGGGCTTATTTTGCCCCCCTTCTTCATATTGTGCCCTATTATGATAAAATTGTAAATCATGGCTAAAACCCTTGAATACGTTGCATTTAATGAGGTTGGGCAAAGGTTGGTAAATGGTCAGAGCGACGGGATTTGAATTCCCTTGGCATAATTATCAGAGCTTGCATTGTTTACGCTATGGTCTGTTATGACTGGCAAGGCTTTGAGCATCTAGTATTTTCATGCCCATTGGGAAGTGATACCCGGCATCCATCTTCCCTGATGGCTCTTAAGCCCGCTTGTGCAATCTTAGTGAGGACTTCTGTCTGTTGCATCTCTGTCTCTGTCTTGCCCGCAAATGTTCGGCTTATAACTGGATCCACGCCGCCATCCGTACCCACTTTAATGGGCGCCCCGTTCCTTCTCTGGGGTGTGTGACCGGAAAGTAACCGGACTTTCGATTTTATGCAGACGAAACCTCATGCCGGAGGCATGAAAGCCTGTAGCCGGTGGTTGAGCGAAGCGACACCACCGGTTAACGATTCAAAATAAACCGCACCCTGGCAGGGTGACAGCGGTGACAACCTTCCAAACCCATGCCTTCCACACATACCAGCCTGCATTATCATGTGATCTTCGCCACCAAAAACCGCGAACCTCGCCTCGGAATTCAATGGCAGGGCCAGACCAATGTCGCGCGGGGATCCGTTTCCGGTGGTGTCGCTTCGCTCAACCACCGGCTACAGGCTTTCATGCCTCCGGCATGAGGTTTCGTCTGCATAAAATCGAAAGTCCGGTTACTCATTTTGAGCAACAAAGGGGAAAAATGATGATCTGCCAGCGCACGAAGTTCTCGATTCCCTGCGGAGCCAGAGGCACCGCAACAGTCAGCACAATAATCACTGCACCTCGATAACGAGGTGCTGGCAGACCAGAGGTTTACCCCACATAATGAGAATTGCTGAGAAAGGGATGGTTCGAGTTGAAATAGACACGCCGACGATAGATACTGCTATCGGCGATTCTAACTCCAATCGCGCACGTACCATGATTGCCACCGAAAACCGTCAATTTCTCCAGCGTGAACTGGTTGAGATGGATCATCTCATCGCCCTTTCGGCGGGCGATCCAGTCATGGCTCTGGCCCTGAAGAACCGTCGTGCCAACCTGGAAAGTGAGATCCAACACGCACCACCCAACCCGCCCAAGCCCCGCACCATGCTCTTTTTCGCTGGCCCGCCTGTCCTCGGCAGCCAAGGCATCGATGCGGAGTTCGCCGCCTCCGCTCTGGGCTCATTCCTGAAAATGGTCAAAACCCAGTATTCGGCCCAGAAGCACGGCAAAGTCGGCACCCGCGGTCCCCGCAAAGATGAATCCGAGGCTAAACTCCTGCCTTTCACCCGGACTAACCGCAGATGACACGGATAGACACAGATGAAAACTGAAACGCAAAGACAACCAATCGACGGAATGATTTTCTTCAACATAGTATCTGTGATCATCTGCGCCATCTGCGGTTCAAACGGTTTCTCAACGATCAATGAACGCAGATAATACAGATCTCACGCAAATGGTAATCGGCGCTGCCATGAAGGTTCTCAACACCCTCAAGCCTGGTCTTGACGAAAAGCTATACGAACGCGCACTTGTCATTGAACTCAGCAAGCAAAAGGTTCAATGCGAACAACAAAAATCCCACGAGGTCTTTTATGATGGGCAACTTATAGGCAACCTCATCCCGGACCTCGTCATTGAGGGCCGCGTGATCGTCGATACCAAAGTCGTCACCGACTTCGACGACAGCCACCTCGCGCAGATGCTGGGCTACCTCAATATCACCGGACTCCAAACCGCGCTGCTTTTGAATTTCAAATACGCCAAACTCGGCATAAAACGTGTGAGCAGATTTCCAACCACAGATGACACGGATAGACACAGATGAAAACTGAAACGCAAAGACAACCAATCGTCCGAATGACTTTCTTCAAAATAGTATCTGTGATCATCTGCGCCATCTGCGGTTACCCCCCCCCTCTTATGTCAAGATGGCGGATGAAAGCACGAAACGTTTTTCGGGCACGAGATCGTCGCCAACGCTCGGCGGCTCTGCCTCATGAACATGTTCCTTCACAAACCAGCCTGCTGCCAAAACCCCGTGGACCAAAGAAATCTGGTACTACGACTACCGCACCAACATCCATCACACCCTCAAACGCAAACCCCTGCGCTTTGAAGATTTCGCCGAAATCATCGCTCGCGACAAAACCAGCCTCGACCTCTTCTGGCTCAAAGACAGCAGCCTCGCCGACCTCGACAACCTCCCCGATCCAAAGGACATCGCCGAGGAAATCGTCGAAAACATCGAAGCTGGCCTGAACATCTTCCGCACTGTTCTTGCGGCATTGGGAAAGTAGAAATAGTTCAAGAAGTGTTCAATGTCAGTGCGCATTCCTATTACGTGGATACGGAGGATTGAACACCCCATTATGTGGTAGTTTTCAACTTTACTTCCCCAGCCAATTGTTGTTTTCTTCGCGCGCATGTATTTGAAGAATTTAACGATGCTCGGGTTCAAGTCGTTCGCCGATAAAACGTCGTTGAACTTTCAACCTGGAGTAACGGCTGTTGTCGGTCCCAATGGATGTGGCAAGTCCAATGTTTCGGACGCCATTCGGTGGGTTTTGGGCGAGCAGTCTGCCAAGGCCTTGCGTGGCGGTGAGATGGCCGACATCATTTTCAACGGCGCGGACTCCCGCAAACCGCTTGGGCTGGCTGAAGTGTCGCTGACCATCGGCGGGGTGGATCAGGAGCATCTGTCGGCGGCGGGAGTCGAAGTGGCCTACAACGAGGTGACGCTGACCCGGCGGGTATTTCGCGACGGTGGCAGCGAGTATTTTATCAACAAAACCGCCTGCCGCCTCAAAGACATCCAGCAGCTTTTCATGGATACGGGTGTTGGCCGTACCAGTTACAGCATCATGGCGCAGGGGAACATCACCCAAATCCTATCGAGTCGTCCCGAAGATCGCCGCATGATTTTTGAGGAAGCGGCCGGGATCACAAAATTCAAGTCGCAAAAGAAGGAGTCGCTGCGCAAGTTGGAGTACACCGAGCAAAACCTGCTGCGTGTGGCCGACCTGATCAAGGAGGTCAAGCGGCAGATCGGTTCGTTGCAGCGTCAGGCCGGGAAAGCGCGGCGTTACAAGCAACTGATCACGGAGTTGCAGCACTTGGATACCCAGTTGGCCCGGCATCAATTTGATATCTTGCAAACCGAGATTGGCGCGCGGCAGACGCAGATCGAGAAGCTGCGCACCGACATGGAGATTTCCTCGGAGTCCGTCCTTCGCGGTGAAAACGAAATCGGCCAGTTGCGTGAACGATTGACTGAACTCGAACAGCAGATCAACCGTTCGCAGCAGCAAGGGTTGGAACTTAAGAGCCAGATCGACCGTCACGAAAGCCGAATTCATTTCAACGACGAACGGTTGCGCGAGTTGGAATCCCAGAACAGCCGTGCCACGGCAGATATAGTAGAGGCTGAAGAACGCAAGCTCATCGCCGAGCAGGAACTGGCGCAGGTGTCCGAGCGCATGGAAGTGCTGGCAGCTTCGGTGCGTGAACACCAATTGACCATCGAGACCAAACGGGCTGCGATGCAGTCGGTTGAAAACGATTTGCGATCCCGGCAGGAGAGCTTGCGACAACGGCAGGCAGAGTCGTTTTCGTCGGCGCAACAATTAAGCAGGGTTCGGAACGAGATCAACGCGTTGGATCTGCAAAAAGAAGGGAACGCCGTCCGATTGGAAAAGCTTTCAGCTGAGAAAGTGCAGTTGGAGGAGGAACGCCTTCGGCTCGAACAGCGGTTGGAGCAGTTCTCGGCGAGTGTCGAGCAGGAGATTCTCAATGTCCAAACTCATCGGGGCACAGTTGAAGAGCGTCAGACCCGCCTGCGCGAAATTCAAGTGCAATTGAACGGGGCCACGCAGGAGTTGGATCAATCTTTGCGCCAGCAAGCCGAGAAACGCTCTCGCCTGCACATTCTGGAACAATTGCAATCCGAGCACGAAGGCTTCAGCACCGGCGCTCTGGCGGCGCTCAAGACAGCGCAAAACGTCCTCGGCTCGCTTCCCGACAAAATCAAGGTTCCTGATCAATACGTGCAAGCGATCGAGTGCGCGTTGGGAACCAACTTGCAGCTTGTTTTGACAGAACAACCCGGGGCGGCCTTGAGCATCCTGGACGATCTGCGGAACAATAAGAAGGGCAGAGCGAGCATTGCGGCGCTGGGGCTGTCTTCCAGCAATGGGCATTTATCGGCCGAGGATTTTAACCAAATTCTCGCAAACAGCCCCTCGGCTAATGGAGCGGTTCACGCCATGAGCGTGATCGAGGCCGAGGATTCGGTGCAGCCGTTGATCAAGCGGTTGTTGGGGCGCACTGTCATTGTCGCCGATCTGGCTGCGGCCGACGCGGTGTGGCGCGAATCCAACGGAGCGCTGGACTTTGTCACACAAACGGGCGAATTGCTCAATCGTTATGGCGTTTTCAGTGGCGGCGCTTCCACTGGCAACAATTCCGGGAAAGCCACTTCTATTCTGGGCCGCAAAAATCAGATTGAAGAACTGAACCGGAACATCGCCGTCTTGCAGGATCAGATCAATGACATGAGCCGTCGAAAAGGCGCGCTGCTCAGCGAGCAAACTGAACTGCAGGCCAGTTTGCAGGAGGCGCAGACGGAACTGCGGACCAAGGAGGTCGCCATCGCCACGCACAAAGGCGAGTTCAATGCCTTGCAGAACTCCATGCGCGTGCTCCAGCAAAAAATCGAGACCGTGGTTTACGAAATTTCCAGTCTCTCTGCGCAGGAACAGGAGGGCTTGCAGAAGCGCGCCGGAATGAGCGCGCGCATTGGCGAACTCGAAATCCGCGAGCACGAATTGCAGAGCGCTGTCAGCGAACTCACGGCGTCGCTGGATGAGCTTCGTCAAGACCGCGAGTCCGCCAACGCCGCCCTCACAGAGACGAAGATCGCAATGGCCACCGACCAGCAGTTGCTTGTTTCGTTCAACAACCAACAACGGCCGTTGCAGCAGCGAATTCAGGAGATGGGCAATCTGGCTGTTCAGCGTCGCAACGAAATCCGGTTGTTTGTAGAGCGCAAAGCTCAGGCTGAGGTTGAAAATGCCGAGTCGCATCAGATGATCGACTCGCTTCGACACCGGCGCGACCAGGTGAATCAGCAGACGGTCGAGATCCAGACTCAAAAGGATGCTCAGGAACAGCAGGTGCATAGTTCCGAGGACCAGTTGCGCGAGAGGCGGCGCTCACTGACCGAGATGCAGGGACAGCGCGGAACCATTGAAGTCGAGCTGGCGCAGAAGGAGATGGTAGTGCAGAACTTGCGAGATCGTGTCCGCGAGAAATACCAGGTCAACCTGGACGATATCCGTAGCGAGTGCATCACCATTACCATTGCCGATGAAGGCCAGCCCAAGATACAGACGTTGACACCGGATGAAATGGCCGCCTCCGGGACGGCGACCGACTGGGCTGCTGTAACCGAGCAGGTTTCGTTGTTGCAGACGCGCATTGATGAAATCGGCCCTGTCAACTTGGTGGCAATCGAAGAATACGAGGAAACCGAACAGCGTTACACCTTCCTGACCAAGCAGAATGACGACCTGGTACAGGCAAAAGTACAGTTGCTCGAAGTGATCAACCGAATCAATACGCAGACCAAGCAGATGTTTCTGGAAACATTTGAGAAGGTCCGCGACAATTTCAGGCTGATGTTTGTCGAGATTTTCGGCGGCGGCAAGGCCGACCTGATTCTGGCCGACCTGGGAGATGTGCTGGAGAGCGGCATTGACATCGTCGCCCGCCCTCCCGGCAAGCAGTTGCAGAGCATTACCCTCCTGTCCGGAGGAGAACAGACCATGACTGCGGTCGCGTTGCTATTCTCGATTTACCAGGTCAAGCCAAGCCCGTTTTGTGTTCTTGACGAATTGGACGCCCCGCTCGATGAATCGAACATCAACCGCTTTATCCGAGTGTTGCAACGGTTCTTGGCGCATTCGCAATTCATCATCATCACGCACAACAAGCGGACGATTGCGATTGCTGACGTTCTCTACGGTGTAACCATGCAGGAGCACGGCGTCAGCAAGATCGTTGGCGTCAAGTTCCACAAAGCGGATGAAACGGTTACCGATCACAAGCCGCAAACCATCGAGACGCCAGTGGCGGTAAAATCTGTTGAAGAAGAGGAAGACAAAATGCTACCCAAAAGCGAGACAATAGAGGTAGAATAAAAATATGACAACAAACGTTAAACGAAAGTATCCTTTCTCTTGGAACCTGATTGGTGATATTGACTTGGGCCGACCCAATTTGGGCAAATACACGCGGCTTGAGGTTTATCGACTCATGCAATTCACTTTCCGCGACGTGATTGAACAACGGTACGGCAGCCAGGCAACCGACGAGATTTTCTACGAAGCTGGAAAACTGGCTGGGATGGCGTTCTACAAAAATGTTGTTGGCAATGTGTCGGATTACAACGCGTTTGTGCGCCGGTTGCAGGATGTTCTCAAAGAGATGGGAATCGGGATCTTGCGCATTGAAAAGGCCGATTTGGAGAAGGGAGATTTCGTGATGGCGGTTTCTGAAGATTTGGACTGTTCCGGGTTGCCAGAATTGGATTTTGAGATTTGCACTTACGATGAAGGTTTTATTTCCGCGCTGATGGAGTCCTTTACTGGCAAGCAATTTAAAGTTAAGGAAGTGGACTGCTGGTGTACCGGGGATCGAACCTGTCGTTTCACTGCAAAAGCGGTTGCCTCATAGGACAATTTAATGAGCGACACTGCAAACACCAGCGGCATAACCGGCGGAGACGGTTCATCTGAAGCGATGTTGGAAGCTGCTTTGCAGGCGGTACAGCATCTCATTCGCACCGGGCAGCTACCGCCCAATGTGCCGGATGCCCTCAAGACAAACGAGCGCTTTCAGTCGATCACGTCCAACCTGTCTGGGGTGCAGCAATTCGGTCTGGCTATTTCCAACGGTGATTTATCCAGCACATTGAGAATCGGAGGAATGCTGGCGGGCTGTCTGAAAAACCTGCAAGCCAGTTTGAGACATCTGACATGGCAGACCCAAATGGTGGCGCAAGGGGATTTCACCCAGCACATTGATTTTCTGGGGGACTTTTCCCTGGCGTTTAACACGATGGTGTACCGCCTTCGCGAGGCGCGCGACCAACTTAAGCAGCATGAGACGGAACTCATCAATATCAACCGTAACCTCGAAGAAGCCACCGCCCGGGCTAACGAGATGGCGACCCATGCCAAGTTGGCCAGCGCCGCCAAGAGCGAGTTCCTGGCCAATATGAGCCATGAAATCCGCACCCCCATGAACGGCGTTCTGGGCATGGTCGGTTTGTTGCTGGATACAAACCTGTCCGAGGAGCAGCGCCGTTACGCCCAGACCGCTCGCGCCAGCGGCCAGGCTCTCTTGGCCCTGCTCAATGACATTTTGGATTTTTCCAAGATTGAGGCTGGGAAACTTGAGCTGGAAACCCAGAATTTTAGTTTGCACCGATTGATGGACGATTTCGTCGGGATGATGGCATTGCGGGCTCATGAAAAAGGATTGCTGCTGGCTTGCGTGACGGCGCCTGAAGTTCCTGCCGATGTCAAAGGTGATCCGGGACGCTTGCGGCAGATTCTTATCAACTTAACCGCCAACGCAATCAAGTTCACAACACGGGGCGAAGTCGTCATCCGCGTGAGTGTAGTTTCGGAAACATCGGGCGAAGTTCGGCTGCGGTTTGCCGTGCATGACACCGGCATCGGCATTCCTGCGGACAAGTTCCGACGGCTCTTTGAGAAGTTCTCCCAAGTCGATGCCTCAACGACGCGCACCTATGGCGGCACGGGGTTGGGCTTGGCGATTTCCAAGCAACTGACGGAAATGATGGGCGGTGAGATCGGAGTTCAGAGCGAGGCGGGCAAGGGCTCGGAATTCTGGTTTACGGCGCTCTTGGCCAAAAAACCCTCCCGCGATCCTACAGCGGTGACAGAGGCGGCGTACCTGCGCGGAGTGCGTGTATTGGTTGTCGATGGTCATCCCGTCAATCGGGAGGTTCTCATGGTTTTACTTAAGTCTTGGGGCATGCGATCCGCCGAAGCCGCCGATGGCCCTTCTGCCCTGCAGTCGCTAACTCAAGCTCAAGCCGCGGGGGATCCTTTCACAGTCGCCATTGTGGATATGCAGATGCCCGGCATGGATGGAAAATCACTGGGCCTCGCCATCAATGCTTATCCCAGCCTTAAGAATACACGCTTGGTAATGTGCGTATCCCTGGGCCAAATGAGTAACGATCAAGAACTCAAAGAAATTGGCTTTCCCCCCACTCTAACCAAACCTGTTCGGCGACAGGAATTGTTTGACACACTCATTGCTGTCATCAGTGGCAAAGAAGTCGCCTCATCCCAGATAATATCGACGCCCGGTTCCTCATTTGGGCAAAGTGTAAACCATGTTCGCATTCTAATTGCCGAGGACAACATTACCAACCAGCAAGTCGCGGTGGGCATTCTCACAAAACTGGGGTTCAGAGTCGAAGTCGCAGCCAATGGCGCGGAGGCTGTCAAGGCGCTGGAAACGCTGCCTTATGACCTGGTGCTGATGGACGTGCAAATGCCAGAAATGGATGGTCTTGATGCGACCAGAGCCATCCGCAATCCGCAATCGCGTGTTCTCAACCACCAGATAGCCATTATCGCCATGACCGCCCATGCCATGCATGGCGACCGCGAGAAATGTCTGCGGGCGGGCATGGACGATTACCTCACCAAGCCAATCGAACTAAGGGCTTTGCTTGCTATCCTGAAAAAGTGGCTCAAACCAAAAGGCGAAGTGGATCAACCCGTGGCCAGCAAGCCTGAAGAAAGAGTCGGCATCTCCAACCTTACAAAGAAATTTGCTATTTTCGATCGTGCGGCATTCATGAATCGAGTGATGGATGACAAGGAATTGGCTCGGAGAATCCTCGATGGCTTCCTGGGGGAACTGCCAGGCCAAATTACGCTGTTGAAGAACCATCTGGCGGCGGGCGATGCCCGCCTTGTAGAACAGCAAGCCCACAAAATCAAAGGTGCCTGCGCCACAGTGGGAGGCGAAGCTTTGCGCGCCGTCGCCTGGGCGATGGAGCAAGCCGGCAAAGTCGGAGATCTGAATGCGGCCAGGGCACATGAAACCGATCTGGACGCGCGGTTCGAGGCTCTCAAAGAGGCGCTGAAGAACAACCTATGAACTGGAACAATATGGTAACTGGTCAGGTCAGAAGGAGAAATTAGAGGCTCGCTGACGCTCGCCGGAGAGAGGGGCACAGGCAAGGATGCCTATGCTACCTGCACAGCGGAATTGAGGTTGCCCAACGCTGCAATTACCGCTACAACCGTTGCGCATGGGAAATTTCCTCATTCGCGACATGCCCGAGGGCGAACGCCCTCGCGAGCGGTTGCGTGAACTCGGCGCGGACGCGTTGAGAAACGCCGAATTGATTGCCATCCTTCTGCGCACCGGCATGAAGGGTATTTCAGCCATCCAGATTGCCGAGCAACTCCTGCAAAAATTCGTGACCCTCGAAGCCTTGGCTCGCGCCCCACTGGATCAGTTGTGCCACGTCAAAGGAATCGGCCCAGATAAGGCAATTGCCCTCAAGAGCGCCTTCACCCTTGCCAAACGCATGGCACAGGAAATTCACGGCGCTGCGCCGCTGCTTGATACGCCCGAACGAATCGCCGACTTTTTGCGCGAGGACAATCGGCTCTACGAGGTCGAGCATTTCCAAGTGATTCTGCTCAACACGCGCCGGCGGCTGATTCGGCATGAGATCATCTCCCAAGGGCTGCTGGACCAGGTGTTGGTGCATCCGCGCGAGGTCTTCAAACTGGCCATCAACGCCAACGCCGCCGCAGTTGTTCTGGCGCACAATCATCCCAGCGGCGATCCCACACCCTCTGAGGCAGATGTCAAAGTCACTCGTGACGTAATCAGAGCCGGAGATCTGCTGCGAATCCAAGTGCTCGACCACGTCGTCATAGGCCGACGAAACGAGGCCACAGGCAAGGATTATGCGTCGCTACGGGAATTGGGTTATTTTTACACATAAGAATCATAACGCATGTTCTATGCCGTTTCTGTATCAATGTGCCACGATTACACATTCGTCGATTTGAATGAGATGAGCGGTCAGCAATTCTCATTTCGAGCAAGGAAGGAAAAAAACGCTGATCTGCCGACGCATGAAGTATTCGACTCCCTGCGGAGCCAGAGGCACCGCAACCGGCAGACCAGAGGTCTGCCCCACATAATGAGAATTGCTGGATGATCGGTAATCCTTTAGATTTTTACTTCCCGCCTTGGCGTGGTTAGCTCTGCAAGTTACATGATTGCTCGCGTCACATTGGAAATTGCCTTGGGCAAAGATTTCGACTACTTGGTACCAGACGATATGGATGGATTGGTTGAGGTGGGCAGCCGCGTCAAGGTGCCATTTGGCAACCGAGAGGTCTTGGGATGCGTGACCAGCCTGCCGGAAAGTTCGCCGCTTTCCACGCTACGTTCGATCATCAAAGTCATTGGCGTCAGGTCACCGGTTACCCCCAAGATTTTGGAGCTTTCCAGGTGGATTGCCAGCTACTACTGCTGCCCTCCCGAGATTGCCCTCAAGGCGGTGCTGCCGGTGGCCGTCCGAAAAGAGCGCAGCGGCTGGCGTGAGCAATTGTTTGTCCGCCTGCTTAAGCCTGCGGGCGACCCTCCAAAAATGAGCGAGCGCCAAAAAAAGGTTTTGGAGATTCTGGCAACCCGCAACGAATTGCCCTTGCAGGAATTGCTGGAACTGGCCGGAACGACGGCCCAGACGGTGCGTCGGCTGGAAGATAAGGGCTGGGTGGAAATCGCAACACGCATCGCTGAGCGCGATCCCTATGCGCGCGAAACCATTCTGCCAACCACCGACCTTACGTTGAGCCCGGAGCAAAGCGCGGCCTTCCAGCGCATCATCGGCGCGATGGATCAGGACAAGGCTGAAACATTTCTGTTGCACGGGGTGACCGGCAGCGGAAAAACCGAGGTCTATTTGCAAGCCATCGCGCATGCATTACGGCGCGGCAAAGGCGCGATTGTGCTCGTGCCGGAAATTTCGTTGACCCCTCAGACGGTCGAGCGATTCAAGGCGCGGTTCAGCTCTGGGCCACTGCAAACACTTGTGGCGGTGCTCCACAGCCATCTTTCCACAGGCGAACGCCACGACGAGTGGCACAAGATTCGGCAGGGCCGCGCGCGGATCGCCATTGGGGCGCGCTCGGCGGTGTTTGCGCCGGTGGATCCGCTGGGGCTGATCATCGTCGATGAGGAACACGAGCACTCCTACAAACAGGAGGAGGCTCCCCGGTATCACGCGCGCGATGTTGCCGTCGTGCGCGGCCAGATGGAAAAGGCGGTCGTGGTGCTGGGCTCGGCAACACCATCGATGGAAAGCTTCCACAACGCCGAGCGCGGAAAATATCAATTGCTGGATCTGCCAACGCGAGCCGACGACAAACAGCTTCCCATTGTCCGTGTCGTTGACATGCGGATGGCCGGGAAGGGCGACAAAGGACCGCCGATTTTCTCGCCCCAGCTCAAGGAGGCGATCCTCCAGCGGTTGGAGCGCAAGGAGCAGACCATGCTGTTCCTCAACCGACGCGGTTTTGCCAGCGCGCTGCAATGCCCTCTCTGCGGCTACGTGGCGCAATGCCCCAATTGCAGCGTCTCGCTGACCTATCATCGGCTGATTCAGCAGGTGCGCTGTCATATATGCGATTACAAGGCCGACGCGCCGACGGTCTGCCCTGATCCCAAGTGCAAGAACCCGGCGATTCGCTACGCCGGACTGGGCACCGAGAGGGTCGAATCCACACTGATAAAGCTGTTTCCTCATGCGCGCATCCGCCGGATGGACTCCGACACGCTCAAGCGCAAGGAGGATTACCGGAATATCCTGGGCGATTTTCGCACCGGCAAGATCGACATTCTTGTCGGCACGCAGATGATCGCCAAGGGACTTCATTTTCCCAATGTCACGCTGGTGGGCATCATTCATGCCGACCTGAGCCTGCATGTTCCGGATTTCCGGGCGGGCGAGCGGACATTTCAGTTGTTAACTCAGGTCTCTGGCCGCGCAGGCCGCGGCGATGTTGAAGGCGAAGTTTTCGTGCAGACATTCACGCCCTTTCACCCGGCGATCCAATACGCGCGCCGACACGACTTCGCCGGTTTTTACGAGCAGGAGATCGAGTTCCGCAAGCAACTCAACTACCCGCCCCTGGGCCGAATTGCGTTATTGACGCTCAAGGGCCGCAACGAGGAGAAAGTCAGCTTCACCGCCGATCACGTCAAACGCGAACTGGAAGCCATCAAAGTCGAAGTGCCCGATCTCATTGTGGCCGGCCCTGCCCCAGCGCCTCTGGCCCGCGCGGAGACGCAATATCGCTACCAGATCATGCTGCGCACCCACCAGATGACCCGCTTGGGCCGCCGCCTGTCAGTCCTCCTCAGCGCAATGTCCCTCCCAGATGATGTCATGCTAACCGTGGATGTGGATCCAGTGAGCATGATGTAGAGGGTGCGGTTCCCCCCGCTCATCCCGTCTTCAGCCGCGGCGTTCGCGTATGAACTGCAAGATGTCAGCGATGACTTCGGTCTTGGGCTTGGCGCCTTGGTTGCCTTTGCCGTGGATGCGGAGGCTCACATTGTTCGCTTCCATATCGCGCGGTCCGATGACCAGCATGGTGTGGGTCTTTGCCTCTTCGGCGCGCAGGATTTTGCCGTTGATCTTGTCGGTGCCAAAATCGCCTTCCACGCGCACTTGGGCAGCACGAAGTTCGCTGACAATCTGGGTGGCGTATTGAACGAGTTTTTCGTCGTCGCCGATGGTCAGCACACGCACTTGGTCTGGAGCGAGCCAGAGCGGAAAATTCCCAGCGTAATGCTCGATCAGGAATCCGATAAACCGTTCGTGCGTGCCCAGCGGCGCGCGATGAATGCAGAGCGGGGTTTTGTCGGTGTTGTCCCTGTCGCGATAAACCAGTCCGAATTTCCGAGGCACGGCGAAATCGACCTGGTTGGTGGCCAAGGTGAACTCGCGACCGATGACGCTCCAGACTTGCACGTCGATCTTGGGGCCATAAAATGCGGCTTCATTGGGCACTTCGACGAAGTTGATCTTCGAGTCAATAAGCACCTGCCGGACCATGTCCTCGGTCTGCTTCCACAAGGCGGGTTCATCGACAAACTTCTGGCCAAGTTTGGCCGGGTCGTGCGTGCTGAAGCGCATGATGTATTTCTCGATGCCGAAAATCCTGAAATACTTGAGATACATTTCGTTGACCGCGTTGAACTCAGCCGCAAACTGCTCGGGAGTGCAGTAGATGTGGGCATCGTTCATGTTCAGCGAGCGCACGCGCATGAGGCCAAAGAGTTCGCCCGACTGTTCGTAGCGGTAACAGGTGCCATATTCTGCCAGACGCAAGGGCAAATCGCGATAGCTGCGAGGCTGCGCCGCAAAGATGCGATGGTGATGCGGGCAGTTCATGGCTTTGAGGTAGTAACGCTCGACCATGCGAACCTTCTCCAGATCTTCAGCCAGAGATTTTGATCCCGAGTCTTCGTTCAACTCGATCGGCGGGAACATCGACTCCGCATAATACGGCAGATGCCCCGAAGTCTTGTACATTTTCTCCTTTGCCAGATGCGGTGTCTTCACCCGCACATAGCCGGCCGCAAACTCGGTTTCCTTCGCCAGTCTCTCGAGTTCCTCGACAATGGCGGTCCCTTTTGGGAGCCAAAGCGGCAGACCGGGGCCGACGTACTCGGTGTCGATGACGTAAAGACCCATTTCTGCGCCGATCTTGCGATGGTCGCGTTTCTTGGCTTCTTCGAGCATCTTGAAATACTCGTCCATCTCAGTTTGGTTCTTGAACGCGGTTCCGTAGATGCGCTGAAGCTGCGGATTCTTTTCGTCACCCTTGTAGTAGGCGCTGGCAACCTGGGTCAGCTTGAAAGCCTTGATATTGCCAGTGCGCATGACGTGCGGTCCGGCGCAGAGATCAATGAATTCACCGTTCTGGTAATAGGTGATCGCTTCACCTTCTGGAATATCTTCGAGATTTCCGATCTTGAATTTGCTCGGTATGGCGCGTTCGCCCAGCGCGGCTAGACGTCCCTTGTTCGCATCCTCAAACGCCTGCTCGCGGGTGACAACCTTGCGCTCGAACGGCAGGTTGGCCTTGACGATGGTCTTCATCTCCGCCTCAATCTTTGGGAAGTCCTCCTGGCTGATTCGGTGCTCCAGTTCGACGTCGTAATAAAACCCGTTTTCAACAGCCGGACCAGAGGCAAACTGGGCGTCGGGCCAGAGCTTGAGAATGGCATTGGCCAAGACGTGAGCGGCGGAATGGCGCAACCGTTCCAATTCGGTCATCTTTTGCCGATCATCCAGAGTTTTGCGTTGAGCTTCTTCAGTTTTTGCAGTTTGCATAAAAAATCATGTATTTGCAGTTACCTGGGTTTCGACCCACCGGGCCAGCAACCAGAGAGCGTCGGATAGACGGTTGAGATAAACGATGATCTCGGCGTTCTGCAATTCGTTGGCTTCGAGCAAGACGCATGCATGGCGTTCCGCTCTCCTGCAGACCGTCCGGGCGAAATCCAGCGCCGCCGAACTCATGACTTCACCCGGCGTGGCCCAGCCTTTGAAAGAAACCTTTTGCGATTCGATCACCTGAACCAATTCATCTAGTTTGGCGGTTGTTTTGGGAGTTACGACTGCATAACCGTCCGCCACATACCGGGGCAGATCCTCGACCAAGGTTGCCAGTTCACCCATCATCCCGACCAAGTCGCCTTGAATTTTGATCAGATGCTCTCGAACGAAAGGGTATTGAGCCGCAGCGCGCGCCATACCGATGGCACTGTTGAGCTCATCCACAGTGCCGTAGGTTTCAACGCGCGGATGGCACTTGGAAACCCGCCTGTTGTACATCAGTCCAGTCTGACCATGGTCGCCTGTTTTTGTCGCTATGCTCATTGCATCAAGAACTAAAACACTTTTTGGACAGAATTAACAGGATTAACATTGTTTCCAAATACTTGCCCCATGTCCTCCCCAATCCTGTAAATCTTGTTAATCCTGTCTAATTCAAGCGGGTTTTGGGTTCAACTTCATTGACGGAAGGGCCTAGCTCGCTTATCGTGCTCTTGCGCAAGATATGAATATCAGATTAATCCTCAGAACACTGTTCGTCATTGGAATTCTGTCGATGTTGGTGCTCCTCGGGATGGCGAACCAGCAACCGGTTGAGCTATGGCCGCCGCAATTCTGGCCCAAGCCGGAACGTCTTCGGCTCCCGGCCGCATTGATGTATTTTGGCTTCTTCGGAATTGGATTCCTTGCAGGCACGCTCTTAATGGCGGGCGGCAAGAAGGGGAGAGGCAAGTAATCATATTCGACCGACTGGCGCAGGTAACCTCCAACCATCGAATCTCAACCACACATGATTATAGGCGTCCCCAGAGAAATTAAACATCAGGAACCCCGGGTGGCGTTGCTGCCAGGAGCGGTTTACCAGTTGATTCAGCGCGGCCATCAGGTGCTGGTTGAACGCGGTGCCGGGGCCGGGGCTGGTTACTTGGACAATGACTATGCGCAAGCTGGCGCTCAAATAGTTACCGAGCACGCATACGTGTTTGAAAAGGCGGACTTGATTGTGAAAGTCAAGGAACCGATGGAGTCCGAGTTTGCCCTCCTGCGCCCGGGTCAGATTCTGTTCACTTACCTTCACTTGGCCGCCAGCCGTGCCGTGACCAAAGGGCTGATTGATTCGGGGGTAACAGCGATCGCGTATGAAACGGTCGAGGTCAACCGCCGGTTGCCGTTGCTCGAGCCAATGAGTGAGATCGCCGGGCGCATGTCGATCCTTGTGGGCGGCTATTTCCTCGCTCAACATTTCGGCGGAAGCGGTGTGTTGCTGGGCGGCGTTCCTGGCGTGATGCCGGGAAAAGTGGTCGTCCTCGGCGGCGGTTCGTCGGGCATCAACGCGGCCCGCATGGCAACCGGACTTGGGGCGGATGTCACGATTCTCGAAGTGGACCTCGAGCGCATGCGGTTTCTGGATATCACTCTGCACAGCGCTCACACGCTGTATTCGAGCGAAGCTCAACTGCTTGATCTCCTGCCGACCGTAGATCTGTTGATCGGCGCGGTGCTTGTGCCTGGGGCCAAGGCACCCCGATTGATCCGGCGCGAAATGCTGCGGCGAATGCGCCCGGGAAGCGTGTTGGTGGACATCGCCATCGACCAAGGCGGCTGCTCCGAGACCTCGCATCCCACGACGCATGACAACCCGGTTTATCAGGAGGAAGGCGTGCTCCATTATTGTGTCTCCAACATGCCAGGCGCCTACGCCCGCACAGCCACCCAGGCGCTTACGAACGTAACCTACCGTTACATCGAACTTCTCGCTGACCTTGGACTGCAAGAAGCCTGCCGCCAGCATCCCGCCCTGCTCGGTGGCATCAATGTTATGAATGGCCACATAACGCATCCCGCCGTAGCCCAAGCGCACGGATTGCAGTGTTCCCCTGTTCAGTTTGAGTAGAACAGGCTTCCAGCCTGTTCAGGGGGGCAGGGGAAAAATAGCGGCTCGCTGACGCTCGCCGTTTTTGTCGGGCACAGGCAAGGATGCCTGTGCTACTTTGGCGGCACATGAGTGATTTTGATTTTCGTTTCGGCGGCATTCGGCGGCTCTACGGAACAGCGGGCCTCCAACGGCTCCGCTCCGCCCGCGTTTGTGTGGTGGGGATCGGCGGCGTGGGATCGTGGGCGGTCGAAGCGCTGGCTCGAAGCGGCATCGGCGGGCTAACCCTCGTCGATCTGGACGAAGTCTGTGTGAGCAATGTCAATCGCCAGCTTCACGCATTGGACAGCGCAGTCGGTCAATCCAAAGTCGTTGTGATGGGCCAGAGAGTTGCAGCCATCAACTCGGAATGCGCAGTCAATGCAGTTCAGGAGTTTTTCACGCCTCAAACGGCGGAACAGATTCTTTCCGAAAAAATCGATTGCGTCATGGACGCCATTGACAACGTTCCAAACAAATGCTTTCTGATCGCCCGAAGCCGCGAAATGGGAATCCCGGTCGTGACGGTCGGCGGCGCGGGAGGGCGGCGTGACCCTACAAAGGTGCGGGTCGCTGACTTGTCGCTCACAACTCACGACGGTCTCTTGCAGCAGGTCCGCAAGCGTCTGCGCGACGAATTCCAATTCCCCCGCGAACCGAAAAAACTGTTCGGCATCCCGTGCGTCTATTCGACCGAGCCCCAAGTCTTTCCGCAATACGACGGTTCCGTATGCGCCCAACCGCAACGCGGTTCAGATTTGCGGTTAAACTGCGACAATGGTTACGGCACTGCCAGTTTCGTGACGGGCACGTTCGGTTTTGCAGCCGCAGCGCAGATTATCTCGGCGCTGGTTGAAACAGCCGTTTAAAGTTCTCCGCCACTTGCGCAGTCAGTTCGTCCACCGGAGTTTCCAAAAGTTGAGCGGCGAAATTGTAAATTCCCAGCAAGTTCGCAGGATGATTGATTGGCTTGCCCTGTGCGTCGTCCAATGGGTGCAGAATCAGTTCCGGCGGGGGGAGCTGGTCGGGGGCATCGGTTTCGATGAGCAAGCGGTCGCGGGGAATCTGTCGGAAAGCCGTGCGCTGGCGTTCTTTGCGCGCGTGAGCAAAATAGCCAGACAACGAAAAATAGGCCCCTAACTTGATCAGCAGCGGGATCATCTCGACTGGACCGCCAAAGGAATGCAGGAGAAAACCGCGCCGAGGCAACGGCTCTGCTTGTAAAATTTCGAGCATTCGGCCCCATGCCTTGAGGCAATGAAAAGTGACCGGAAGGTCTCGTTCCACCGCCAGCCGCAATTGCCAGGTAAAAACCTCTTCCTGCGCCAGAAAATCGTAGTCCTTAACCCATCGATCCAAGCCGATCTCACCAATGGCCGATGGAATGCGATCCAAGAAATCAATCAGGTTCTCTCTCCATTGTGGAGTGCGTTCTTTGACATACCAAGGGTGATAGCCAAATGAAGGAATGATCACCGGATGCTGTTGTGCCAGGTTGAGAACCTCCTGCCAATCGCTTTCGCGCGAGCCGTTAACCACCATGCCGACGATGGGTTCGGATTGCGCGTCCGCCCAAATAGCGCTCCAATTTGGTTTGAGCCGCTCATCCTGCAAATGGTTGTGCGCGTCGTAAAACTCAAGCTTCGCCATCTGTCAATTCTCGGAAATGGCAGTAATAAATTAGCGTCTCGCTGACGCTCGCCGGATGGATGGGCACAGGCAAGGATGCCTATGCTACGTGAATAGTTATATTTTAACTTTAAACTGCTCGCCAGACTTTAGCGATTGGGCGAACGCTGCGATCAGGCGCGGAATTTGTTCGAGATCCTTAAGGCTGACCAACTCAACCGGCGAATGCATGTAACGGTTGGGCAGGCTGATCAGAGCGCTCGGGATGCCGCCGCGCGTCCAGAAAATGGCATCCGCATCGGTGCCGCTGCTGTTAGACATCGCCTCGTGCTGAAGCTTGATTTTCTGAGCCTTGGCGATCGATTCCAAGCGGGTGACAATTGCGGCGTGATTGCATCCGCCGTGCGTCAGCGCGGGGCCCTTGCCAATCCGGATGTCGCCATGCTGTTGCTGACTGACCGTGGGATAGTCGGTTGCATGGGTGACATCCACCACCAAGGCCAGGTCGGGCTTGAGCGAATATGCAATCTGTCGAGAACCAAGCAGTCCGACTTCCTCCATGATGTTAGAAACCACCAGAATCTCGGCTTTGAGCGGAGCCTTGCTTTCGCGCAGCAGGCGCGCGGTTTCGGCGACAGCAAAGGTGCCGATCCGGTTATCAAACGCGCGCGCCACTGCCAGGTCGTTACGCAATAATTCAAATTGGTCGGCAAGCGTGATTGGATCGCCGATGCGGATCAACTTCTCGGCTTCCGGTTTGGTGGTAACGCCGATATCTATGAACAGATCCTCCATTTTCGGCACTTTGCGCTCGCCGTCGCTCTTGGTGAGGTGGGGAGCGACATTGCCAACCACGCCTTTCACCGGGCCCGCCTGCGAATGGATGACCACGCGCTGGGCCTTGGTAATCGCGGCGTCCACACCACCGACCTTGCGAACGTAAATAAACCCGTGCTCGTCGATGAAATTAACAGTCATGGCGATTTCATCTGCGTGCGCCGCGATCATCAGTCGAGGCGAACCGCCTTTGTTGATTACGGCGACAGCATTTCCATACGCGTCGGTAAAAGTTTCGTCTGCGAACGGGGCGACGTAATCAAGCCAGACACGCTGTCCGCGCGCTTCGTTGCCCGATGGACTTGGCGTATTAACCAATGTCTCAAGGAATTTCAGTGATGCTTCCCGCATAATAATATCTATCTTTTTATCTTCTGTGGGGTTGGGTTGCGTTACAGCACGTTCGCCGCCAGTTCCGCCAATTCCGAGCGCTCGCCTTTTTGCAACTCAATGTGCGCGGCAATCGGAAAATCGCGAAATTTGCTGATGATGTAATTGAATCCATTGGAGGACGAATCAACGTAAGGGTTGTCAATCTGGTAGGGATCGCCGGTGAAGACGATCTTGGTGCCGTTGCCCACGCGGGTGACAATCGTCTTGACCTCCAGAGGCGTGAGGTTTTGGGCTTCGTCAATCACCATGAACTGGTTGGCAATGCTGCGCCCACGAATGTAGCTCAGAGCCTCAACCACGATTGTTCCAGAGCGCATCAGGTCGGTGCTGCGGCGGTGGTCGCTGCCCATATTCAAGTCACTCAACAGTTCCAACGCATCGTGGATCGGCTGCATCCACGGGCTGAGCTTTTCGTCAAGCGATCCGGGCAAAAATCCGAGTTCCTTGCCCATTGAAATGGTGGGACGCGCCACGACCAAGCGACGAAACTCGCGGTCGAGCACCGTCCTCTTGAGTCCGGCGGCCATCGCCATAAGCGTTTTGCCGGTGCCAGCCTTGCCCATCAGAGTCACCAGTTTGATACGGTCGTCCAGCAGCGCGTCGAACGCAAAATGCTGCTCGCGATTGCGCGGTTTGATGCCCCAGATTCCTTCACGGCAATCGAGGATCGGCACCAACTTCTTGCCGGTGTGATCGACCTTTGTCAGGGCCGTGCGCTTGGGGTTCGCTTCCTCGGTCAACGTGCAATATTCATTCGGGAAATACTTGGTGCCGCCATTTAGTTCCAATTCGCCTTCCAAACGGAAACGTGCCATTTTCTCGGCGCTGACTGTCAAATCGATGATGCCGGTGTAAAGCTGGGTGAGAAAAACGCGACCAGTCTCATAATCCTCAGCCGCCAACCCAAGCACGTCGGCTTTGATGCGCAGATTGATATCCTTGGTCACCAGGATGGTTGGAATTTTGGGATCGGTCTCCTGGATGCTCTTGGTGACAGCGACGATTCTGTTGTCAACCGAGTTTCCAAAAACCGGTTTTTCCGCGTGATCGCCGAACACGATGCGCAAGCTGCCGCCATTGCCGAGGGACACCCCATCGTTGAGATGGCCTTTGGCGCGAAAACCGTCTAACATCCGCGAGACGGTGCGCGCGTTTTGACCAAGTTCGGACGATTCGCGCTTGAAGTGATCAATTTCCTCAAGGACTTCGATGGGAATCAGAACGCAATTTTCCTGGAAATTAAGCAGTGAATTTGGATCGTGAAGAAGAACGTTTGTATCAAGTATGTAGTTTTTCACAAGGGGCAAGGGGACTTTTCAAGATGGACATGCGCTGGTGCCATTCGCTCAAATGCGTATGCACGGCGGGCAGCCTGTAATGGCCGGTATAAAGGAAATTGCCAAGCATGCCGTAAAGATCGAAATCCACGAAATGCGGTTCCTGATCAAGGAGGAACGGGCGGTTCTGCAGCATCAACTCAAAGGGCACCAGCATCCGGGTCAAATCCGCCAGCAATTGCTCCTGCTGAGTGCGCCATTGACCCAAGCACCCGCGCCCAAACTTACGCTCCTTGTGCCGCACAAAACCGACCTGGTCAGCCTCTGGAACGAACTCCTGCCAGTAAATATCGTTCAAACGAAACCCCACGCCCTCCACCTCATTCTCCATGTAACGCCACAAAAGAGTATCAATCCCAGCCCAAATCTTTGGGAAAAGATTCAATTTGAATCGCGAGTCGAGGTATTTGGCGATCACCTGCGAGTTGTCATCTGTCTCGAACACCACAGTGCGCCCGTCCCGGATGATCGGAACCCCGTAATAGCGATGACGGGTCAGTTGCCAGACCAAGCTGCGGTCATGATTGGGAATATCAACGGTCTTGAAGGATATGCCGCCGTATTCCAGAATGCGCCCCTGCACAATACAGTACGGACTCCACGGAATTTGAATCAGTTCGATCATTTCAGGAAATGGATCGTTTCACTACGATGGAACATCCATTCCACCGGCAATAATATCCGCTTTGGGGAATCAAAAACCAAGACTGAAATCAGGACTCCCAAAGAACTCAAGCTACGCAAATCGCGCTCAGAGATCAACGATTTTTCACGAGTTTCTTCCATCTCAGGGTTGCTCTAAATAAGTTCAAGATCTGTGGCATCCACTTTCACGGCGGCGGCTTGGCCGATGAAATCCAAGCGTAACAGAACCACGCACGGTCCAAACCGTTTTTCCACATAGCCCTCCACGCCTCGCAATGGGCCGTTCTTGATTTTGACCCGTGTTCCTTCGCTGATGGTTGGAGCTATGCGGATTTCCAGATCGGTTTCGACTGCGAGAAGAATTTCTTTGAGTTGAGCTTGGAAAACCTCTTGGTCGGGAACATTCAGGAGATTGGCCACATAATCGCCACAGATCACTTTGCGGCGAAGTTCTGGGTCAAAATTGAGGAAAACGTATCCCGGAAAAAGCGGTTTTCGAAACTCGACCGTTTTGCCGCGATACTTATGAACGGCACGGTACATCGGCAGCGTAGCGGCGATGCCTTCTCGCGCACACTGTTCGACAATCTTCTTCTCACACCTCGGCCGACTATGAGCCACATACCACAAGAACTGATTCACGCGCGGTAGCTTGTTTGGTCATTCCATACCGTCAAGCCCAATCTATTGAGCTCCAGCAATTCTCATTTTGAGCAAAGAAGGGAAAAAACGCTGATCTGCCTGCGCACGGAGTTTCCGACACCCTGCGGAGCCAGAGGCACCGCAACTGGCAGACCAGAGGTCTACCCCACATAATGAGAATTGCTGATTGAGCGCCACCAGCGGGAAAGTGGCGGGAGTGGCGGGACTCGAACCCGTAACCTCTGCCGTGACAGGGCAGCGCTCTAACCAATTGAGCTACACCCCCGCAAGGGAGCCGAAAAGCTATTGAATCTTTTTCTATTCGTCAACGTCGAAAATTGAAATTCTTTGATCCTGTGCGCATCTCAGATTTTTCCGACTGTTTGCAATGAATAATTATTGTTCTCCCAAACTAACGACTGTTAGCGTGTATGGAAAATCTGAGATATGATGAGATATGTTCGAAATGGGCTTGGCCAGGCTGCCTTGTGCGGATTGCTGGCTTGTTTGCTCGGCAGCGGTTGTTCGATCAAGCACTATGCCCTGAACAGGGCTGCGGATGCCCTGTCGCACACTGGCGACACATTTGCCAGCGACGACGACCCGGAACTGATCAAGGCCGCCATCCCGTTCAGCCTTAAGCTCATGGAGAGCATTCTCTCGGAAACCCCCAATCACAAGGGCCTGCTCACCGCCGCTTCCAGCGGTTTCATGGAATATAGCTACGCCTTTGTGCAACAGGAAGCCGACGAACTCGAATCGCGCGATCTGGCCGCGTCCGAAGCCATGCGATCCCGCGCCAGGCGTCTCTATCTGCGCGCCAAGGGCTATGGGCTGCGAGGGTTGGAGGTTGCGCATCCCGGGTTCACCACAAACCTTCTAAGAAATCCGAAACAAGCCGTTCGCGTCGCAAAGATGTCCGATGTTCCCCTGCTCTACTGGACCGCCGCCTCATGGGCTTCGGCAATTTCACTTTCCAAGGACAATCCGGAATTGATTGGAGAAATGCCGGCGATGACCGCTTTGATTGATCGGGCCATGGACTTGGACGAAGGCTTCCAGGAAGGCGCACTGCACACCTTCATGATTACGTTCGAAATGAGCCGTCCAGCGACCGGCGGCGACCCGGAAGCCCGTGCGCGCAAGCATTTTGAACGGTCGGTGGCTCTTTCTCACGGGCAAGACGCCTCGCCGTTTATCGGATTGGCCGAATCGGTCACCATCAAGAAACAAAACGCTCAAGAATTCGAATCACTCCTCAATCAAGCACTCGCCATTAATCCAGATGCCAGGCCCGACAATCGGGTGCTGAACATGGTCATGCAGCGCCGGGCCAAGTGGCTTTTGTCACGCAAATCAGACTTGTTTTTGACGGAATAACGGGAAATATTCGCGACTGTGCGCATAGTATGCGTGATTTCAAGGGCCACGGAGCCGGAGGCTCCGGGAACCGGCAGACCGGAGGTCTGCCCCACATAGCGTTACATAGCATTAATGAAGACTGATTTTTTATCGACGGTATTGCTCTTGGGAGCATGTTGGGTGATCTCCACCGGCAGCGCGTTTGGAGCCGGACCGGTCAAAGTTCGCCTCGGAACACTGGCCCCCAAGGGTTCGTCCTACTACAAACATCTCCAAGCCATGGGTGAGAAATGGAAACAGGCCCCCGGCGGTGGCGTCACGCTGACAACCTATCCCGACGGCCAGATGGGAAGCGAGGCTGACATGGTCCAGCGCATGCGCTTGGGCCAGTTGCAGGCCGCCCTGGTCACGGTGACCGGTCTGTCGGAGATCGAGCCGGCAGTGGGTGGCCTTCAGACCTTTCCCCGCCTCTTTCGCAACCTTGATGAGGTCGATTACATCGGTGAAAAACTCCAGCCGATGCTTGAAAAACGGCTCGAAGCCAAGGGATTCGTCGTCCTCTTCTGGTCAGACACTGGTTTTGTGAAGTTCTTCTCCAAGCAACCCATCGTCACGCCAGACGACCTTCGAAAGACCAAGTTATTCGTTTCGGGCGGGCATCCTTTCGAGGTGGAAATCTACCGTTCACTGGGATGCCGTCCGGTGCCGCTGGAGGTCTCCGATATTCTGCCCAGCCTGCAAACCGGCCTCATTGACTCGGTGGCCATGCCGCCCACCATCGTTCTTGCCACGCAAATTGACGCCGTAGCACCCAATATGCTCGATATGAACTGGGTTCCGTTGGTCGGAGCCGGCATCATCACCAAGAAAGTCTGGGATACTCTTCCTGCCGAAACGCAGGCACTCATGCGCCAATCGGGAAAAGAAGCCGGCAAACAAATCAAAGCCGATGGACGCCGCGAGAGCCTCGAATCGATTGATGCCATGCAAAAGCGGGGTTTGAAGGTCAATCAACTCACCCCGGATGCCAATGCCGACTGGGGAAAAACTGTGGAAACCGCTTATCCCAAGATTCGCGGCACGATCATTCCAGCGGATATCTTCGACGAAGTCATGACCCAGTTGAAGGCATATCGAGCCGAGCGCGAAGGAAATAAGAAGTGAGTCAGGTTGTCCTTCCCAACCCCGAGTTGCAGCCGCTCCCATCAAGGAGATGGAGCTGGCTTTGGCAGGTGGAAAATTACATGGTCGCCATCGCTCTGATGGCGCTGATGCTGCTGCCTCTGGTCACCATCATTGTTCGAAAATTCTTTCACGGAGGATTGGATGAAGCGGCAGCTTTGCAACAGCATCTGGTGCTTATCATCGGTCTGCTGGGCGGCATGTTCGCCGCGCGCGACCGGCGTCTGCTTTCCCTATCGACCCTGACCAACTTCCTCAAGGGCCGCTGGCAGGAGTTCGCGCGAATTTTCAGCAGCGGATTCGCCGCCGGAATCACCGGTTTCCTGTGTGTGGCCGCGATTCAATTGGTCGAGGTACAAAAGATCGGCGGCAAAATCCTCGCATACGGGATTCCGCTCTGGATAATCCAACTGATCATGCCGATTGGCTTTGGAGTCATCGCGCTGAGGCTGGCATGGCATTCGGCAGATGCCTGGCGGGGACGCTTGATCGGACTGCTAATTGCTGGAGCGATGATGTTTGTCGGATTTCACCCGCCTGTGACGCCCGAAAACATTGTTCTTCCCGGCATGATACTATTGCTGCTGGCAGTGGTGCTTGGGGCTCCGATCTTCGTCATGCTCGGCGGCGCGGCACTGATCCTCTTTTGGGGCAAGGATGTTCCCATCGCGTCTATTTCCCAAACGCACTATTCGATGGTGACCAACCCGACTCTTCCGACCGTTCCTCTCTTTACCTTGGCCGGGTATTTCCTGGCAGAAGGCGGAGCGTCCAACCGGCTGATCCGCGTCTTTCATGCTTTGCTGGGCCAATTGCGCGGCGGACCGGCGATTGTCGCTGTCATTGCCTGCGCTTTCTTCACCTCGTTTACTGGAGCTTCTGGCGTGACCATTCTTGCCTTGGGCGGTCTGCTCATGCCGGTGTTGTTGAAGGCTGGCTATTCCGAACGCTCCACCTTGGGCTTGCTCACCGGCTCCGGCGGCTTGGGACTGCTCTTTCCCCCATCGCTTCCCCTGATCATCTTTGCCATCGTCGCCAGTTCCAACGCCAAAGATGCCGGTGTGACCATCGAGAAAATGTTCCTCGGCGGGCTCGGGCCTGGCCTGCTGTTGGTCAGCATGGCCATTTGGCTCGGTATTCGGATGGGGCCCAAGGAGACAGGGCCGCGCCCCAAGTTCAATGCGGCTGAAGCCCTGCGGGCTGTTTGGGAAGCCAAGTGGGAACTGGCGCTGCCAGCCGTCGCTTTGATCGCCCTTTTTGGCGGATTCGCCACGCCGGTCGAGGCCGCTGCGGTTACCGCGTTTTACGCGTTTTTCGTCGAGACCTTCATCTACCGCGATTTCAAAGGAGTCAGCGAGATCCCAAGAGTGATGGCTGAATGCGGATTGCTGGTGGGTGGCGTGCTTCTGATTCTTGGAGTGGCGCTCGGCTTTACCAATTACCTGGTCGATGCTGAAATCCCAACCAACGCTGTGACTTGGGTTCAAGGCGCCGTCCATTCCAAATACACCTTCCTCCTGGCGCTCAACCTATGCCTGCTGCTGGTTGGATGCGTGATGGACATGTTTTCCGCGATCATGGTGGTTGTGCCGATCATTGTGCCGCTCGGAATTGCCTACGGCATTGATCCCATCCACCTTGGAATCATTTTCCTGACCAATATGGAATTGGGGTTGTTAACTCCGACGGCCGGAATCAACATATTCCTCTCCTCATACCGATTTGGCAAACCTGTGTTACAGGTTTCACGCGCCGTGGTTCCCATGCAATGCGTCATCATCGTGGGACTCCTGCTCATTACCTACATCCCGCCCCTGACCACTTTTCTCCCTCATTGGCTGGATCGCCGCCCGACGATTGCGAAAGGGATCAACCTAAGTTCGACAGTTGTCCCCCTCAACAACCGCCCTTCGCCGTATATTGCAAGCCCTTAAATAAGAAGTGGTTCTCACTGAGAAGGTAAACTGCAGAGCAGTTGGAAATCAGCTTAAATGAGGTAGTTGCAAAACGAAGGATGTTCCAACTGCCGAATTTAGATTCATCTGAGGGATCGCATCTTCAAAACCTCATTCTCCCTCTTCTTTCCGCGTATTCCGCGTGTTCTGCGGTTAACCCAACTGCGATTTCCAAGCTAAAACAAATCGATTCACTGACGTGCGCCTGATACTATTGAGCATGGCAACCGCAGCCTCTTCTGAGTATTCTAATCCCAATGAATCAGGCATTGATCGTTTTGACCTCCAATTTCTGCTCACTGACGCGTCTGCTTTTCGCGCTATTGACCGCTCTGGCGGTTGGCAGCCAACTTGAGGCCGCGCCCCGCATCACCTTAACCGTTCAGGCTGACAAACCCAGCCACAAGATCAGCCCTTTACTCTACGGCGTGTTTTTCGAAGACATCAATTACGCCGCTGACGGCGGGCTTTACGGCGAGCTGATCCAGAACCGGTCTTTCGAGTTCCGTGGCACCGATGCTCTGTTTGGCTGGTCGCTGGTTAGACGCGGTGAGGCTCAAGCATTAGTGTCCATCGAGACAGATCGTCCCATTAACCCAAACAACCCGCATTACCTCCGCATGCAAATCGGCAGCATTGGCAGCGGATTGGGAGTTGCCAACAGCGGATTTGGCGGCATCCCGGTGCTGAAAGGATCGAATTATCTCTTCTCAATTTACGCTCGCGCTGTTGATAGTTACAATGCGGCTTTGAGCATTCGCTTGGAGACAGCCAAGGGCGAACTGCTGGCCTCCGCGCAAATCGTCGGTCTCAATCCCAATTGGATGAAATGCGCCAGCATCCTCAAGCCAACCCGCACTGAAACCAACGCGCACTTGGTGGTCATGACCGCCGCCCCAGGCACGATGGACATGGACATGATCTCGCTTTTTCCCGAGCATACGTTCAAGAACCGCCCCAACGGCATGCGCGCCGACTTGGCGCAATTGATCGCCAATCTCAAGCCGTCGTTCGTCCGGTTTCCAGGTGGCTGTATTGTTGAGGGCAAAGACCTTGCCAATCGCTACCGATGGAAAGACACCATCGGCGACGTATCCGAACGCAAGGCAAACTGGAATTGCTGGCAGATCGCCATGTCTGATGCCCCCGCTCCACAATACTATCAATCGTACGGCCTTGGTTTCTTCGAGTATTTCCAGTTCTGCGAGGACATTGGCTCGGAGCCGCTGCCAATTCTTAATTGCGGAATGTCCTGCCAGTTGATGGACAAGCAGTTTGTTCCGCTGGACCAGCTTGATTCCTATATCCAAGACGCCCTCGACTTGATCGAGTTTGCGAACGGCCCCGTGGATAGCCTTTGGGGTTCGCAACGCGCCGCAATGGGACATCCCGAGCCGTTCCGTCTGAAGATGATCGGTATCGGCAATGAGCAATGGGGCGGAGACTACTTCGCTCGCTATGAAAAATTTGTCGTAGCACTCAAGGCAAAACACCCAGAAATCCAAATCGTCGCTTCAGCCGGTCCCAGTCCTGACGATCAATGGTTCAGAATGGCGTGGCTGCGGTTGCGCGAACTCAACGCCGACTTGGTGGATGAACATTATTATCGCCCGCCCGAGTGGTTCTTGGACAACGTCAATCGCTACGATCAATACGACCGGACCGGACCAAAAGTCTTTCTCGGCGAATACGCCGCCCACACCACCGCCCGTCGCAACAGCTTGGACGCTGCCTTGGCCGAGGCCGCTTTCATGACCGGGATCGAACGTAATTCCGATGTCGTCGTGATGGCATCCTACGCCCCGCTCTTCGCAAAAGCCGGATTCACCCAACGGCCCATCGACTTGGCTTGGTTCGACAATACCCGCCTCTACGGATCGCCCTCATACTACGTGCAACAACTTTTCAGCCTCAACCGTGGCGATACGGTGCTGCCGTTGGAACTGGCTGATTCCCGCCCACCTCAACCGGCATCCCGACGCATCGTCTTGAACGCCCATCACACCGACGCCGAATTCAAGGATGTTCTTGGCATCGAAGAATCGAGTGAATTCACAACGCGCACTCCCGGCTTGTTCGCCACCGCCAGCCAGAAAGACGGCAAAGTCATCATTAAAGTGGTCAATCCAACCAGCCAGGCAACTCAAGCAACCATCCGTCTTTCAGGCATGAGCCGAATTGGCGCCAAGGGCGAGGCCATCGTGCTATCAGGATCTGCTCCCAGCGACGAAAACTCGTTCGAAAAGCCGACAAAAATAGAACCCGTGACAACCCCGTTAAGCGGCATCGCCTCCGAGTTCCGTTACAAGTTCAAGCCCTGTTCGGTCACCGTGCTGCGCATCAATGCGGAGAGATGATGGTTGGGACGGCGCTGTGTGGATTGACTGCAAGTTCTCGGTGCAAAAAGCAACATTCTTACCCGTTCACAGTATAAGTTCGAACTCACTCACGCTGTCACATTCAGGTTGCTGCCGGTCGCGGCGGCATTTGCGACGCTGACAGCCGTTGAAGCGGACTCAGCGGCAGTTGGATTGGTGGAAGTGGTTGAAGACCCGCCGCCTGCCTTGTACGTCACCCAATTGCTAACCAATGCACTGAGCGAATCAGCGCCATCGGTGGTTCCAGCGCCGACAAGCGATGCCAGTGATGACCCACCATCGGAAGCGCTGGAACCAAGGCTGGCAAGAATGGCGTTATCGATGGATTTCTTTGCGTCGGCAAGCAGCTTTCTGGTGTCTTCTGAGCCATCATTGACAATCACCCCGGATTTGGCCAAGTCGGTCTTCAACTGATTCCAGGCGCTCTTGGCAGCTTCAGTCTGATTGTTGGAGATCGCAGTCGAAACCGCATTGAAGCCTTGGTTGATCGGGTCTTGGGATGCTGTTGAACTGCTTGAGGACAGAGTGAATTGCGGATTGTCTTTGATGATCGCCGCAAGAACAGACCCGGCGCTGGTCAAGTTCCCGCCTTGAACCGCAGCATCGAGCGAGTTCAAACTGCGTCCAAGCTTTGATGTTTGGGCAAGCTGCACAGCGTAGCTTGCGCCCGACGAACTGCTGATTCCAGATATCGAACTCATAAACACAATTGGTAACTATTCAGGCAGCATAGGCATCCTTGCCTGTGCCCCTCTTTCCGTCGAGCGTCAGCGTGACGCTAATTTCTCCCTCCGATGTGAACAGTTGCCACAATTGTTCAACGGTAACTCAGGAGCCGCCGTAAGGATGCTCAAATCTTCCGGTCTTCACACGGCCTTAATAGCTATAAACCAGAGCCACCTTACGTCAGCTTCTGCGTGAATAGTTACATTCAACCCTGTTTATCGGCACTAATTTACCTGAGCTTGAGCACTAAAGTGAACCTTTCTGATAGGGGCAAGGATGCGGGGTTGACAGCATCCATCCCTCCAAATCGGACGGACGGTTCTCCCTCATGCAGGCTTTCCAGTCAGTGATTTCATGGCGTGACGGCATTCCTTCGAGCAACAGTGGCTGCTATGCCAAATAACCCTCGCTCTGCAATCCATTAGCCAAAAAGATCAAAGGCCACACGTATTACTATTTACTATTATTTCAAATGGGGCTGGAAAAATGGCAACTGCCGCCACCTGTCGCAAGAATACCTCTACGGCACAAGCCATTTGCGCAACAACTCATCACCACAGTGGCCCGAGCTCCTCTCATTATCATTGATGACTTGGGCATTGGACAAGAATGTCCGCGCTACAGACGTGAACAGTAACCTCCTGACTGAATTCTCATTTGCGCGGATGAGACTACCGGTGCCAGGTCGGCTTGCTCTTTTCCATCAATTTCTTCTGGATTTTTTCCCGGCGGTCGTTCCAATCGCTCCAACTTGCTTCCCAAGCCTCGCCGGAAAATGTGGCTTTGGCGGCGGACCAGGATGCATTGAGCAACGCAACGTCATGGGCGGCGCGGGTCGTATCATCCCAGTTGATGTAGGTCTCGATCATGTTGATCCGGTTCTCGGGGAAGTTCGGCGAGAGGTCAAGCGCGCGGGCCAAGTGCTGCCGTGCTTTGGTGTGGCAGCCGACACTCACCGGCCATCCTGGAGCGTCTCGGTAAAGCAATCCCAGACAACGATCTGGACCCGCATAGTCGATTTTCTCGTCGAGTTTGCGCGCGATTTCAAATTCCTGCTCCATGTCGGAAACCAGTTTTAGAGCGGACATGCGCTTGGTTCTGGCGACCTCACCGATGTTCAGACCCAGGTAGTAATGGGCTGCGGCATTGGTCGATTGCAGGAAAATGGCGCGGCGGGCGGCTGCAATTCCCTCCTTGCCCAGCGCGGCGCGCGCTGAATCTTGGAGTGGAAATTCCGTACGCTCAAAGCACGCTCGCGCGAATGCGCATGCAGTTTCCAGCCGATCCGGGTGTGCCTCGTATTCCGTGCGCGTGGCCTTATAAATGCGCTCGGCGCGAGCAATGGCATTCGTTGATTCGCCAGCCCAAATCAAATGCCCCTGCAACAGCAATAACAGGAGCGTGATGCCCGAGACCCAGAAATGCCGTCGGACGAGGCATGTGCTGTCGTACGTAGTTTGCATGGATGTTCCGGTCATCCCCTTCACATTAGGGTCGAATGCCCTTGCGATGCAAACGCGTTTTGCCAACCGCTTTAATTGTCTCATAGGCCCGCAAATAGAGCTCTACGTTTTTCTTCTCATCAGCCGAAAATTTGCCATAATCAGCTCCATGAGCGATCCAGAATACAAACCAGCTCCCCAGAGCATTCCAAACCAGATTGGCGCCGAAATTCCATACGATGGATGTCCGCTATGCGCGGGCAAGGAAAGCCAGCTTGTTCAGGAAGCCAATTGCGGCCAGCACCCGCTCTGGCAGCCGGGCCTGCCAACTCAACTTCGATGGCTCTGCTGCAATGCGTGCTCGCACGTGTTTCGAAGCGCCTATTTCAGCCCTGCCGCGATGAAACTGCTCTTCAGCCGAGCTCACGCCTGCCAAGTAGTCGGCGTGGAAATCGATCAGCAGCGGGCGCAGTGGGCGGATACGGTTCACCGCGTCAATCGTCTCATGCCCGAGCCTGTTTGGAATGGCCGCGCTGCCGTCTGGGTGGATATTGGCTGTGGCAATGGCGGACTGGTTTTTACGTCCGCTGAATTTGGTTTCCAAGCAATCGGAATTGACATGCGTCAGGCTGCGGTCGAACAAATCACCGCGCTCGGGTTCAATGCTATTGTCGGCGACATCGCCGAAATGATGGTAACCGATCCCGTGGATGTGATTTCCATGGCCGACGTGCTTGAGCACGTCCCTTATCCGCGTGAAGCGCTGAAGCGCGTCTTTGGATCGCTCAAGCCGGAAGGGGTGATTGTTGTTTCCTGTCCGAATTATGACTGCGCCTCCTGGCGGGCGACCTCCAAGGCGGGCACCAACCCTTACTGGGGTGAGATTGAGCATTTTCACAATTTCAGCCGCGCAAGCCTGATGCGACTCTTGGCGCAGGAAGGTTTTATGCCGGTCGATTACCAAGTCAGCCGACGCTACAAGTCATGCATGGAAATCACTGCTGTGCGAACTGATTCATGCGAGTGACACTTCGCACCAATCCAAGACTTTCAACTGCACTGAGCGGCGTCCGTTGTAGTCGTTGATTTGGGGAGTAAAAGCCAGATCGAAGCGTATCTTTGGCAGCGGGGCTTCGCCACAGTTCCACCAGACCGCTTCCAGAGGCTTTTGACCGTCGGTCACGCGGAATTTAACGTGTTGGTTTTCCTTGCCCATGCGTTGAGGCGGCTGATGGTGGGCAAGTCTGCGAATTGCCAAACGCACTGGCGCATTCCCCTGCCCTGTTGGATTGAGACGCGCCAGTTCTTCAACCCGCTCCAGCGTCATCTCAGCCAGGGAAACTTCCGCATCCAATCTCAGCGTTCGGCGCAATTGTTCGGGCTTGAGCGCCACGCGGGCCAAAGCATTCAATCGCGCGCGAAGAGCGTCCAGGTTCTCCGGTGCCAGCGCCAAGCCAGCCGCCATGGCGTGGCCACCGTGCCGCAATAGAAGGTCGCCGCACTGTCTCAGAGCGGCTGCCAGATCGAAACCTTCGATGCTGCGTCCAGAGCCGCGCCACTCGCCGCCTCCGTCACCCAGGACAATGGCTGGACGATAAAACTCACCCAGCACACGAGAGGCTACAATTCCCACCACCCCGAGATGCCAATGTCTGTTGCCCTCAACGATCACGTAATCGGTCTCTGGATCAAACCGGCTTCGAATTGTGGTGACGATTTGCCGGGCGATCTCTCTTTCGATGGTTTGCCGCTCGCGGTTTTGGGCGTCCAAAGCCCGCGCGATCGGCTCAGCGGTTGCGACATCTTCCGCCAGCAGCAATCGCAGCGCGCCTTCGGCATTCTCCAATCGTCCAGCAGCATTGAGGCGCGGCGCCAACTGAAAGCCCACTTCGTGACTACCGACGACGCCCGCACATTGAGACGCTTGCTTGAGCGCTGTCAGACCGGGACGCGCATTCGCATTGATGCGCTCCAATCCAGCGCTTGTCAAAATGCGATTTTCTCCTGTCAACGGCACCAGATCCGCAATGGTTCCGAGCGCGACAATGTCCAGGCAATCCCGCACGTCCACTTGGAATGCCGCAGGCGCATTTTCCTCGCGCAGCCGCTTCACAAGCGCATGCGCGAGCTTGAAACTAAGCCCCGCCGAGCACAATTCATCAAACGGCGCGGTCACGCCGACTTTTGCGCCAACCCGTGGGTTAACCAGCGCCACGGCATCAGGGGCGGGATCGGAGATTTGGTGATGGTCAAGCACTACCACATCCACACCACGCTCACGGAGCCACGAGATCGTTGCCGTCGCGTTCGATCCGCAGTCCACGGCCAGCATCAAGTGGACAGGGAATTTCTCCAGACAGTTCTTCACCCCATCAGGGCTCAGTCCGTAGCCCTCATCGCGTCGATGCGGGAGGTAGGAACTGACATTCCACCCCAGTTTGCCTAACATCTGAACCAACAACGCCACCGAAGTCACGCCATCGACATCGTAGTCGCCAAAAACGACCAAAGGTTCACCCAGCGAACGCGCAAGCAGCAATCGAGTCACCGCTTTATCCATGTTCGGCAACAGGAATGGGTCGGCCAGCAGCTTGAGACGTGGATTCAAAAAGCGATCAATGGCCGTGGAATCACTGAATCCCCGGTTGACCAAGCATTGAGCGAACAAGGGCGAGATATTGAGAGCCTCAGCAAGACGGCGACAGAGTTCTTGATCGGGCCCAGCGATCACCCATGTATGTTTCATTCTTTCGGGCTTGAGCGTTGCGCAATAATCGAGGCGGCCATGGCGACAACAATGATGCCGCCCACCACCGCGAGCGATATTCCGGTGGGGAGCACATACCAGTGGGCGGCAAGCATTTTCAGTCCGATGAATACAAGCACAAAGGACAATCCAACTTTGAGATACCGGAAATACCCAATCGCCCCGGCCAGCACAAAATAGAGTGATCGTAATCCGAGAATGGCGAAGACATTCGACGTAAAGACAATAAAAGGCTTCTGAGTGACCGCGAAAATAGCTGGAATCGAATCCAACGCAAAAATAAGATCGGTGGTTTCAACCATCACTAACACCAGCGCCAAAGGCGTCAAAGCCTTGCGTCCGTTCAGTGTGGTTGTGAATTTCTGGCCGTGCAGTTCGTGCGACACTGGAAAGAACTTTCGCGCCAACCGGATTAACGGATTTTTTTCAGGATGCACCCCCTCCTCCTTTGCCATGGTCATTTTTATACCCGTATAAACCAGAAATGCGCCGAACAGGTAGAGAACAAAATGGAACTTCTGAATCAAGGCGGCCCCCGCTCCGATCATGATTCCACGCATGAGAAGCGCCCCCACGATTCCCCAGAACAAGACCCGGTGTTGCTGCAATCCAGGGATTCGAAAAAATCCAAAGATCAGGGCAATGGCAAATACATTGTCCATCGAAAGCGAGAGTTCGATGATGTAGCCGGTGACGAATTCGAGAGCCTCTTGATGTCCTCGAATCAGAACCAGTGCCCACGCAAACACCATTGCCAAGCTGAACCACAGAGCGGTCCAGAACATCGCTTCCTTGATTTTCACCTCCCGTGCCGAGCGATGGAACAGCCCCAGATCAAGCGCCAACAGGAAGAGGATCGCAATGACGAACCCTACCCAATGCCAAACGGAAATTTCGATGAATGCAAGCACAGCGCCGCCCTCTTAGGCTTTGACGCGAGCCTCGGCTGGCCCCGTAACCCCGGCAGCAACCCCCATGTTCGGCCTCTCGCCTTTATGCCAAAAGAGCACCAAGGCGCTGGCTATATAGATACTGGAGTAGGTGCCGGTGATAATCCCAAACAGGAACGTAAACGAGAAATCGTTGATTCCACCACCGCCAAACAGAAACAACGACATGGTTGCCAAAAACACCGTGCCCGAGGTGATAATCGTTCGGCTGAGGGTTTGGTTCAGCGCCTTGTTCATGACTTCTTTGAACGTGCCACGCACACCCAGTTTGAGATCTTCTCGGATGCGGTCAAAGATGACGATGGTATCGTTGATCGAGAAACCGATGATCGTCAAAACCGCTGCCACCATCGGCGCGCTCAACTGCTTGCCCGATAAGAAGTATATGCCAATGGTCATCAGCACATCGTGAATGACCGCAACCACCGCCCCGATGGAAAACGAGAACTCGTAACGCAAAGCAACGTAAATCAGGATGCCAAACAGCGAAAGGAAGGTCGCGATTACCGCCGATTTTTGGATCTCCTGACCCACCGTCGGTCCCACCGTGTTCTCCCCTATAACCTTGAAACCTGACTCAGGAAATGCCTTGATCAGCAGGTTTGCCGCAGTCAATTTCAGATCTTTGGCTTTGGATCCCTCTTCTTTGAAAGCAGTCACAACCTCAAGCATCTCCTGCCCTGATCCCTTCTGGTATTGAATAATTGACTCACCCAAAGGTGCCAGCTTGGAACGAATCTGTTCCACACCCACTTTTTTTGTAAAACTCAGAGTAACGGCATTGCCCCCGGCAAATTCGATGCCTTTGACATTGCTGCCGCGATGGAATCCGTAGCCAAGTCCGATGAGGATGATGGTCCAAGAAGTGATGAATGCCGGCTTGGCATATTTCATGAAGTCGATGTTCCAGTCCTTGATCCAGTGCATCATGCCCACCTTGTTGAGCATTCCGCGAGAGAGCAGCAACTCAAAAATCAACCGTGTCACAACCAAGGCGGTAAACAAGCTCAACGCCACGCCAATGGTCAGCGTCACGCCGAACCCTTTGATCGGGCCGGTGCCCATGTAAATCAAGATGATGGAAGAAATCAAAGTCGTCGTGTGCGAATCGAAAATGGTGCTGAACGCCCGACTATACGCCGCTGAAATCGCCCCGCGCATTGACTTGCCCAATGCCATTTCTTCGCGCAACCGTTCATAAATCAGAACGTTCGCATCGACCGCCATGCCCACCGTCAACACGACGCCAGCGATGCCTGGAAGTGTCAGAGTGGTGCCGATTGAACACATAACACCCAAGAGGATAATCAGGTTGGTTACCATGGCGATATTCGCAATGACACCGCAACGGTGATAGTACATCGCCATGAACGCCGCGACCAGAAGCGTGCCAATCACTGCGGAGCGTACGCCACTGCTGATTGTGTCAGCTCCCAAAGTCGGATCGACCTGCCGTGATTCAACAATTTCAACCGGTGTTTCCAGCGGGTTTTCCAAAACATTGGCCAGCGAGATGGCTTCATCAATGTCAAAATTTCCGGTGATTTGGCCGTGTCCGCCAGGAATCGGGCCGTTGATCACAGGCGCTGAGTAGAGTTCGCCGTCCAGAACAATTGCGAGCCGGTTATGCACGTTTTCACGGGTAACTTGATGAAAAATGTCTCCGCCTTCGCTGTTCATCTCGAAGAGGATTTCAGGAGTATTGGACATCGGATCGCGGCTCGCATAAGCGCGCTTGATGTACTTGCCAGTCAAGCCCATGACAGGCTTGGTTTCGACCAAAACCTGCTCGTATCTGAAGGTGCCATCTTCCTGTTTCACCTTTTCCTTAAGCACAACGTAACCGGGTTCTACAGTCCCGTCCGCAATCATTTTGCGACTCTCCGGATGCACCAGGCGAAATTCGAGGAACGCCGCTTTTTGGATATTGAGCTTGGCCTCATCCTGAATGGCCTGCGAAAGACCGGGTAGTTGAATCAGGATAAACCCGGGGCCGGCAGGTTGGATAACCGGCTCAGCAACGCCCAGGCGATCAACACGTTTGCGAAGCACTTCGACCGCTTGCGAGGTCAATCGAGTCCGCTCGTTCTCCTCTTCCAATGCCGACTTCGGAGCGTTGGTTCCCTGGTTGGCAGCAATCCGTTCAGTCTTCAGTCGAACCAGGAATTGACTTCCGCCTTGAAGATCCAAACCGAGCTTGATTTTACCAGACGACTGCCGCTGCAATCGATTCAACAGCGCATAGGTGGGGTTCGCCTCGTTCTGAACTTCGATATCGAAATACGGCTGGATATTATTAGTGCCAACCGCTTGCAGCAGTTGCGCAAATTCTCGTTCCAAACCTGGGTTCTGCTTTTGCAGACCTCTCGCCTCAGTTATAATGTTCTTGAACGTGGCGTCGGCTTTATCGGGCCTAACCTGCGAGGCGAAATACTGAATGAGATCGCGGCTGGTCGGCGGATAAATTTCGTAGAATGACCATGCGATCAAAAAAACAATAAAAGCCCACCAAAACTTCTGATTTTTCATGTAGCTTGCCTAATTTGGTTACGTTTTTCGGTTTGGAAAACAGGCATCACCGGGCCTACGATTCGCTTGCTCCGCTGGGATCCACCTCAGCCACTGCGGTTTTGAGCACTTCCAGCTTTGTGTCGGCTGAACGCATCGAAACAGTCCGGTCTTTGACGGCAATCACCACGCCCACGACCCCGCCAGTAGTGATGACTTTGTCCCCCGCCTTGAGGGTCTTGAGCATGGCTGCATGCTCTTTGGCTCGCTTGCTCTGAGGGCGGATCATCATGAAATACATGACCAGGCCCATCACGGCAATGAGCAGAAAGAATCTCAACTGATCCGCTTTGGGATTGGGCACTGTTCCACCGGGGACAACGTTTTCCGCGCCCTGAGCCAACATTAGATTAATAGACTTCAAATTCATATAGGGTCCAAAAGCCGTTGAATTTATGCAACCTACCGGCTTTGGCAAGCACAACGTTCACGAAATTCCCCGCCAATGCAATCTTAGAATCGCCCAACGGCATCTTCTGCGGTTCAAGCTGCCATTTTGCAGCAAATAGATTTCCACTGCAAGATGACAGTTTTGGACGCCTACCCGCGATCATCCGCTTTCAGCGAATATTTGACCCTGGCCGACAGTATCTTCTGCGTCGGCACATACTGCGCTACGAATTCCTTCCGAAACTCTGAAAATGTTCCCGCTGCCAAGTGACGCCGGATATCGTTCATCACTTCCAAGCACATGTGCGAGTTATGCACGCTCACGAGACGCAAGCCCAGGATTTCGTTCACATTGAGCAAATGCCGGATGTAAGCGCGCGTAAAATTCTTGCAGGCAAAACAGGGGCAATTGTCTTCGATTGGACGGAAATCCGCCTTGACCGCGCCGCCTTTGATGCTGATGGTGCCCTTGCGCGTGAACGCTGTGCCGTTGCGCGCCACCCGGGTCGGCAGCACACAGTCAAACATATCGATCCCACGCGCGACCAACTCGACCAGTTGGGCCGGTGTTCCCAGTCCCATTGCGTAACGCGGTTGGCCGGTCGGCAGGAACGGTTCTGTGATTTCAATGGCCTTCAGCATCTCCGGTTCCGGTTCTCCCACGCTCACGCCGCCCACTGCGTAACCATCAAACTGCATCGACACAAGTTCCCGTGCGCACTGCTCGCGCAATGACGCATTGATGCCACCCTGCACGATCCCAAAAACCATCTGGCCGGGCGCGCGCGGCTGTTCGCGACACTCACGCGCCCAGCGGATCGTCCGTTCGACAGCGTCCTGGGCGGCGTTGGGGGTGCAATCATGCGCTGGGCACTCATCGAAGACCATGGCGATATCCGAGCCCAAATGCCGCTGAATCTCCATCGCCTCTTTGGGCCCCAAGAACAGTGGCGAGCCGTCCAAATGCGACCGGAACTCGACCCCATGCGCCTTGATTTTGCGAATTTTCGCCAGGCTGAAGACCTGGAAACCGCCGCTGTCGGTCAAAATCGGGTGCGGCCAGTTCATGAATTTGTGCAAGCCACCCGCTGCCTGGATGATCTCCATCCCAGGCCGGATATTCAAATGATAGGTGTTGCCCAAGAGTATCTGGGTCCCCATCTCGATCAACTCACGAGGGTCCAATGCCTTCACACTAGCCTGCGTGCCCACAGGCATAAAAACCGGCGTCTGAATCACGCCATGCGCCGTGGTCAATCGTCCAAGCCGCGCCTTCGAAGACGCATCGGTTCCAAGCAATTCAAACATCCGGCCAATTCAAACAGGATTGGCGGAGAGGGCAAGAAAACTAACAGGCACATTTGGAGCAACCCAAAGAACAAAAGCGATTCTCATTATGTGGGGTAGACCTCCGGTCTGCCAGCACCTCGTTATCGAGGTGCAGTGATTAGTTGTGCTGACTGTTGCGGTGCCTCCGGCTCCGCTGGGAGTCGAACGCTTCGTGCGCAGGCAGATCAGCGTCTTTCCCCTTCCTTGCTCAAAATGAGAATTGCTGTGCGCACAAAAGCGTTGCTTCATGCAGGAAGGTTTTCTACTGTAACCTTGTTAAACAAATGCTCTGCATTCGGGTAAATCATCGATGATCAAGAACTTGGGATGGCAACGGGTTGCAAAGGGTGTTTTGCGGAAAAGACCGCGAAGCATTCACGGGGCGGTAGCTTGTCTTGGCATTGGGATGTAGAATTTCGGCAACTATTCTAAGACAATGAAAACGATTCCCGAGATTGCAAAGGATGCGTTGGAGCTGCCCACCGCTCAGCGCCTGACCTTGGCGCGCATTCTTCTTGATCTGTCCGATGAACCTCAGGAATTCTCGCCTGAAGTCCAAGCCGCTTGGGATCAAGAGCTTTTGCAACGCATCGAAGAGGTGAAGGCTGGACGCTCCCGGTCCAGCAGTGTTGATGAAGTATTTGCCCGATTGGATCATCGATTTTCTAAATGAAGGTTGAGATTCTTCACGAAGCAGAAGAAGAACTCGACGCCGCTATTGAGCATTATGAATCTGTCCAACCAGGGTTGGGACTGCGGCTCAAAGAAGAAACGCGCCAGCGGATTCTGTGGATAAAAAACAATGCCACCGTAACACGCTTGTTGCCTAAGGGATATCGGCGGGTGAACTTGAAGGTGTTTCCCTATTACATCCCCTACTTCATTTGGAGTGATACAATTTGGATTCTCGCCCTCGCTCATGCTCACAGGCGTCCACAATATTGGATCAAAAGACGTGCCAATCTTCCCTAAATCAAGATTTGAAATCCGAAATCTTGAATTTCAAATCACCTCCATCGTTCTCTCAACTTTCCTATTTTCTGCTTTCTGCTTTCCCAATTTCTGTTTTCCTTCTTAAATTATGGTTGCTCAATACATGGATACAGCAATGGAACTGGCGCGTTACGAGATCATCCAAGACGACAATAGTTACTGGGGAGAGATTCCCGGTCTTCAAGGTGTCTGGGCCAAACACGACACGCTCGCCGGATGCCAGCGCGAACTAAGAGAGGCTTTGAGTGATTGGATAGGCTTGCGCTTACGATTGGGCCTTCAGATTCCCGAATTGGCTCGCATCAACCTCAATCAAATTGGCACAATTGCCCATGCCTAAATTGGCCCCGATTTCGCGCAGGAAATTCATTCAGAACCTGCGTCAACTTGGATTTCAAGGCCCTTACTCGGGAGGCAAGCACCAGCAAATGATGCGAGGCGATGCTACTCTCATTATTCCGAACGAACACGAAGGAGACATCAGTCCAGGTTTCCTCCTTCGGTTGCTCCGGCAAGCTGGCGTTTCCCGAGAAGAATGGCTAAGTCTCTAACTTCCGTTTTCCCCAATTTCTGTTTTCTGCTTTCTGCTTTCCGCTTTCTGCTTTCTGCTTTCCAAATTTCTGCTTTTCTTTTTATGAAAATTCTAATCACCGGCGGTGCCGGTTTCATCGGCTCAAACCTCGTTCATTGGTGTCTGCGGCACACGGATGCCCAGATCATCAATGTCGATAACCTGACCTACGCGGGCAATCTCAATTCGCTGGAGAGCGCCCTGAAGGATCCCCGCCACACGTTTGTCCAAGCGGATATTTGCGACGCCGCTGCCGTGGCGGCCATTTTCACCCAGCATCGCCCCGATGCGGTGATGCACCTCGCCGCCGAGTCCCATGTGGATCGTTCCATCGACGGCCCGGGCCAGTTCATCCAGACCAACATCATCGGCACCTACAATCTGCTCGAGTCGGCCCGCAAGCTCTGGCTGCAACGCAAAGAGTCCGATCCAGCCAGCGCGGCGCGGTTTCGGTTTCTGCACGTATCGACCGACGAAGTCTATGGCTCACTGGGCAACGACGACCCTGCTTTTAGCGAAACGACCCCTTACGATCCGCATTCCCCCTACTCGGCTAGCAAGGCCGCCTCGGATCACCTGGTCAAAGCGTGGTTTCACACCTACGGTTTTCCGGCGCTGGTGACCAATTGCTCGAACAACTACGGCCCTAATCAATTTCCGGAAAAACTCATCCCGGTCGTCATCATCAAAGCGTTGCGCGGCGCGCCAATCCCCGTCTATGGCAAAGGCGAAAACACGCGCGACTGGCTCTATGTCGAGGACCATGCCAGCGCTCTGATGACCGTGCTGGATAAAGGACGCCTCGGCGAAACCTACAACATCGGCGGAAACAACGAGGTTCAAAACATCGACCTGGTGCGCCGCCTCTGTTCGACTCTCGACGAACTGCGTCCCCGTTCCGACGGCAAGAGCTACGCCGACCAGATCACCTTTGTGACCGACCGCCCCGGCCACGACCTCCGCTACGGAATCAACGCCGAAAAAATCCGTTCCGAGCTCGGCTGGCAGCCCAAAGAAAGCGCCCGCAGCGGCTTCAAAAAGACCGTCGATTGGTATCTCAATAACACCGCTTGGTGGGAATCCATTTTATCAGGCAAATACCAATTGCAAAGATTGGGGACGGGAAAATGAACCCTTTCTTACAGAAGGTAACGAAGGAAACAAAGGTTTGTGGTTCTAGCACCAAGAACCATTGCTACAAAGATCGGGGATAAAGCGGGTCAAAGGCGCAGCGATTCTCATTTTGGGAGGAAAGCCGTAATACCCAATATTCAATGGAAGATTCCCACCTCCGCGCTCTCCGCGCCTCCGCGTGACTGAGGTTGAATATCCAATATCGAACAAGGAATTTCCAATAATGAAGTAGAAAAGCGGCCACCGCCAAGTTCAGTTCCAGTGCAGCAAAGGAGTTTGCGATATCGTTTGCGATACAATAGAAAGAGCAAAACAGCAGGCACGATTGATAATGTTGGAGTGGGGTCACCTTCCGCGTTCCGTATTCTGCGATTTCAATTGCCAATTCCAAGTTTGATGGCTCCCCACTTCATTATTGGACATTCCTTGTTCGATATTGGATATTCTTCCTCTGCATGCATCTAAAGGATTATAAAGAGGATATGATCCAGCGGTTGAAGGATCCTGAATACGCTGCGGAATACCTTTCCCAGGTTCTGGCGGAAAAAGACAGCGCAGCTTTTTTGATTGCCCTCAAAGATGTGGTCGAGGCGGCAGGCGGAATGAGCCAACTGGCTGAGCGCGTGGATATTAAACGTCCGAACCTCTACAAAACACTCTCAAAAAATGGCAATCCCCGTTTCAACACGCTCCAGGAAATCTTAGGCTCTTTGGGGATGCGCGTTTCGGTCGAGTTAGACAAAGTCGCGTGATCGGATCTGTAGCGCAAATGAAGTTGTCAAAGTGTTGAACCAAGTTACGCTGAATGAAGACGATTGAACTGATGGCAGTAAACCCTGGGTTGGACGAACTGCTGGAACTTGCTCGCAAGGAATGCGGTTTGCGGCTAACCAGGCTCGGCCAGACTGTGGCTGAGGTCATTCCAACAAATATCCAACCGATAAAACGGATAACTCCTCTTCACCCCGGAACCTGGCAGGTTGGCGAAGACTTTGATCAGCCTCTGCCCGAAGGCTTTTGGATGGGAAGAGAGTGAAATTGCTGATCGACACTCATGCCCTTATTTGGTGGGACGAAAACCCCGAACGCCTCGGCTCAGAGGCATTGGCAGCTTGCCTTGATACTGGCAATGAGTTGTGGTTAAGCGTGGCGAGCGTCTGGGAAATACAGATCAAAATAATGTTGGGACGTCTCGCGTTGTGCAAGCCGCTGAGGCAGTTGATTAGTGATCAGATCAAACAAAATGGAATGCTGATTTTGCCTGTGAAATTCGAGCACGTTTTGAGGTTGGAATCCCTGCCGGATCGACATAAAAATCCCTTTGACCGTTTGTTGGTGGCCCAAGCCTTGGAGGAAAATTGTGTGCTGGTAACTCTCGATCCAACTATCGCGCAGTATCCTGTAACCACAATTTGGTAACCAGCCCTCCATATAGCTATCCCATTTTCCTGTCATCGTCCTGCTCTTTAAGATTTCTGCTTTTGATTAGACCTTTCCGCTTTTTTATTCCTTGTGAAATTTCTGCTTTCTACTTTCCCAATTTCTGCTTTCCCTTGGCAGATTTCTACTTTCTGCTTTCTGCTTTCAATATCTTCTTCTGTCCGCGCCCAAGAAGCCCTGCGCATGTCCCTCGCCAGCGAAGAAGCCGCCCAAGCCCGCCACGATGCCTCCCAATTGGGCTACTGCAACATCAAGTTCAGATCCGTCACCGCCCGTGTTCAGGCGTATGCGGGGGTCGAGTACATCGACAATGTTACCTACTCCACCACAAAGCCTGAGAGCGACGTTGCCCTCCGCGCTGGCCTCAACATTCAGAGCCTGTGGCCGATCTCCGATCTCAACAGCCTCTACCTCTCCACCGGCGCCGGCTACATCAAGTATGCCCAGATCGGTTCAGCGGATTCCCCCTACATCACCCCCAATTCCGGCATCCTGTTCCAGATGTACTCGGGCGATTTCCTCATCAACCTCCACGACCGATTCTCCCTGATACAAAGCGGCTCGCAGAACTCCACCGTTAATTCCATTTTTGGATATGATCGGCTTCAAAACACCTTGGGCGCAAATGTCGATTGGGATCTCAACGACCTGATTCTCTCCGCTCAGTACGATCACGACCTGTTGATGGCCACCCAGCCCGCATACAAATACGTCAATCGCAATTCCGATTTGCTCTCCACCCGCGCCATGTACGACTTGAACCGTAGAGTCTCGGTCGGACTGGAGGCCGCCGGCGGATTGACCTACTACGACCAACAGCGGTTCCCGAATAATAATTACTACAGCATCGGTGCCGCGAGTGTGGTCAAGTTAAGCCAGTTTCTCAAAGTGCGCCTTTCCGCCGGATGGGCCGATTACACGTTCGACTCCCCCCCCACCAATTCCAACTCCAACCTCGGCAGCGACCAGAACTCCTATTACGCAAAGGCATCGATCGATCACCAGTTAACCCGATTCATCTTCCATTCCCTCACGCTCCAGCACAACTTGGGCTTGGGAGAATGGTATGCCGTAGGCAACCTCGATACAGCAAGCTACTCAGTGACTTGGACAGCCGATGCCCGCCTGACCGTCTCGGGATCTTTCTACTACTCCACCGGAGATATATACAACCCAGCGAAAGAAAGCCTCACCTGGTTTGGTCCCAGACTGGAAGTCCAGTATCATCTCGGCCCCAAGCTGTTCACTTCACTCACATACCAATACTCCCAATCGGAATCCGCAACGACTTACACTCAGAACCGAATCGGGCTCAACCTGACCTACACATTCTGACAATTCTCAGCCAGCATACAGGATTAACAAGATTTACAGGACTGATTTGCCCTCTCCCATTCTCCTTCAGTCTTCTGCTTCTTGTTTTGGCTCTCTGCTTTCTGCTTTCCAAATTTCTGCTTTCAATTGGAGAACTTGGGAGAAATGGTATGGGACTTTCAGAACCCGAAGTATCTCCAGCAATGGCTCGATAGAACAAAAACTGAAATAGAAAAAACTGAAAACTGAAATCAGTTCCGTAGGGACGCAATATTTGTGGAACTGAGATCCAAAATCACCACAACACATTCGCCGGATATTTTGAAAATTCGGGATCGCGGGTCACAATGATCATTCCATCAGCCATCGCTTGCGCGATCAACAGCCGGTCAAATGGGTCGCGATGATGAAATGGGAGAGATGCCAGTTGAATGAGCTGCCCACAGGAAATAGGGAGGAGTTCAAAACCGTTAACTTCAAGTTGATGGGGGAAAACTTCACCAAACGGACGTGGCAACTTCAATTTCTCCAGGCTTATCTTAATCGCGATTTCCCAAAGGCTGACCGCACTGACAAACTTATCATTTGCCGGATCTTCGATGCTCTGGCGTGATGCTTTACTCAATTGCGGATTGTTGCCGATGAACCAAAGCAGCGCGTGGGTGTCCAGCAACAACTTCATTTCATGTATTCGTTAAAATCTTCAAGCGGCGCGTCAAAATCCGGTGCCAGCCAGATAGTTCCCGGCAAACTACCAGCCTGTGCGTGTCGGTGCTTATGAGAAATTGCGGCGGAAAGTTTGGCCTTTGGCTCGCCATTCTGCGTGATGGTGAACTCCTCGCCGCCCGCCACTTGTTTGAGCAGATCTGCGAGCGAAACCTGAGCCTTTTCAAGAGCAACCGTTTGCATAACAGTAGAATACTAACTTACCTTCCCATCGAAGGCTAATCCTTTTGCATCTTTGGCGCTCAGATTTCTGCTTTCTGCTTTCGTTTTATGAATCCTTCGACCGATTTTGATGGCGCATGGAAAGAGGCGTTGGAACAATTCTTCCGCCCCTTTCTGGAATTCTGCTTTCCGGACATCGCCGCCCACGTCGATTGGTCCAAGGGATTTGATTTTCTGGATAAGGAACTCCAGAAGGTTGTCCGCGACGCCGAGATGGGAACATTGCGCGTTGATAAACTGGTTCAGGTTTATCGGTTGGATGGAGCCGAAGATTGGCTACTGATTCATGTGGAAGTGCAAAGTCAGACCGACAATGACTTGCCTTCACGGATGTACCAATATCATCACCGCATAGCCGACCGTTATAAAAAAGCGGTGGTCAGTCTGGCGGTATTGGCAGATGAACACGAAACATGGCGGCCAAAGGTGTATGAGGAATCGAATTTTGGGTGTTCCTTGCGGTTTGAATATCTGGTCTGCAAACTTCTGGATTATAACAAAGTTCACGGGGCTTTGGATGCCAGTTTAAATCCCATTGCAATCGTTGTTGCCGCACACTTGGCGGCTCAGGCAACAAGCAGCCAACCGAACAATCGTTACAACCTCAAGCGGCAATTGGCTCGCAGACTCCACGAAAAAGACCACACCAAACAGCAAGTGATGGATTTGCTTCGACTCATAGACTGGGTCATGACATTACCAAGGGAATTGGAGTTGAAATTTGAGAAAGACATGCTAGCATACGAGAAAGAACATAATATGCCATTCATAACAAGTTTCGAAAGAATTGCAACTAAAAGGGGCCTTAAGCAAGGCCGTCAGCAAGGCATTAAAAAGGGACGCCAGGAAGGTCGGCAAGAAGGCATCCAGAAGGGCCTTCAAGCAGGACAGACCTCCCTGATTGTTCGGATGCTCAAACGCCGTTGGGGCACGCTGGATCCGGAGTTGGAAATCCGCCTTTCAAGCTTGTCCTTGGCGCAATTGGAGAGCTTGGGGGAAACGCTCTTGGAGTTTCGCGCTCCATCTGATCTGCAGCGGTGGCTGGACGAGGCGTAGGGAAAAGCAGAAATTATTTCAGTCAGCTTTTTTTGCGCTCAGATTTCTGCTTTCCCAATTTCTGCTTTTGGTTTTGCAATTTCTGCTTTGGTTTCTGGCCGCAATGACGCCAACGGCGTCAACCATACCAGCCTGGGGCAAGCAAAGCGTCGCCCCAGGTCACAAGCCCCAAAAAACTCACCAGCGCTGAAAGCGCGAATCATCACACCGCCACTGAGTCGCGCCTACAGCGCTTGACCTCGTTTGCCCCATGTTCCTGGGGCGATGCCCCATAAGCGCTAACTTGTTTATTGTTTTTTGAAATGCATTGGTTATACTAATGGCATGACAACATACAACGCTGTGGACGAAGACTGGAATCTACTGATGTCCTTTTTCCCGTCAGATTGGAAAGCATCTGCTTGCAGGACGGGTGCTTTGAAAGGTCTGCGCCAAGATAAATCGGAAGAGAACTACCTGCGAGTTCTATTGATGCATTTGGGTGGCGGCTTTTCCTTGAGGGAAACCGCCGTGCGCGCCCGACAAGCG
>CAIUEN010000269.1 GCA_903898185.1 uncultured Verrucomicrobiales bacterium
ATTTGCGGGAGGCGTCTTTGATCACTTTGACGATGTCTAAAGAAGGAATATTCAAGGACATAAAATTTAACTCCTCTTCCTATTCTACACCTTTTTGGCCAAATCGCTGGTACTTTTTTAAGTTCCAACTCCCTAAACCAAGAACGATTGAGCGAGGAACTGCAATTCAAGAATGCCGTGCTGCGCAAAGTTCGGCGCATTCTGGATTTGAGAATTCAAGCGCCGTTCTATTTGAACAGCCCTCCCACCTCGCAGTTGCTGCTTGGCTCCAATCATTATTTTGGGCAGCCCGAAATATATGACAAGATTCTGGACCAATTGCTGGAGGAATTAGAGGCGGCGGCAAAAACTCCTGAGATGCGATACCACATTCCGCTGGTGCTTGCTGGCGGTGTGGCGGGCGGTCCCAAGTTGCTCAAGGTTATCGAGGAGGCTCATGGCGTGATCCTGGGGTGGGTCATACACAGCACCTCGGATTTTCGCGAAGATATTCCGCCGCTGGAAGCGATTGCCCACTATCTCTTTGACGCGCAGCTCAAAGGCGAGCTAGGAGAAGGCGCCGGCGCATCGGCAACTCTGCGCCGTATTCGCATCGAGGAGTTGGTCCAAAAGACCAAGGCCCGAGGGATCATTTCGTCGTTTGTCACCGGCTGCCCCTATGGCAGCGTCGTGCAGGGCATCGAACGCGAGCACTTCAAGAAACGCGGTGTTCCAATGGTTTCGTTGGAACATAGCGTTCATGCGGATGAACCGCCGACTGAGGAACAAATCACCAAGATCAAGACGTTCATCGAAATGCTCTCGGAATATGAATAGCCTTACCATTATCGGGCGCATCTTCAGTCCATTCAAACAAGCTGCGGGCACACCCATCCAGCCTTCCAGAGCGGCGGGCGCAAGCGGTCATATCGAACTTGATCCTGCCTATGTGCCCGCGCTGAAAGACCTCGACGGTTTTGATCGCATCTGGCTGATCTATTGGTTTGATCGAGCCATTGAGGCGAAGTTGACGGTCATACCTTTTCGTGACACCGTCGAGCGTGGAATATTTTCCACGCGCGCCCCGGCTCGCCCCAACCCTATTGGGCTCTCGTCAGTCCGTTTGCTTTCAATTGCAGGCAACATCCTGAGCATTGCAGATGTGGATATTTTGGATGGCACGCCTTTGATTGACATCAAACCCTACGTGCCAGAATACGACAATTTTCCCGTCCAACGTCTTGGCTGGATCGAGAATGCGTTGAACAAGTCTGTCGCCGACAGCCGGTTCGAAAAACCATCGCTCCCACGCCAGGGTGTTGAATTGAGGACAAATAGTTTATGCTGATAATTGCCATCTCAGTAACACCCGACTTTAGTCGGGTGTTACGCTTGAAATATGAGTTTTTAGCCGTTTTAACGGCTTCAAAGCGAAGGGAAAGCCGTTAAAACGGCTCGATTTCATTGGCTTGCGCCTGACACTTGGCTAAAGCCAGGTGTTGCTGAAAAGAAGAAAACAGGGAACAAATGCAGCGGTAACTTATTAGATGGAAATCCCCATCAATTCAACACCTCGCTCCCACGCCAGCATTCATGAGCAAATCTTTGACCATTATTGAAACTCGCGGTTTGACCCGTCGGTTTGGCGACGTGACTGCTGTGGACGCTGTGGATCTCTCCATCAGCACAGGCGAAATCTTTGGTCTTCTTGGCCCCAACGGAGCAGGCAAGACGACCATGATCAAAATGCTCACCACTCTGTTGCCTCCAACGACAGGAACGGCATTGGTGGCGGGTTTTGACATTGAACGCGAGTCGGCGCGTGTCCGTGGCGCAATCGCTTACGTGCCGCAGTTGGTCTCGGCTGATGGCAGTCTGACCGCGTATGAAAATCTGCTTTTGTTTGCGCGGCTTTATGGTGTTCCGCGAAAGGAACGGGAACAGCGAATCAACGAAGCGCTGGAATTTGTTGGACTATTGGAGTCTGCGCATCGCGTTGTGCGGGGCTATTCAGGCGGAATGGTCAGGCGGTTGGAGATCGCCCTGGCCCTGATTCACCGACCGCGCCTGCTCTTCCTGGACGAGCCAACAGTTGGACTGGACCCTCTGGCCCGGCAATCAGTCTGGCAACATGTCCGGCTGCTGGCGGAGCAGTATGGCATGACCGTTTTGTTGACCACACATTTTATGGAGGAAGCCGACACCCTTTGCGGGCGGGTTGCCATTATGAACCGGGGACGGGTGACTGCCATTGGAACTCCGGCGGCATTGAAACTGGGCATTGGAGTTGCGGAAGCCACGCTTGACCATGTCTTTGCGCATTATTCCGGCGCTCAACTTGAATCTGAAGGAAATTTTCATGAACTCACACGAACTCGACGCACCCTTGCCCGTCTGGGTTGAACCGCATCCGCCGACCTCGGATTGGACGCTTTCAACACCCGCCAGATTCTTCTTCCAGGTTCTGGCGCTGGTCGATGTCGAGTTTAGAAAACTATGGCGCGATCCATCCGATTTGATCACCCGCGCCGTTCAGCCCGCCTTATGGCTGCTGATCTTTGGCAACGTCTTCTCGAAGCTGCGCGCCGTTCCCACCGGCGACATGAATTACCTTGATTTCATGGCACCGGGCATCCTGGCCCAAAGCGTGTTATTTCTCGCGATTTTTTACGGAATCGGCGTGATTTGGGAACGCGATCTCGGCGTTGTTCACAAACTGCTGGTCAGCCCGACGCCACGCGCGGCGCTTGTGCTGGGGAAAGCGCTATCCGCCGGCGTGCGCGCTCTCATTCAGGCAGTTTTTGTCTATTTCCTGGCCTGGCTGCTGGGCGTGCATCTAAACTTGGGCATCGTTCCGCTTTTGGGCGTCGGAATCGTCTCCTTATTGGGTGCAATCGCTTTTTCAGTGTTTTCGCTGATTATCGCGTGTGTCGTCAAATCCCGGGAGCGTTTCATGGGCATCGGCCAGTTGTTGACGATGCCACTGTTCTTCGCAAGCAACGCCATTTACCCGATCTCCATCATGCCGGGATGGTTGAAAGTGATCGCTCACATCAATCCATTGACCTATCAGGTTGACGCC
>CAIUEN010000270.1 GCA_903898185.1 uncultured Verrucomicrobiales bacterium
ATCAGCATGAACTATTTTTCCTCAATTCAACACCCTAGGATGAGGTGTTTTCGGTTTGCGAACTCTGTAATTCGGGGCTCGTCCATTCGCAACAGAATCCATTCGTCGAGTGTTTTCGCGCCGATACCGTCGTACAATCTCAGCGCGTTTTCATTCCAGCGTAGCGCAATCCACTCGAATCGCTTGCAGTTGCGTTTGACTGCCACTTGGGCGACACGTTCCAGCAGCGCCCCTCCAATCCCGCGCTTGCGATGTGACGGGCGGACATAAACATCGTCCAGAAAGATGCCTTGCCGCCCTGTAAACGACGAAAATGTCGGATAGAAAATCGCATAGCCGACGGTTTCGTATCCGGCTCTGGCCACCAGAGCCGAGGCAGCAGGAGATGGGCCGAACAATGCGAATTGAAGTGATGCGGCAGTGATTTCAAGTGTCTCCTCCAGATTTTCGAATGCGGCCAGCTCCCGGATCATTGCGAGAATATCCGGAACGTCAGCCTCGCGCGCGGGTCGAATGGTAATGGAGCAGGGCGTGATCATCGGTTTGTATGGCAACCTATTGAACGAGTTCAAAAAGCTCTTCGGGACATTCGCGATCCCTCTTATCAAACGTGACTTCAACGATCTTATTCAGGAGATGCATTGCTCCACTGTAGCCGACTGTTGGAAAGAGCCGGTGTGTCATCCGATCCAGGATTGGAAATCCGAAGCGCACTGCGGGAATATTCTCGGCTCGCGCGATGTACTTGCAGTAGCTGTTGCCGATGATCAAGTCAACAGGGCTGTTCTTGATCCATTGATGCAACTCGAACAAATCGGCGTTCTGTTTGATCATGGCATCGGGCACTTGATCTTTCAGAATCTCGTGAACACGGTTCTCGAAATGGTTGCCCGGCGAGCCAGTGATCACATAGACCGGTTTCATGTCCAACTCGACCAGGAACTGACAGAGCGAAATGACGTGGTCTGGATCTCCTGCCACGGCCACTCGTTTGCCGTGGAAGTATTGGTGCATGTCGCTCATCACATCGATGAGGCGACCGCGTTCTTGCGTGATGGAATCCGGGACGTCCACTCCCGCATAGTTGCGCAAGGCATGAATCAAGCGGTCGGTTTGTGACAAGCCGATGGGCAGTTCGAGAAATGCGCAGGGCACACCGCACTTTTCATCCAGCTCCGTGGCAGCCGGGTGCGAGGCGAAGTGTCCCAACGCGAGAGTGGCCATGCTGTCACCGGTGGACTTGAGATCATCGACCGTCGTGCCTCCCTTGGGATACATGTGATAGACCCCCGTTTGCGGAAGGTCAAGCACGTCGCTCGTGTCCGGAAACATAATGGAGTCGATCTTCATTTCCTTCGTTATGCGTTTGAGTTCGCGCATGTCGACTGGGTCAACATATCCGGGCACGAGATTAATCTGATTTCGCATTCCCATCCGGCGCTCGGAAAAATAGCGCACCATGGCGGTACACATGCTGGCGAAACCGGTGATGTGCGAGCCGACAAAGCTTGGCGTGTTCGCGTGAATTACATATTTGCCGGCGGGAATGATACCCTCTTCCGCTGACTTCTTGATCATCATTGGAATATCATCACCGATAACCTCCGAAAGACAGGTCGTGTGAACAGCGACCACATCGGGATTGTAAATGGTAAAGATATTGTTCAATGCCTGAGTCAGGTTTGCCAGTCCGCCGAAGACCGACGCGCCCTCGGTGAACGAGCTGCTGGTGGCAATGACCGGCTCCTTGTAGTGCCGGGTCAAATGGCTGCGGTGATAGGAACAACAGCCTTGCGAGCCGTGACTGTGCGGCATGCATCCGTGGATGCCCAGGGCCGCGTACATCGCGCCGATGGGCTGACACGTTTTCGCCGGGTTGATGCGCAGGGCTTCTCTTGGTTTGATTTCCAGTGGTGTGGCGTTGAGCATAAATTTGGGAGTCTGAAGTTATTCGACGCCGACAGCAGCGCTCGCGCGCCAGGTCTTGGATTCGCCTTTGCGTTTTGCGCCATTCTTTGCCGGATGCACCAGGGTAACGGCCAGCTCGGGCTCCTTTTCCCAAGGCGGCACCACATATTTCCAGATCTTGGTGCTGAGCATGCGGTCAATTTCCTTGTAGAAGTTGATTGCCCCGCCGAAGGCCGCGTAAGGCCCGCCGTAGTCATAGCTGTGAAGCTGTTTGCACGGAATGCCCATTTTTTCGATGACAAATTTGTCCTTGATGCCCGAACAAATGAGGTCCGGTTTGTATATCTCAATAAGCTTTTCCAATTCATGATGGCTGATGTCGTCGATCACTAGCGTTCCCTTTTTCATTTCAACCATCATCCCTTCATAGTCGCTGAAGCTGAATCCGCCTGCCTTCAGAGCCTCCATTTGTTCAGGCGTTTTACGCGCTTTGAAACGAATGGGATCAGCTTCAACCTTCAGTTCCTCGATGTTCCGGCTGTCCGCATCGACTTTGACGCTTGGCAGCACCTTGCGTCCTTCGTAATCGTCACGGTGGGCAAACTCATATCCGGCGGATACGACTTCCATGCCCATGTCGCGGAACAAATCTTGATAGTGATGCGCCCGCGATCCGCCAACGAACAGCGCCGCCGTTTTGCCTTTGACACGGGCGGTGACTTCTTCCCGCACCGGTCGAACTGCCGCCATTTCTTGCGCAATGACTTCCTCGACGCGATCAGTCAGCTTCCTGCTCTCAAAGTATTTGGCGATTTTGCGCAGCGTTTTCGCCGTGGATTCGACGCCGATGAAGTTTGCCTTGATCCACGGAATTCCGTATTTCTTCTCCATCATTTCGGCGATGTAGTTGATAGAGCGATGGCACATGACCGCGTTGAGCTGGACGGTGTGAGCTTTGGCCACTTGGTCATAATTGACATCGCCGCTGAGCGTCGCGGTGATATGGATGCCGCACTTGCGCAACAGCGTGTCGATTTCCCAGGCGTCGCCGCCGATGTTATACTCGCCCAGGATGTTCATGTTGAACTCGGCTTCATCGGGCGTGTCGTTCAGTCCTATGATGTTCTTGAACACTCCATTGTTGGCGATATGGTGGCCGGCTGATTGGCTGACACCCTTGTATCCTTCGCAACTGAAAGCCATCACATTGACGCCCAGCTTTTCCTTCATTTCCCGCGCCACCGCGTGGATATCGTCGCCAATCAGCCCGACTGGGCAGGTGGCCAGGATGGCGATCGCCTTGGGTTTGAAAATCTCGTGAGCCTCGATGATCGCTTGGCGGAGCTTTTTCTCGCCGCCGAAAATGATTTGATCCTCCTGCATGTCAGTGGACATGGAGTATTGCATGTAATTGGGGCCTGTCGGATCTTTGGGCCGGGCCAGATTGCGCCGAGTAAGCCAGGCGTAAAATCCGCAGCCGATCGGCCCATGAGTGATTTGCAGCAAATCGTAAATAGGCCCCATGACCACCCCACGGCATCCGGCGTAGGTGCATCCGCGCTGGGTCATGATGCCCGGCAGTGTGCGGGTGTTGGCGCCGACCTCGGGCGGCATTTTCGGATCGTTGGCAAGGATTTGTTTCGCGCGTTTCTTGCGGGTTTTCGGCGGGTAGATTTTCAGCATTTCCTCGCGCGCTTGCGCTGCGTCAATGGGAACTTTCTCGGGCGTATCAGACATAAAATGGTATTGGTTATTGGATTTGTGTAGCATAGGCATCCTTGCCTGTGCCCCTCTCTCCGGCGAGCGTCAGCGAGACGCTAATTTCTCCCTCTGAATAGTCACTTGTATTTCAGGTCACCGCAGCCGCGCCGACTTCTCCGGTTCGGATTCGGACAGCATCCAACAGCGGTTTAACGAATATTTTTCCGTCATTTCTTTGACCGCTTTTGCAGACCTTGATGATCGTATTCACCAGCTTTGGAACTGACTCGTCTTGAACGACGAATGTCATCATGCGGCTCGGGACAAGCATTGGGCCGTCGTCCTTGAGTCGCGCGATTGCTTCCGGATGGCCTTCTTCGGCACCTTGAATAACGCGCCGGTCCACGCTCCCTTGACCGCGCCCGATCACCTTGCGCACTGTGAAAGCTGGAAACCCGGCATCCACAAGCTCGCTCTTGATCGTGTTGACCTTGTCCATGCGGATAATGGCAATGACTTCTTTCATGGCTGGTTCAGGCGTCCTTGGCGCCGGCGCTCACAGTGTAGGATTCTTCCACCTTCGAGATGAAGATTTTGCCATCGCCGAAGGCTCCTTTCTCTCCCGTCCGGGCGGATTTGACAATGGTTTCAACAACCAGATCCTTGTCCGGATCGGGTACCACAGTCATAAGCAGTTCTTTCGGCAGTTCGTCATAGACGATCTCGCCGATTTTGAGTCCTCGTTGTTTGCCGCGTCCGAACACATCCATTTTGGTCACCGCTGGAAACCCCGCGTCGAGCAGGGCCTTCATGACCTTGTGAACCTTTTCCGGTCGAACGACCGCTTGAACCATTGTAGGCATAATGTTTTTGTGTGAGTAGCTTGGGGTTGATACCGCGTTAATTGTACAATCCGTATTGCATCAGGAGTCCTTCCAGCTCGGGAATGGGGAGCGGCTTTGGAATGACGAACATTTTATTGGTGTTAATTGCGGTCGCCAGCGCCCTGTATTCGTCGGCTTGATGGCACTTGGCGTCCCATTCGATGACCGTTTTGCGGTTGATTTCGGCGCGTTGCACATCGTTGTCCCGCGGAACGAAATGAATCATCTGCGTGCCCAGCTTGGCGGCAAATGCCTCAATCATTTCCCTCTCGTTATCCACTTTGCGGCTGTTGCAGATCAGTCCGCCCAAGCGAACCTTGCCGGATTGAGCGAATTTCAGAATGCCTTTGCAGATGTTGTTGGCGGCATACATCGCCATCATTTCGCCCGAGCAGACGATGTAAATCTCCTCGGCTTTTCCATCGCGAATCGGCATGGCAAACCCGCCACAAACAACGTCCCCCAGCACGTCGTAGAACACGTAGTCCAATGCCTCCGAGTCGTTGTAAGCGCCCAGTTGTTCAAGCATGTTGATGGAGGTAATGATACCCCGACCGGCACAGCCGACGCCTGGCTCCGGGCCACCGGATTCAACGCACAGGGTTCGGGCAAAACCGGCGCTACGAATGTCGGATAACTCCACATCCTCGCCTTCTTCACGGAGTGTGTCCAACACGCTGCGTTGTGACATGCCGCCCAGCAGCAGTCGCGTGCTGTCCGCCTTGGGATCGCATCCGACCACCATGACCTTCATACCCATTTCGGCCAACCCGGCCACGGTGTTCTGGGTCGTGGTCGATTTCCCAATGCCGCCTTTGCCGTAAATAGCAATTTTTCTCATAGTCTGTATTTGCTTCTTGTTTATCTCACCAGTCTAGTACCGGGTAGTGGCATTTCGCGCACTCGATTCCATCCTATTGCAGGGAACGTGCCAATCGCTGTTGGAACTGGTTTTGCGGGCGACAAGAAGCGAAAAAGAATCAATGAATACGAGGGGATTGGCGTCAGAGGCAGAGTTTTAAATTTTTCACCCGCGCTAAGAATGATTCCGGCATCGCTCTGGATTTCAGCTACGCCAGAGTAGTTTCAATACTAGAAAGCTACGTGAATGTAGGAACTCAGGCGACAATGTTGACCGTAAGCGGTAATGGAGCTATCAGCGAGACGCTAATTCTCCCCTTATATCCCAAACAGCAATTCTCATTTTGAGCAAGGAAGGGGAAGAACTCTGATCTGCCTGCGCACGAAGTTTTCGACTCCCTGCGGAGCCAGAGGCACCGCAACCGGCAGGCCGGAGGCCTACCCCACATAATGAGAAATACTGTATCCCGAACCCTCCTGCTTGATCATTGGAAATTCCTTGTTCGATATTGGATATTTGTTTCCGTTTTTCCGTGGTTCCTTTGTATGCAGCCCATAAGGCTGCCAGTCCAGCCGGGGGAAACCGGCGATGGTAAAATGACGATGAACCATCCAGCTATAACCGACGTGGAAAGGGGCGACCCGCCCCACGAAAGCTCGGTAGTAAAAGTCCTGGCCAGAGCAGGGCAAGCAACATCTCCAGGCCGCAGCATAAAGCGAATGCTGCAGTACTGGGGAAAACCCGCCGTACGGAATTTTAGAGGGGGTGGAGGAAACGAAGTGCAGGGCCTGATGACCTTTTGCCACAACACCCGAAAGGGCAGAAACATCGGAAGTCATTGGCCTAAACATGTTCGCGCCTCCACTCTACTCGATCTTCCTTGCTCAAAATGAGAATTGCTGTTGCAGCCCAGATAATGGCGTTGCCCTTGATCGTCGGCAAACTCTTTCCTTCTTCTTTGCGCTTGCGCTTTAGAGCGACCTGATGGAAGAAAGACAGGTGAATTGCGCAAAACCTTACCGATTGGGCATCTTGGGATCAGGAAAAGGGTCCAATTGCATGGCCATTGCCGACGCCTGCGCTGCTGGCCATATCCCCGCCCAGGTGGCACTGGTCATCAGCGATGTTCCCGATGCCGGAATTCTTTTCGGCTCGCGGGAGCGCGGAATCAAGGCGGTTTACATTCCGCCGGGCCCGTTCCGAACGAAGCTGGACGAAACCGCCGAGCGGTCCTATGTTTCGGCACTCAAGGATGCCGGGGTTAACTTGGTTCTCCTGGCTGGGTTTATGCGGATTCTCAAGGGCGGGTTTTTGCGCGCTTTTCCGCAAGGTGTTGTGAACATCCATCCGGCGTTACTGCCGACCTTCCCTGGACTGGAATCTTGGAAACAGGCTCTGGATTACGGAGCGAAGGTGACCGGATGCACGGTGCATTTTGTTGACGAAGGGATCGACACCGGTCCGATTATCGCACAGGAAACGGTGCCGGTTTTGCCCGAGGACACAGCAGCCAGCTTGCATGCGCGCATTCAGGAGGCCGAACGGCGGGTTTATCCCGAAGTAGTTGGAGCGCTGGCTCGCGGCGAGATTTGCTTGCAGGGCCGCCAGGCTGTTTGGCGCAAATAATAGAATAGGGCTATGCATATCATTCCCCTGACCGCTACATCTTGTGGTTTACCATGCACTGCCATCAACTGGTCGCGCAACATGCGGCCAAGGGGACTCAAGTGCATAGCCCTATAATAGAAAAAAACGTAACTGTTCAGCAAATCTGCCACCAAGGGGTGGCGGGCGGAAGGAAGTAACAATGTAGTTAGTGTCTGGCAGGAAACTCGTAATGTGTTAATAGTTAGCTAGATAAGATGCAATTTGGCTTCGATTGTTCTTGATCATACTGCAAAAAAAACAGCGTTTTTGGCCATTTCGCGATTATTTGCGAAATTCCACCCGAATCATTTGCGCTCCATTCTATTCACAACGTGCTTATTATAAATTCGTTACGAGTTTCCTGCCAGATACTAGTTACAAATTATGGGTATGATTTTCCGAATGCCAATGATCGAACTGGCTCTTTGCATGGCTCTTGCATGGGCGCTGCCGGGTTGGGCCACGGCAGAGATCGTTCGCCGTGGCGACGTACAACGTTGAGAATTACTTGGATGTCCCGGAGGGAACACGACGCGTCAAATCGCCCGAGGCGCACCATTGCCCTTTGTCGTAACCCTTTTCCCAAGTGATCAAACGCGCGAGCACACTTTCGAAGCGTTGACGCAAGTCGGCAAAATTGTCAGCGCATTGGCTGTAAAGCGCCTCCCCCTTGACGCTATGGAGGAAATCGCTGTGCAACGCTTTGTCGGCCCAGCGGATTGTGGCGCACCATCCCTTGAGATTGGGCTTCATTCCGGTGTAGTGCTTGTTATGCGGATCCAAGTAGTAATCTCCAGCGCCATACGGCTTGGATGATCAACATCCCAGCAACACGCACGCCATCCACTGCTTAAGCAACGGATCGAGGGCTTGGGGCGCTTGGCTGATTTGAATCAGCGCTTTTGAGAACAGGAGCACCCCCAGGTGGTCCGACCAGTGAGTTTGCCCCGGCGACCATGGAATAAAGTCGGGAGTTGGGTTGCAAGCGGCAGGCTCCTTGCCCGGGGTTTGTGGGGCTGACTCGCAACCTAATTCCTCCGTTTTGCCTGGCTCACCCGCCGGTTCGGTGGGCAAAACGGCCACAGCAACCTCCAAACTTTGCGCCTGCGTTTGCGCCGGTTTTTCTTTGGTTTTGCCCTTGAGAAGCAGGGATTGGAAGAGAGGGCGCAAGGTCTCCCCGGAGAGCTTGACCTTGAAAACCTGCAGCACTTCGGCCCTGAGTTTCTGGCTGTAGGCTTTGGGATGGCGCTC
>CAIUEN010000271.1 GCA_903898185.1 uncultured Verrucomicrobiales bacterium
CGTGTCGGCGGACGCGAGGTGATTAAGGTGAATGTGCGCATGGTTTCTGCGACGAACAAAAATCTGGATGCCATGGTTGCAGAGGGCAAGTTCCGGGAGGATTTACTTTATCGGATTAATGTGGTGACATTGCGCGTGCCGCCCCTACGTGGCCGTAAGGAAGACATCCGCAAGATGACCGACCGCTTTATTGCAAAGGCATCGTCGGAGAATAATAAGACGGTTGTCGCGATACGACCTGATTTTTATCGCGCATTGGAATCCTACGATTGGCCTGGAAATGTGCGCCAGTTCCGGAACATCGTCGAGTCAGCAGTCCTTCTCTCCATCGATGGAGTTTTGACGTCTAACTCTGTTCTTCTCCCAGGCAGCACCCGTGCCTTGTCCGGCGAACTCTCTATTCCGGAGGGTATGACCCTTGAACAAATTGAGTGCGCGATCTTGGACGCCAAGTTACGCATGAATAGCGGTAATCGTACGCTGACGGCTGATCAGCTCGGTCTTTCACGCCGCACCATCCAGCGAAAAATTAAGGAGCATCATCTGCCCTATAGATATGCAACAGTCCCCACAAAATCGTTCAGGAAAGCATGCTCCACGTGGTGTGGAGATTCTTCACGAGGATCGTGATCTATTTGTTGTCTGCAAGGCCGTAGGCGTGCTGTCTACAGGTACGCGCAAGAATGAAGCGTTCACGGCCGAAAACGTGCTCAGTAACTATTTACGTAAAGGTTGCGCACGTTCCACTAAACATGTTTATCTGGTCCATCGCCTCGACCGCGAAACATCTGGTGTCATGCTCTTTGCAAAGTCCGAGGAGGCACAACAACGTCTCAAAGACAATTGGTCCAAAAACGAGAAGACCTATTACGCGGCGCTACGGGGTAACCTCAAGGAAAAGAAGGGGACGCTCACGAGCTATTTGGCTGAGGATGAGGATTTGTTTGTGTACTCAGTAAAGGACCCGTCTCAAGGGAAGCTCTCCCAGACGGCGTATGAAGTTATTGCCGAAAATCCAACCATGAGCCTTGTGAAAATCAATCTGCTTACCGGACGAAAAAATCAGATCCGCGTCCAGTTTGCAGAAATCGGACACCCTGTAGTTGGCGACCAAAAATACGGATGTAATGACCCCTTCCGCGATCGTCTCTGCCTCCATGCAAAAACCATCGCCTTTGACCATCCCTATTCCGGTAAACGCCTGACGTTTGATACGCAATTGCCGCAGACGTTTCTCTGGTTGTTTCCTGGATTCTAGGTGGCAAGTGGCAGAGTTCAGGTTTGCCCACGGAACACACGGAATTCATATTTGGACGTTGGACGTTCGATGTTGAATGTTCGCCACAAGATTTGTTCACCGACTCACAATTTCAACTTGCTTTGTGCGCCAATAAGCGCAAAAATAAACACGTTGTTGGTGCGGTTACCAGCAATAGACATTTGCAATATTAAACGTGTGGGTCAAAGAAATCATAAAACGAAAGGAAACAGAAGGTATGAGAACGAACAGGGCTATCAGAACAGTGACGGTGTCGGGAATCGCGGTATTTTTGTTGTGTAACGGAGTTCCAGTTTGGGGAGTGGAGGCGGTGCCTCAGGCTCGGGATCCTCAATCAGCTATGCAGGAAATTGATCGCAAGATCGAGGAACTGCAGCAACAGAAGGATGCACTCCAGCGTCAGGCGGAACAGCAGGAAGTTCTCTCGGACCTGCAGAATGATGCCCGTGATCGCAGGGATGAAATGGCTGGCGAGGTGAATGAAATTGCTAACGCCGAAGAGACGACGTGCCCGGCTGCCAAAGCCCAGCGCGAGGCGCGCAAGCAGCACCTGGAAACTCAACTCAAGGCGATTGCCGATATACTGGCTGCAAAGGATGGTGCTGCCCTGCCCAAAGTGCGAGAGATTTTAGCGCAGATGGCCGACAGGGACATGGAGTGGGATATCGTGATCGCCCCCCGGCACGATACAGCCGTTATGCTCGCTGAACTGGAAACCCAGGCGACCAG
>CAIUEN010000272.1 GCA_903898185.1 uncultured Verrucomicrobiales bacterium
CTCTGCGCCTCTGCGGTTATTTGCCCGCCTCTTGGTGTGAGCCTTCCCCTGTTAGGAAAAGTCACTTAAGGGCTTCGATGGCTTTCCGCATCTCCTCAAGGTGCGTATCGGCGCTGGGAGTATCGGTCACATGGGCGATTTTGCCGTCGGTTCCAATCAGGAAGCTGACGCGGCGGGCATTTTGATCTGGAGCTTTGCGAGCGCCAAAGGCATCGGCGATCTTGCCATCCGTATCCACAAGCAACGGGAAGTTCAGATTGTATTTGGAGATGAAATTCTGATGGCTTTCGGCAGAATCAAAACTGACTCCGAAGATCTGCACTTTGCTCTTCTTCAAATCATCCATGCGATCACGGAAACCACAGGCTTCCTTGGTGCAGCCTGGCGTGTTGTCTTTCGGGTAAAAATAGACGAGCACAGCCTGTTTGCCGACAAAATCGGCAAGCTTATAGGATTTTCCATCCTGGTCTTTGACTTCGATTTTCGGAGCGGAATCGCCTGTTTTCAAGGTTTCTGCAACCCGTGCTGTGACAGCAAACATCAATGGGGAAGCGAGCGCTACAGCGGCAATGGCGAGATTCATATCCATAGTTTCAATTTTGCATTAAACTTAGTGTTTCTGAGAGAATTGTCAAACGGAGCTAACTTTGAACTGCCAAACAGAGGAAGGTTCACACAAAGACACAAAGGCACGAAGAGGCAGAAAGGAACTCTGTGGGGTAGGCCTCCGGCCTGCCGGTTCGAGGGGTCTCCGCCCCCTCGACACATCTTCATCCAGAGCAAGTCAGCAATTCTCATTTTGAGGAAATATGGGGGGGGGAACTCTGATCTGCCTGCGCATGGGGTTTCCAATTCTCTACGGAGCCAGAGGCACCGTAACTGGCAGGCCGGAGGCCTACCCCACAGAGTTCCCTCCCCTGCTCAAAATGAGAATTGCCGGGGTTGACAAGTTCGCAATTTAAACCAACCTCACTGATATGATATTGGCTGGAAAAATTGGATTGGTGTTTGGCGTGGCGAATAAACGTTCCATCGCTTGGGCGATTGCCCAGGCATGGAAAGAGGCTGGCGCGACACTGGCATTCACCTATCAAGGCGAGCGTGTCCGCGAGAATGTCGAGGAATTGGTCGAGACCTTTGGGCCGGATACACTGCTGCTGCCCTGCGACGTGACGCGTGACGAAGAAATTGACCGGGTGTTCGCCGAGGTCGGGCAACGGCATGGCAAATTGCACTTGCTGTTGCACTCGGTGGCGTATGCCCCTCGCGAAGCCCTCGAAGGCGAGTTTGTGAAGACCAGCCGCGAAGCGTTTCGTGTCGCGCACGATGTCAGCGCCTATTCGCTGGTCGCGCTGGCCCGGGCCGCCGCGCCGCTGATGACCGAAGGCGGCAGCATCATTGCCATGAGCTACTATGGGGCGGCAAAGGTGATTCCCCATTACAACGTCATGGGCGTGGCCAAAGCATCGCTGGAAGCCAGCGCGCGCTACCTGGCTTATGACTTGGGGACCAAGAAGATCAGGGTTAACTGCATCAGCGCCGGCCCTGTCAATACTCTGGCGGCGCGCGGCATTGTCGGTTTCAACACGATGCTCAAACGCTACGAAAAGCATTCGCCGTTGCAGCGCAATCTATTGCCTGAAGAGCTTGGGGCGACCGGCGTTTTCCTGGCGTGCGATGGCGCAGGAGCCATTACAGGCCAGACAATCTACGTCGATTGCGGCTACGAGATCATGGCGATGTAGTACCGTAATTCGTAAGTTCGTGAGTCGGTTGGACTCTCCTTTGTTTTGCAACTGCCTCATCTGCGGTTGACAATTTTTTTGACCACAGATGAACGCAGATATTATGAATCAAAGAGATAGGGAGACTTTTGCCATCGCTTGGAAATGGATTGAATAATACTGTAAACGGATAAGGTCGTTCCTTCTTCTCGGTGCAAAAAGTAACATTCTTACCCATTAAGCATAGCGGCACTCTAGGGTGTTGAATTGATGGGGATTTGCCTTGGTCGATTCATTCAGAATTTGTTCCTCAAATCACCATACCAATCAAGGAACAAGCTCCTTAAGCCTATTTTTGCTCAATTCAACACCCTAGCACCCGGCCCAGCCGATGCAGCGCCTCCTGCAAGCCCTGACGCAACGAGAGCAACGACTCCGACCGGCACCGCGTCGCCCATTCCCAGTTGGAATAC
>CAIUEN010000273.1 GCA_903898185.1 uncultured Verrucomicrobiales bacterium
CTGGAATTCAAGCTGATGCAGAGTGTTTTTTGTTTAGCTCTCGCAGGTCAGGTAGCCTCTGGCGTAATAGTGATGCCTGGCTGACACTCTGGTCGCCTATGAGCTCGCCTCGTTGTTGCCGATCTCGGACTGCGTCCAATGCCGCTCCGATAGTTTGTTGGTTTAAATTTGATTCATGCATAATTGTTATTCAACTATTACGATTATAACCTCTTCTGCGTGTCCGGTTTACGATTAGTTTTGTCCGGTTTAATTTTTGTCGCAATTATTGGGCACATGGTGATTTTTTGACTGGTGCAATGATGTTGCTTTGATGGGTGAGATTTTGAAGCAATGGAAAATAGAAGATGATTTTTCCTGTTGTGTCAGAGGGATTTTACGATTAACCATTGGCAACTTATGGCAAAACAATCAAAACCACTAACCAAGTCTCAAATCGTAGCATCGCTGTCGGAAGCGTCTGGGATAACCAAGAAGCAGGCGACGCAAACGCTGGAAGCTCTTGTGGCACTGGCGTACAAGAATGCGAAGAACTCGTTTACCATTCCCGGCCTTGGCAAGCTGGTGCTTGCAAATCGGAAGGCTCGCAAGGGACGCAATCCTGCGACCGGAGAAAGTATCAAGATTCCCGCGAAGCGAGTTTTGAAGTTCCGGGTTTCCAAAGTCGCCAATGACGAAATTCTTGGCGTCAAGAAATAGCGACAATTAGGTTGGTTGCGGGACGGCGGAGAAGAAATGACGCCGTTTGGGGTGGTTATTGGGAACCTGGGCAACCAGTGCTTTTCGTTGCTACGCAGATGTTCCAAAGGAAACCGGGGCTTGGCACCAGCCGGTTGCCAAGGCGTCAAGAGTGATGCAACACGTAACACGGGGGGGGGGGGCTTGGGCGAAACGTGGCTTGGCTGTCGCAGTTGCTCCCGGTGGGTTTCAGTGTTTCAAGCTGCCGATTTGTTAAAGTTTCGACTCCCTTAAACTAACGGATACTCGCCGGGTTCTTACGTTCCTGTCATCGCCAATGCCTTTCGGCAAGAAGCATGGCTTTCTTATACTGTAAACGGGAAATATCGTTCCTTGTTCTTGGTGCAAAAAGTAACATTCTTACCCGTTCAAAGTATAAGTAACTACTTTTAGTTACCTTGCTCCGCCCGCCACCACCGGTGGCTGATTTGCTTCTGGGTAGAAAGGTCGCCAGCAACACCTCAATGTCCTTGCAACTGAGCAGTGGATGCTCCTCTTTTTTTAACTCAATTTAACCGTCACCGGATGAGGTTTGCTGGCTCTCTTGCTGGCACTTTTTGACGGGGTTGGTTTTGAATTCTTATGCTGGTGGCAACTGGTTGAAGCGTTTCTCGAAGTCACCGATGACACGAAGGATTTCGTCGAAGGTGGGCACTTCGCCGAAGAACATTCCGCCGCGCATTTCCTCATAATCTTTGCGCCAAGCGTCAAGGTGGTGAGCGGGCGGTACGAATCGGAGCGCGCCGGGATGGAGCGTGGTGTAGTCAACCCATGACCAGCGGAAAAATATTTCACGATGCGCGGCTACGCGGTCAAAGAGCGGGCGATCTTGGGCGGCGCGTTCGGCCACCCCGTGCGTGATGAGACACCAGACATCGTAGTAGTGTCGGGCCATGCGAAGCTTGCGTGGTTTGTCAGCGGGACGAAAGGTTTCCTCGTGCAGGAGCAGGGCTTTTTCCAAGAAGGTGCGTTCGGCGGCAAGAACGCGGGCGGGAAAGGTCGCGCCCATTGCCAATTGCGGGAAGACTTCGGCGAGATAGGGTTGAATTGTTTTTTCCTGATGCGGCCAGTCGTCGGAGCGGGCACCGAGTTCAATTTTTACAACCGGGCGCACGTAACCGGCTTCGGTCGGGGCAAAGACGCCGGGATAGTAAAAAAGAAGACATTGGCCGTCGTCCATGTCGGGATCAACTTCGAGTTTCCATCCGGTCTGACCAAGCGCGACACTGATGCGCGTAGCGAGGGCGGGTTGTAAAGTTTTTTGCACCCAATGACGGCAGGCTTCCATAAGGGCTTCGAGGCGGAGCTTGCGTTGCTTTTTGCTCGGAGCTTGGTCGGGAGAGGCGTCACCGGCAAAACCCAAAGTCTGTTTGTCCACGATGAGATCAATGTCTTCGGAGAAACGCTCGATGAGTTTCCACGCTTTGGAAAGTGAAGTGCCGCCCTTGAAGGTGAGGTGCGATCCAATTTCCGGCAGCGCGAAAAGTTCGCGCAGCGTCCAGCAAATCCAAAAATCTTTTTCAACGCTTGCGGCCTGCAAGCGCATTTGCGCCTCGACCTGAAGGCAGGCGAGCCGACGTTCTTGCGGCGACATTTTGAGGAAGCCGTCCATAATTCAGAGCGTCCCGGCGGTGAGCCGTTGCAGAATGTTCGCGACCCACGCAGGGGCATGTTTGCGGTCTTTCAGCAGTTGTGCCTTGTCAGTGTCATCGAGTTGGCGGCGTAGAATGGCAAGCACCTTGTCATCCACATGGCGTTGACCCAGGTGACGGAGCGCTTGAATGACTGTGCCGCTCTTACGTCCAGCGGTGGCAACGTTGCGCGGAGTGGTGTGCTTGAGAATAATTTCACGCTGACCGAGCTTGACCCGTCGGGATGTTCCGTCGGTCAGGAAGACGATTTTCATCGGCACCTGATCGGAAAGACCAAGGACATTTGCGGCGTAGGCACCGGCAGGTTGAAGCCGAACACAGTCGCGGCTGACCAGCGCCTTGGCTACCGCGTCAGCGGATGCGGCCACGCGGCCCAATGCAGGATGGTCAATCGGATAATCGTAAAGCCCCCGCGCGAGCTGGCGAATAACGCCTTTGCGAGAAAGGCGGGTCAAAGCCATGCCGACTGAACGCGTGTCTCCAAGCTGGGTAAGGTCTCGCGGGGTGAAGACCCAACCCCTGCCATGTCCAAATATAATCGCTCTCGCCTTTGGCTCAATAACTTGTGTTGATTTCGGCTGTCTTTTCATGTTGAAAAAAGTGATATGTTTTTACAACTGGAAATCAGCATCATCCAGCTTTAATGCAAGCGCCGGTGAACTCATCCACATGAGGGCGCTGCTCAATCGAAACCCTCCGCGTTTCAATTCCCCGGTGTAATAACCAGCTTGGGACGCAGTGTTGGATCACCGAGATAATCCGCGCTGTAAAATTCGTCAAAATTATTGTTAGAATTCAGCACCGGGCGGAATCGCACGCCGTAATTTGGATATGTGCCGTTTTGCCAAGCGTTGTAGAGCGTTGTGATGTCAACGGCATACCAATGGCTTACAGAAGGAGTCGGGAGTTGGCTTCCAGCCCACTGGATCGCAGATGGCTTGTCGGCCCACCACAGCCGCAGGCGGTCGCAGCCCGTGCCCGAAGTTCGCCAATCCCAAGCCGATGTAATACGGTCAAAAAACAACGGAGTTCCCCCGCCAGAGAGATTCTCACAGTAAAGATAAAGCACGGCAGAACTGGCGTTTGTTGGCAAGCCTGTCAGATTGAATTGCAGAAGCGAGTAGTAGAGATCGCCCCATCCACCTACACGCAAACGGAAGTCGTTCAATCCCCCACCAAAATAGGAGCCTAAACACATAGCATAAGAATAGACAGAGGTTGTCCAAATGTCTTGGCTGTCAACCGGTCCTGGCTGAAGAACCAACGGCCCTTGTGCCAGAGGCAAGGCGCGATAAAACATCTTCGGTTGATTCGTCAGGATTGGAATATCAATCGCACGTATGCCGTCTTCAGGAATGACATTCGTAAGCAGCACGCTCCAATTCACGAGGTTCGATGATGCTAGAATTACGTAATTGCTCCCCACCGGTCCATTCAGCGCAAACAAAACCAGACCGTTGCTGACGCTCATCCCCGTTAACACGGGCGGTGGCGGCAAAGCGACAACAAGAGTCACTGTGAGTGTGGCGGGAGTGTTGTTGCCAGCGGCGTCGTAGGCGGTGACTGAAATTACATTTGCACCAGTTTGCAAATGGACGCTGCTAATATTCCAGGAATTCGTGCCGATAGCTGTGCCGAGGCCGCCACGATCATTGGCCCAAGCTATCAGACTCACGGCAGTGTTGTCCGATGCTGTTCCGCTCAGATTGATGATGCTGTTCGTAGTCGTGAAAGTTGAACCTGATGTTGGAATCGAAATGGCAATGCTGGGGGCAATGGTATCGTTGGCAACTTTGCCGGAATAAGTCAACCGGTTACCGGCTGCATCGTATGTGTAGCTGATGACGGATCCGTTTCCGTAATCCACATTGGTTAGGCGATTCAGAGAGTCGTAGGCATAATAGTTACTTCCGGAACTCACTAAAATGGAGCTTGTGAACACAACAATCAGGCTAAAGGTATGTGCGAATCTTGTTGCCACATTAAGCTTCTGAAAAATGTATGACATACTCTGCATGACTATTTACGTTGTGGCAGATTGGGAATATCTTTGGCATCAGTTGATTCTGGGATGAATGGCTTGTTGCATGCCTGCGAGTCCCCAGACAGTTTAGATGCAATCTTGTTTAATTCGACAATGTCTGCCCCAAGGTCGTGAAGCGAATCTATTGCTACTAATAGTTGAACTCGAGCGTAGTTTAATGTTTCGGGCGAAAATAGGTTGCTATATTTGTCCAACATTGTCGCAGCATCATTCAGGTTATCTAATGTCTTGGGAAGATCGCTCAAACCCTTGCCAAGTGAAAATAGTGTGTTGACAGTGCCAACCGTTTCCCATGCTTTGCTTTTAAAGACCGTATCTAACTGCTCGATCTGATCCGCAACTGCTATGGATGGTTTATCAAAAAACGAATTAGCTATGTTTGCAGAACCAGCGTCTATACTGCGCATTGCTTCGTTTACATCTCCAAAAGTACTTATGATGGTGCTTGTTATTACGGCGGGGTCACCGCTAACACCAGAAAAGAATGCTGACACTCCTGTTATTCCTACTTTACCTAAGCCCATTCCTATATCCCCAACTCCAGCAGCAAATGTTTCCCAGCTAAACAGTCCATTAATATCCATTAGCCTCACTGGATTATTCAACGCATAAACATAGCGGTTCAAGCTCTGGCTATCGCCATCTTTGCCTGTAGTCGGGTCTTTGGTGATGAATCGTCCGCGCTTGGTGGAATAATACCGGGCACGGATGTAGTAAAAGCTGCCATCTTCAAAGATGACGCCATGACGCCCTAAATACCGGAAGCGATTGTCCGTCGGGTCACTGAAGGCTATTGGCCTCCCGAAAGGATCGTAAGCATAGGCGTCAGTGATTTGCCCAGTGGCATCCGTCAGGGCAACAGTGCTGCCGCGTGAATCGTAGTGGTAATAATGGGTGCCGCCGCGGGCGTCAATTTTGCAGATCAAGCCCGCTCCGTAAATGTAATAGGCGGTTACAGTTCCGCTGGAATCTGTTTCCGCCAATACCTGGGTCAATCGACTGTTTCGATCCAGAACGTAGCGCGTGAGCAATCCGTCACGATTGGCAGCCATGCGATTTCCCATGCCATCGTATTGGTAGGTGTTGGTCGTGCCCGCAAAACAGGTCTGAACAAGCCGGTTTTCAAAGTCGTAGGAAAGGAGATTGGTGGGATTGATGGAAATCATGTTGCCATTGGCATCGAACCCTTGCGCCTGACCGCCCAGTGTGACCTGCCGGTTGTCGTTGTCAAAAGTGTCGGTGGATTCTTCCGCAAGCGGGGTGGATTGAAGCTGTTCCGTCTGGTCAACTCGCGTATGATTACCAACGGCATCCAAAGTATAGGAGTAGCTGGAAATGACGGTTGAATCCGAACCGGAATTGGTCAGGGCAACCAGACGATTCACACCATCATATCGGTAGCTGGCCCCCGTACCGTTTGGATTGACGGAGTTGGTCAGATTGCCATCTGCATCATACCTATAGGTCGTGGTGTTGTTCAGCCAATCCGTTACCGTTTTCAACCGGTTCATCGCGTCGTAAGCATACGTGACGATCTTGTTGCCAGGATAGGTGATGGACTTACGGTTGCCATTGTTGTCGTAGCTGTAGCTGACGGTTTTGCCAAAGCAGTCAACTACGCTGGAGAGGCGGTTGAGGGCGTCATAAGCATACGTCGTGGTGCCCAGAGAATTGATCATGGTGGTTCGGTTGCCGTTGTCGTCGTAACCGAAGCTCACCGGTGTGCCGGTGGGATAGATAATTTTTGTTCGTCGATTATTGGCATCGTAAATGTAGGTGGTGGTATTGCCCTTCGGATCTTTTCGGCTGATGAGATTGCCAACCGCGTCGTAACCGAATTGCGCGACACCGCCCGCAGGGTCTGTTGTTTTAACCAGGCGGTTCAAAGCGTCGAAGATGTTCGTGGTCGCATGGCCATTGGGATCAATCACCGAATTACGGTTGCCGACATTGTCGTAAGTGTAGCGAATGGTTCCCTCGGCAGCATCGGTGAAATTTGTGAGGCGACCCATCCAATCGTAGGCAAAGAAATTGGTGTGGTTTAAGGGGTCAATGCCCTGAATGCGTCGGTCAAGCGAATCATAAACAGACGCGGTTTTGTGTCCCAGTGCGTCATGGGTGAAGACAAGACGATTCAGAGAATCGAAGGAATTCGTCATCGAATTTCCAAGCGCGTCAACAATGTTGGTGCGATTCCCATTCGGGTCGTAAGCGTAGGACATTCCCGCGCCAACCGCGTTCGTGACGATCAGCAGATTTCCACCGGCATCGTACCCATACCGAGTCACGCCTCCCATCGCATCCCAAACACGGATTTTGCGGTCCAAAGCGTCGTAATCGTTGGTAATTGAACCGCCAAGTGGGTCTCGGACAATGATGAGGCGGTCTTTGGCGTCGTACACATTTGTGCTCGTGTTGCCGTTGAAGTCCGTCGCAGTGAGGCGGTTGTTGTTTCCGTCAAAATGGGAATAATTTGTCTTACCAAGAGCGTTGACAGATGCAATCAAATTATCTGCGTTGTCGTAAGTGAACAGATTCGTTCGCCCCAAGGCGTCCACTTGTTGAATTCTTCTTCCAACCACGTCATAGGTGAACATGGTGGCATGGCCGAGCGCGTCCTGTTTTTTCGCCAGGTTACCAAATGAATCGTAAGTATTGATGGCACTGTTACCATTGGCATCGGTGACGACGGTCGGCTCGCCAAAGGCGTCGTATTGGTACGTATTCGTCTTGCCCAAGGAATTAGAAGTGTTTGTAAGATTGCCCTTAAAATCGTATTTGAAAAGCGTCACCCCATTTTGAGCGTCCTGGCGGTTGGTGGGATTGTTATTCGAATCGTAGGTGATAATGGTGGCGTTTTCGAACGCGTTGGTTTTGGAGATCACATTCCCACTACCATCATACGCGTAACCCGTCACGGCCCCGTTTTTATCAATCCCCAATATCCGGTTGTTGTTGTTGTCATATTGGAAAAATTGCCAATTGCCAAGGTTGTCCCTCGTTTTCACGACCCGCAACTGGTCGTCATAATAGTTGAAGGAGACATTGTTCATTGCGTCCGTAACGGTGGTGACTTTGTTGACGAAATCGTAGCTGAACGTCGTCGCGTTTTGCAGCGCATCCTTTTGCGAGGAAACCACTCGCTTTTCGTCATCATAGACCATGCTCACAAATGTGTTGCCGCGCGGGTCAATCGCATTGGTTACTTGGTGATACTGGTCGTAACCGAACCGAGTCAAACCACCGCGAGTGTCGGTTATGCTGATGAGATTTGTATTGGAATCGTAGGCAAACTGGACGGTGCGACCCAACGGGTCGGTGATATTCGTCAGGGAGTTGTTTGCATTGTAGGAAAACCTGATCACACGCCCTGCGGTGTTGGTAATCGAAGTAAGATTATTCCCAGCGTAAACAAGCGTGACAGTGTTATTGTTTTTGTCCGCGATTGAGGTGAGCTGGCCCAGCACATTGAAATCGTATTTCTGATGTTCTTTTGTGGTCAGCGTGTAGGTGCCACCATTGGCTGTGAGAACATTATAAATGCCCGGCTGGCTTGTGTATCCGCCCGCGTCGTTGCCTGCATACATTTCACGATGTCCGTCGCCGAAAGCAATGAGAATAGCATTGTTAGACGCGGAAAGTTGAATGTTGTAAGAATGAGTCCAGCCAAACCCGAGCGGGAGCCCAGTACTGGCTGTGTCCTTGGAATTGTAGTAGCGTTGAAATTCAAAGGCCACACCTCGCCCCGGAATCTGCAAGTCAACGTGATTGTAAGTGTAATTTCCGGTGGCCAGATTCACCGGGTCTTTCGAAGTGGGTTGTGTGGGGTTGTTTCCCAAAGCCTGCCCGGTAACATAAATGGCTAAGGATGCCGACGCTGTTTTGCCGACACAATCCGTAACCTGAAGATTTACGTGATAGGTCGTTGTCGTGCCGGTGGCGGGGTGAAAAGTGTGCGAAGGATTTTCCGCACTGCTGCTGGTGCCGTCATCAAACGTCCACAGGTAAGACTGTATCCCGCAAGAAGGCGAAGAACCGGTGGAACTGCTGCCGTTAAAATTGACCGTCACGGCGCTTCCCGGCGAAGGCGCTCGGTTGTTGCAGGTGGGCACAGACGTTGGATTGCCTGCCGGGGCACTGATGGTGAAATCGCTGGCGCTCTGGTTCCAAAACATTGCCAACCCACTGGAATTAACAGCTATGATTTGAACGCGAGCGTGGGCTGAGACCAGAGTTGATGGAATGGACCAGGTTCCTGAAGATGCAGAACCGGCGGAAAAATAACCGTATGTGTACCAAGTCGTTCCGCCATCCAAGGAGTAGTTCATTGCGAAATAACTGATGGGCGACGACGGTGTGCCATTCACTGTCCAAGTAATGGTCTGCGATGTGCCAGCCATCCAGCTTTGACCGCCGTTGGGTGATGTCAATGTTAGCGTCCCAGTCATGTTCGCCACTGCAAAACTGAGATCGCTTGAAGTCTGGCCGTCTGGATTCTGAACCTTCACCGTCCAAGTGCCCAAGGCGCTGTTATCGTTGATTTGGTAGTCAAACTCCGTTGCGCTCACCCGGTTCTCCAAAGCCGAGTGATTTGCGCTGCTATATGGATTTCCTATCGGGTCTGTGAACAGAAGGTGCGAGGACGTTGTATCAAAATTGGCTCCGAACACCTTGATGGCATGGAGATTATTGTCCGCAGGCAATGAACTCGGCGACATACTGCTCACCGTCGGAGCCAGTGTCACGTTCGCCACCGAAAAACTGAGGCTGCTTGAAGTCTGGCCGTCTGGATTCTGAACCTTCACCGTCCAAGTGCCTACGGCGCTGTTGTCGTTGATTTGGTAGTCAAACTCCGTTGCGCTCACCCGGTTCTCCAAAGCCGAGTGATTTGCGCTGCTATATGGATTTCCTATCGGGTCTGTGAACAGAAGGTGCGAGGACGTTGTATTAAAATTGGCTCCGAACACCTTGATGGCATGGAGATTGTTGTCCGCTGGCAATGAACTCGGCGACATACTGCTCACCGTCGGGGCGGGTGGTGATATTGTGTGGAAGGATGCCGCAGTTGAATTTCCCCACCCAGTGCTGTTCCTTGCCCATGCTTGGAAATAGTAGGTAACAGGAGGTATTCCTACTAAATTGCAGGAAAAGTCGTTTCCATTAACGGATACTGTTGCAGTGTAGCCGTCCGAACAGGCCGCTGTTGTACCCCAGCTAAACCGACGTTCCAAGATCGAAGAACCGCCGTTATCGGTAATTCGCGCATTCAGGGTGGCAGTGCTCGTACCAATGGAGGTGGCCGGTAGAGTTTGGACGGTCGGCACAGAAGCTAAAGCGCTCCCAGCTTGGAAGGATAGAAAAACGGGAGCCAGCCAAAGAACCAGCATCTGGACGAAACAAAGAACTGATTTGCAAAACTGATGCGGGGCCACACGGCAAAAACTTCTCAAGATGGTCGCAGCCAATTGTCCGCATGATTGAAATGCCGCGTAACGAACATGTTTCGTGAGCGGCGTGAATTTAGCAATTTGCCGACACCCGAATAATCCAGATATTGGACGGTATTTTAGAATGCTCATGCGTGCGTATCAATGAAACGCTAACTAACTCCTAAAAGAGAATTAAAACAGATAAAACTAAAAAGTCAAAGAAAATATACGGCAAGAAAACATACGGCAACGCGTAACTTTCAAAAACGTAAAAGTACGTGCGGTCAAACCCGGAATCCGGATATTTGGAATTAAAGGTAATGGAGTTTTTCGATTGGTTTGCTTTTTGGGTTAGGAGCTTCTTTGAGCAAATAGAACTCTCCATCCGGCTGGCATTCCGCGCAGGGTTTTCGTTTGGGTTTGGCGGGTTTGATGATTTTAGTGGTTTTTGTTGTAGCCAATGCCGTTTATCTGCCCCACCGGCCAGAACTTCGCAATAGCAAACCCAACATCATCAGTTTGTGAATTAATTAAAAGGATCAGTAGGATCTGATACATGCTTTGGATAGGAAGAAAGGCCCCCTATACATATAATACCAGCATTGTATGTCTCTCTCCTAGCACGAGCGACCTTGCTAACCATTGTATTTAAGCATGTTACGACGCATTTTGAGTGGCGCAAAATGCAGATTCTACCGACATGCTCCCTTATTGCCATCCCTATTCCCGACGTAAAACTTCCCAAGTCGCCAATAATCCCCATTCGTCCACACCATTGTCGCCAAGAAAAGTCTTCCGGCCTCAGTTTCAGAAGTCCTGACCTCGCCCACGCATTTTCAAATATCGGGGATTATTGGGTGAGACCATTTACCAAAATTCGGCAGTTGGAAGATCCTTCGTTTTGCAACTGCCTCATTTGGGCTGATTTCCAACTGCTCTGCAGTTCACATTTTAGGTTAGAACCATTTATTCTGCAACGGCTTGCAACATAAGTCGAAGGGCGGTTTTTGAGGGGGCCAACTGCCGAATTTAGGATTACCCATTGCTTCAATTATGGCAAAACAATCAAAACCACTAACCAAGTCTGAAATCGCAGCATCGCTGGCGGAAGCATCTGGAATCAGCAAAAAACAGGCGACGCAAACGCTGGAAGCTCTTGTGGCACTGGCCTACAAACATGCCAAGAGCACATTCACCATTCCCGGCCTTGGCAAGTTGGTGCTGGCAAATCGCAAGGCTCGCAAGGGACGCAATCCTGCGACCGGAGAAAGCATCAAGATTCCTGCCAAACGAGTAGTGAAATTCAGAATCTCCAAAGCCGCCAAAGACGCAATTCTTGGCGTCAAAAAATAGCGACAATGAGGTTGGTTGGGGAAAGAGGATGTGGGAATGAAGCATTTTGGGGTTCGTCATTGGAAGCCTTGGGCAACCAGTGCTTTTCGTTACTTTCCACAGTGACCATTGCGAATGGCCTTGGTACCTGCCTGTTGCCAGGGCGTCAAGAGTGATGCAGCACATAACACTGGGTCTTGGGCGAAGCTGACAATCTACCCAATGTCGTCATCGAAAACTTCCCATCTCATTGTCGTTTTCGGGTTGCATCACCTTATCAACAGCCCCGTTGGATCGACGGTCGAATTTGAAGGCAATCCTGGGGCGGAGCCGGTTTGCGGGTTTGAATCACCTTGGCCACGTATTTGCGCACCGTGGCCCGATCCAATCCCAGTTCCATGGAAATCTTGCGGATAGACCATTTTTTGCCATGGAGCAGAGCAATCGATTCTTGATAATTCACTTTGAGTTCGTTCATCGCCCTGTGTTTCCGTTTTGGAAACATTCAAAGCAACGATTTTCGCCTCAAAGGGTGGGTGATTTTGAACCCGCAAAAGGTGGGTGATTTTGCCCGCAAGCTGACACTTACAATAACTGACACGCTGCAATGCTGATGTCGTCTGGAAATCGCGACCGCAGAGCCAAATCTCTGACTTCGCCCAAAAAAGTTTGGTTCAGGCCAATGCTTGCGTAAGAACGGCTCAAGATATCCGCATCATGAATCGCGCCATCGCTGGTGATCGTGATTACATCTCCGGGATTCAACGTCAAATTCAGGTGTTTCACTTTAAATGGCGCAGAGCCTCCAAAATGGTCCGTTAAGTCTTTTCCGTCATGGTCAGGCCGTGAGATTCGCGTTGTTGCAAACCCCGGATTGCTTTGCTGCCGAGAAATGTAAATTGGCGAATCTCCCACACAAAAGCAGTCGGCGCAATCACCCATCATCACTGCCGCGCTCAAAGTGGCCCCGCTGGCAAGCATGTCTTCCATGTCGGCAAATTCTTCGCGAAAAGATTTTGCCACGGTCGATAGATACTGTTCGAACTGCTCGCTCAAAGTTCCGCCGCAAGGGTCAAAAATCGTGTCCTGTTGCAATCGCTTTTCAATGAGGAATCTGGCAACACTTCCGCCATAGCTGCACCCGCTAATGCCATCTGCAACGGCAATGAGGTAAACCGGCGAAGGCTCCCACTCGATTGTCCGCGCAAGAACCCGGTCCTGGTTTTCCTTATGCCGCCGTCCCACCCAACTTCCTGAAATAACTTTATGCGTTTGTTGTATTGAGCGCCAGCAAAGACACGGCAGTTAAATGTCGAGCGTCATATTAGCCATTTCATTTCACCGGAAATTCTTCTTGAACTGCTGCAAATGTAAATCAGGTTGTGCATCTTTAGCTAATGCGGCCCTCAGTTCTTGGGTATCATTTTGGAAGTATAGTTTTTCCACGGCGGTATCTCCGCCCTCTTTCATGAGCTCCTTTGCCGCTTGCGTCTCGCTCAGGTAAAAATCCCCAAAGGAAACCCCCGCCTGCATTCTTTCCGTCAATGCTTGAGGGATTCCCTCTGATAAAGACCGTAAACGTTCGTCGCCTTCATGGTCTGAGGCTTGATGCAATCGTTCATGCAAAATTGTTTCATTAATTGTCTGTTTATGGTCCGAACAAATTTGGGCTGGGATTTCCAAGCCTTTGGAAAATCCTTCTAAATCCTCGGATGCCGCTTTGCCTGTTTCTTTGGAGTAAGCTCTTGCGAGTTCTTCGTGTGATTTGAATTCGCTGGGCAAACTTCGCATTTTTTCCAGTGTTTCTTGCGAGACTAAATCGCGAAATTCCTTGCCGATATAATCAACCGCTTCACGATCCATGTCCTTAAACTCTTTGAGCTCGGCACGCTTTTCTCGGAAGTCCTCAATTGAATGATCAGTTTCCATAGGCTTTATGAACTGTCGCGGGGCGAGCAAACCAGGACAAATAGCGTAGTTAGCAAACCAGGAATGTTCTTGTCACAAGGATCATCCCCCTGCCCAGCCCTTGAGGAGGCCTGAGC
>CAIUEN010000274.1 GCA_903898185.1 uncultured Verrucomicrobiales bacterium
AGGTCTCTGACCTGCCAGTTGACGGAGTCTCTGACTCCGTGGATTGGCTCTGGGGAGATGCGGATTCGATGGGTCAGAGACCCATTCAACCGGCAGACCAGAGGTCTGCCCCACAAGGTTACTTTCCGGTCACACACCCAATCCTTGCGGGCGCAGGCAAAGCTCGAAATGCAAGTCGTCGAGTCTGGATCGCGCATCGCACGTCCCTCATCATCGGTGGTTTGTTGAGTAAAGACGCAGCCCAGTGTTTGGCCATGCCGGGGGAGTAGCCGTTGATCAAACCCAACGCGTCATCCAAAGGAAAACGGCCCTGCCCCTGCAATTCTTCCCCAACAGCCGCCCGGTAGAAGCAGAAACGATTCAAACGAATTGTTCCCAACACGGTTTGAACTTCTTTAATGCGTTTTGGATGACATTTCTCGCCGAGCTCAGGCTTATCGCCCGGGATGTCCAAGTTCAGACTTCCTGATTTTTTGGTCATCTAGGCGCAACCTGCTTGCCCTCCAAGAGTCGTGGGGACTCTGACCAATCATCTTGGACCATTTGTTCGGGTAAACTTTACAATTCAGGGGGTGTCTCTTAGACTTCATTCAATGATTGATCAACCAAGCCGCCAGGCAGACATCTGGCTCATGATCTGTGAGATTTCACTATGAGCCAGGATTCGACGCGCAAGACGTTTTTCCGCCAGAGCGGATGGATGGTGTTTTGTACGGTGTTGAGCGGAATAGCATGTTACGGAGTTCATTTTTTCAACCGGGCGATTCCTGAGTCTGAATATGGAGTCTTTCAGGCGCTCTTGGCGGCTTTGAACTGCATGGGGATTCCGGCGCTGGGATTGCAGATGGTTTTTGCCCATCAAACGGCCATGTCCATCACCCGCGAGCAAGGGAAGGAACTGGCCGCGACTGCGCGAGGGGTGGCGCTGGGGACGTTTGTGTTGTGGATGGGGGCGGCGGTATTCATCGTCTGGAACTTCAAGTGGATACTGGCCCAATATGGAATCAGCAATCCGATAACGCTTTGGTTGATGCTCGCCGTGTCGTTGGCCTCAGTTTGGGGGCCGATTTTTGGCGGGTTGTTGCAGGGAAAACAGAACTTCCTCTGGGCTGGATGGTCCGCGATACTTAATAGCGCAGGCCGCCTGGCCGCCATCGCCATTTTCGTGCTGGTCTTCCATGGTTATGCAGCCGGTATGGCTGGCGGATTGCTCATTGGCGTTCTCTTGAGCTTGGCTGTTTGCGTGGTGTTCACCCGGGATTTATGGCTGGAGCGCGGAACTCAGGTGGACTGGGGAACCTGGCTTCGCCGAATGGTCCCACTGACATTGGGCTTGGGAGCATTTCAGTTTATGTTCAGCGCTGACCCGCTTTTCGTGCAGCGATGGTTTGACAAGGATCAAACCGCATTTTATGGCGCTGCTGGCACGATGGGGCGCGCCTTGTGCGCGTTCACCGGACCGGTGGTTGGAGTGATGTTCCCAAAATTGGTCCGTAGCGTCGCATTATCGGAAAAATCGAATGTCCTGACGCTGACGCTCATTGTTACTGCGGTGATGGTTACTATTGGCGCGGTCGCGCTTCCCTTTGTTGGCCCGCTGGTTCTTGGATTCATGTACAAATCGTCGTACCAGGCTTCGGCGCCTCTCCTGTCGTGGTTTGCGATTGCCATGGCGCCGCTGGCTTTGGCTAATGTGCTCTTGAATAATCTCCTGGCTCGCAGCCAATTTGCGGTGGTGCCATGGGTCGTGCTGGTCGCAATCGGCTACGCTGTTGCGCTTACTCAAAATCACGGGACATTCATCGCGGTGATCCAAACGCTATGTGTGTCGAACATCATATTCTTGGCCGTGGTCAGTTTCTTTGCGTGGCGCGAATCGCGCGCCCAATGCGCACCCCCGGTCAGCAATTCTCATTTTGATGCTCTAAATGGGTAGGATCGTTCCTTGGTTCCCTGTAATCAAGAAATATGATGCGAATTATGTTGCGTCGGGAGAAATCCTGCCTTTCTTTAAAACTGTTATGCGCAAAACCTCCATTTCATCCTTTTGCTCCTGGTGCTGGCTGAGTTCATCGGGATTGTTCGCGCCTCCAAGATCCCAACTTTGGATGCCCCCTATCTGTGGATGGAGTTAGCGTATGAGTGAGTCTCAGCAATACTCTCTACACTGGCGGGGGCGCGAGTCCGGCCCCTATACTCTGGGACAGATTAAGCGCAAGCTCGCCAGCGGTGAGATTACTCTTGAACATGAAATCCTGGCTGATGGACGCTGGATAACTTTGCATGAGTTCTTCGCGGCGCGTGGAGACGGCGCACCCATGGAAATCCGCCAGCCGACCAAGTTGGAGAGACCCGTCATTGTTGCGCCTGATCGCCACAAAAGCAGGGATATTCGACAGGCTTCGGGAGATTCTCATGCCCGGCGACGTATGGTCGCTTTGGGCGCTTCAATACTACTACTGCTGGGAGGGATTTGGGTTTTCTGGCCGAGTTCGCCGATCACAGGTTCCGGTTCTCCGGTAAAGAAAGCCGCGTCTGCGTCACCGTCAAAGTTGGCGTCTTTGCATCCTCCATCCAATCCAGCGAACGAGAGTGGCAAAGGAAGCCAATTTAGTTCAGATCGGCCCAAGGAATCCAAGGACACGAATAGCGGTGCTGGTGGAAAGCCATTTAAGCAAGGTTCACAAGGTTCTGATTCCTCGCTCAAGGCACAGACGTCCACGCCGATCTACGGCGATTTGCCGGGAGGCAATCCAACTCCCAAAGATTCGAATACAGCCAATGCCGAATTCGAGACCAACGATTCCCGCCCCAAATCGGCCGCCGCCAACCCGGCCGCCGCCAGCCGTAGCTCCTCACAGAATATACCACCCAATCCAGAATCAAACAAAGCCGAGCCCACATCATCGTCAAAATCGGCGTCTTCGGAACCCTCTTCCGAGCCACCCAACGAGAGCGGCAAAGGAAACCAATCCAGTTCAGATCGCCCCAAGGAATCCAACGACAAGAATAGCGGAGATGGTGGGAAACCATCCACACAGAATCCAAAATCGGCCAGCAACGCCACACCTCATCCTGAGAAGGCTGCTGAGAAACCGAACCCGCCAAATGACAATAATGACAAGTCACCTGATGCCTCCGCTCCCGCAGTTGGTAAGTCAATCAACCCGGATTCCGAGGCTTCCTCGCAACTGTCGGCTCAATCCGCTTCTGTTAGTTTGGACAACGATGGACTCAAGCGTCTGAAAACAGGAACAGACGATGTGGAAAGCGAGGCGTTTCAACGTGGTTCAAATCTGGTTTTCCTCGTTGACCAATCCTACAGCATGCGCGGGCAGAAAGGAGAGGTGGCTTGGCAGCAATTAGGTAATCTGCTGGCGAAATTGGACACAAATACCTTCTTCTACATCATTTTCTTCCACTCCTCGGGATACGACCCAATGCCGACCACAGGCCCTTTGCCGGCCACACCCGAAAACGTTCGATCCATGCTGCAGTGGAGTTCGACCGCTCGCCATGTTTTTGGGTCCAATCCAGGCAAAGCCGCGTTGCGAGCCCTGGATCTTCATCCCCAAGTGCTGTGGTTGATCTCCGACGGTAAGTTTCCCATGGATGTCAACACCGCGATTACCGCGTCAAACAAGACGGTGCGAGCTCAGATAAATACCATAGGGATTCATAGCCGCAGTGGAGAGGGTAGCTTGAGCGATTTGGCCGCCAAGAACGGCGGTGTTTATCGGTTCGTGCCAGCTCATTGAAAAAGGGTAAACGATTGGTTCTGGTTACAACAATGCATGCCTACCCGGTTGACACCCAAATCCACTATAGGTGGTGTTTTACCATGAAAGCATGAACCAGGATGACCACTGCCCGTAGCAGTTTTGGGTGTCAACCGGATAGGCATGCAACGATGTCGCGCCTACGGCGCTTTGGATGTAAGCGGTAAAGGAGCCACGGACTACCGCTCAGAGTGGTAAGTGATGAAGCATGTGAGGGATGAAACACGATTCTATCAACCGGCGCGTTCATGATTCTCAAGACATGAGCGTTTTGATTTCCCGCTACCGCGCCAGCGGGTTAAGCCTCAAGCGCTTTGCTCAGGAACAGGCAATACCCTCAGACGGGTGTGTGACCGAAAAGTAACCTAAAGCAGAAATACGACTTCTGACGGCGTATTTTTTATGGTCTATCCTATCAAGTTGGATATAATACATTCCATGCCGACACCAGACCCAATCCAAAATGGCCAACCTTCCCACTCCGGAAGCCAGC
>CAIUEN010000275.1 GCA_903898185.1 uncultured Verrucomicrobiales bacterium
AATCAAGGAAACTGGGGAGATTCCAGTTGCTTCCATCAACATCTGTGCAAAAAACAGCTCCCCTTTGCCTCATTCTTCTTGTCCGCGCTCAATCAAGCAACCGCTGGCGCAGGTTTTCCAACAAGGTGACCCAATATTCAGGAACGGAATGATTATGATTTTCCATCCCCAACTTATACTGGGCAATACTTGCCTAGTACAAGACTTTTCTTAACTTAATTGTAGTGGGGCAAACCAGAGGCTGCTGCAGAGGTGCTCTAAAGTCGGTTAGAGTCCACGGAGCCAGAGGCTCCTGGAACCGGCAGACCGGAGGTCCGCCCCACGACTTTAAAGCGCCCCTGCGGCCTGCTGTAGAACACCCATTAACTCAAACGGTTGTCTATTTCGTAATTTGACTTTGCAAAAATATAAGTTTGCAAGACACAGTCGTTTTTGTCAGTTTCACGCCGCAGTTATGCAATGACAACCTGAGAGTAAATCTTCTAAACGCGAGAGTAAGAATGGAATCCGATAGACCGGCCTTTGTGGCCACGTTTGTTTCAACGCTCAAGGTATGACAAAGTGATCTGATGGATTCAATTTCACAGCATTCTCCACCCGCTGACAAGATTGTCCTATTTCGATCCATTTTTCGCGGACGCGACGATGTTTATGCGCGCCGTTTTGAGAGTCGAAAGACGGGAAAATCGGGTTATCAGCCAGCCTGCTCCAACGAGTGGGCGCGTGGAGTTTGTGAGAAGCCAAAGGTCCGGTGCGCCGATTGCATTAACCGCCGACTGCTTCCGGTAACCGAAGAGGTCATTCGCTTCCATCTCTCGGGCTGCGATAATATTGGAAAAGACTTTGTCATGGGGATTTATCCGCTGTTGGAGGATGAGACGTGCTTTCTTCTGGCAGCGGATTTTGACCACGACACATGGCGCGAAGATGCGGGAGCGTTCCTGCAAACATGCCGACGGCTGGAACTTCCGGCGGCGTTGGAACGATCGCGATCCGGCAATGGCGGCCATGTCTGGCTGTTCTTTGCAGAGGCCATCCCGGCGAAACTGGCGCGGGATCTCGGCTCGCATCTTTTGACAGAGACGATGGAGTTACGGCCCGATATCGGACTGGGCTCGTATGACCGCCTGTTTCCCAACCAGGATACGATGCCCAAGGGCGGCTACGGCAACTTAATCGCGCTCCCATTGCAGAAACACCCAAGATTACAGGGAAACAGTCTTTTTATTGACGATCAGTTCAATCCTCTTCCCGATCAGTGGGCTTTTCTTGCGGCGATGAGCCGCATCCCTCGCGCGACGGTTGAAGCCAGAGTGCGAGTCGCGGAAAGCAAGGGGAGAGTCATAGGTGTCAGACAGGCTCTCATGCTTGATGGGGATGAGAACGAGCCATGGACAGCTTCGCCTTCTCGCCGTCCCCATGAAATCCCTCTTCCCGATCCCGTCCCAGACAGCTTGGAGTTGGTTTTGGGCGACCAAGTCTATATTGCCAAGGCGAATCTTGTTCCCGGTCTGCGCAACCGGCTGATTCGACTGGCGGCCTTCCAGAATCCCGAGTTCTACAAAGCGCAAGCGATGCGTTTGCCGACTTATGACAAGCCACGGATCATTGACTGCGCTGAAGACCTTCCCCTGCACATCGCCCTGCCCCGAGGTTGTTTGGATGACGCCTTGGCAATGCTTCATTCCCTCAAAATCGAGCCGATAATTCGTGACGAACGATTTGTTGGAACTCCTCTGAACCTGACTTTTCAGGGTGAACTGCGCCCAGAGCAGCAGATCGCCGCCGACGCGATGGCGGCGCATGACATCGGCGTCCTCTCCGCCACGACCGCATTCGGCAAAACCGTTCTGGCTGCGTGGCTTATTGCAAAACGCGGCGTCAACACCCTGGTGTTGGTTCATCGCCAGCAATTGCTTGATCAATGGATCGAACGACTTTCCATGTTTCTTGGTGTTTCGCCAAAGGAAATCGGCAGAATTGGAGGTGGACGTAGAAAGGTCACCGGAACATTGGATGTGGCTATTATTCAAAGTTTGGTTCGCAATTCGATCGTCGATGACCAAGTCGCGAACTATGGACACTTGATCGTGGATGAGTGTCATCACCTCTCGGCGCGAAGTTTTGAACTGGTCGCACGTCGATCCAAAGCGCGATATGTAACCGGGTTATCCGCGACAGTTGCCCGCAAGGACGGCCACCACCCGATCATTTTCATGCAATGCGGTCCGGTTCGCCATCGGGTTGATGCCCGGCAACAGGCCCAAGCGCGTCCGTTCACCCATCAAGTCTTCGTGCGTCCGACAGGATTCCGACCGCTGCTGCTGATGGAGGCGAATCAGCGAGATCAGTTTCAGTCCATGTTCAATGCCCTCATCGGCGATTCCGCGCGCAATCAGATGATTTGCGACGACGTCGCAACCTGTGTCAAAGAGGGGCGAACTCCGATCCTATTGACCGAGCGCACAGAACATCTGCGCATCCTCGCCGAACTGTTGACGGCAAAGGTTCAGCATGTGATCACTCTTCAGGGCGGGATGGGGAAAAAGGAGCTTCGCAGCTCAATTGCCGAAATCGCCGAGACCAAGGAGAACTTCGTTGTTCTGGCGATTGGTCGATTCGTGGGCGAGGGATTTGATGAACCGCGGTTGGATACGTTATTTCTCGCGCTACCGGTGTCTTGGCGCGGAACCATCGCGCAGTATGTGGGACGCCTGCATCGGCTTCGGGACGGAAAGCGCGAGGTTCGCGTGTATGACTATGCGGATCTCAACGTTCCCATGCTCGCCAGGATGTTTGATCGGCGATGCCTGGGATATGAAGCTGTCGGCTACTCCATACTGCTTCCAGGCAGCGCCGTGCCGGGTTGGCCGGTGGGTGTTCCGCTCCCCGTCGATCCCCAATGGAAAAGAGATTACGCAGCCAGTGTTGCCCGGTTGATTCGGGATGGGGTGGACACACCGCTGGCGGATCTCTTTCTTCACGCCAGCGTCAAACTTTCTCCGGATGCGGAAGGAGTCAACCGCGCTCGAAGCGCAACCGAGGCATTCCTGTTTCGGCGCTTGGAAACCTTGCCGCAAACGTCCGGGCGTTTCCGCTTGAACGCCGATCTGCCCATCCCATTCGACAACCGATCTCTCATGGAAGTGGATCTATTCTGCGCCGATGCCGGCGTAGCCATTGAATTGGACGGTTCGCAGCATTTGTCCGATGCTGACGCTTACAGAAGCGACCGTCGGAAGGACTATTTTCTGCAAGAACATGGTTATTTTGTTTTGCGATTTCTTGCCGAAGATGTGGGCAAGAACCTTGATACGGTGTTGGATGTGATTCTACGCGCCTTGGCCCATCGGAAGAGAGCGAGCGGACTGTAACAAATAGAAGATTTCACGCCCAAGCGCGTCGATACTTTCCGGTAACACACCTCAGCAATTCTCATTTTGAGCAACGAAGGGGAAATACGCTGATCTGCCTGCGCACGAAGTTTTCGCCCCCCCTGCGGAGCCAGAGGCACCGCAACAGTCAGCACAACTAACCACTGCACCTCGATAACGAGGTGCTGGCAGACCAGAGGTCTACCCCACATAATGAGAATTGCTGCACACACCTGCGGAATGGTGGTTTGATCGAATTTGTTGGATAGCCAAGAGGCGAACCGCTATGTTTCATTGGTATGCTTCATGTAGGAACTGGTTACGATGTGCATGCGCTGGTCACCGAGCGCAAGCTCATACTAGGCGGCGTGGAAATTCCCCACAGCAAGGGGCTTGACGGGCATTCGGACGCTGACGTTCTGATGCACGCCATCTGCGATGCAATTCTCGGAGCGTTGGGCGAGTCCGATATTGGCCACTTTTTCCCCAATACCGATCCGCGCTGGCGCAATGCCCCCAGCAAACTTTTTTTGCAGGAAGCCGCCCGTCAGGTTACATTTCGCGGCGGGAAAATCATCAATATTGATTCGACATTGATCGCGCAAGAGCCAAAGCTGATGCGGCACATCCCCGAGATGAAGAGCCACCTTGCCGAGGCGTTGAACATTCATCCCAAGCAAATCGGGATCAAGGCAACCACCAATGAGAATCTTGGTTTTATCGGGCGCGAGGAAGGAATTGCCGCAATCGCAGTGGCTGGCGTCGATCTTCCCGAAAACTATTAATCATGCCTAAAGCAGAAGTCAGTTGGAAGCGGACCACCCCCGAGGGTGCCAGTCTGCAGTGCTACGCTCAACACGTCGGCAATCGTTGGATGTTTTTTAAGCGCGAAAAGCGGTTCGACTGCTGGCAAGCCGTCGAGAACCCGCCGCTGGAGGACTGGCTGGAGCTGCTCGACTCGGTGCGCCGACGGATCAATCGCCAGTTGATACGTCCTGAGGAGGATGAGCGGTTGGTCAAAAAGATTGAGGAACGATTTCCCGGAACGAAGGTTTAATTCAAAAGGCCATGATTCCTACGATTCTTATCTCTCCCAGCACGCAGAAACAAGGCGCTGAATTTGGCGACCTGTCGGTCAGCCTGTCCGAGTGTTACACCGATGCCATCCTGGCGGCGGGCGGCATTCCGTGGATCATGCCTCCCACGACGTCCCGTCAGTTGATCGCCGAACTGGTTCGACGCTGCGACGGCGTCATGCTGACCGGGGGCGACGACATTCAGCCTGGCCTCTATTCCAAGGACGTGCCACCGGAATTGGCGCAAACGGTTGGCGACGTGGACGGCGCGCGCGATACTTGGGAATTGGAGCTGATCGACGAAACATTCCAGCAGCGAAAACCGTTCTTGGGAATCTGCCGCGGGCACCAGTTATTGAATGTCGCCTTGGGTGGAACGCTTATCATTGATATCCCAAGCCAGATGCCGAATGCTCTCAATCATAAGCAATTCGATAAAAAAGCCGACCCAGTGCATGAACTATTGTTGACGCCGGGCACTCTATTGGCCACTATTATGGGGGAACAGAAGTTCGGAGTTAACAGCACTCACCACCAGGCAATTGGAAAACTGGCGAGGCCTTTGGAAGCTACGGCCCGAACTGTTGACGGATTGGTTGAAGCTGTGGAACTGAAAGATCCGAGGCAATTGCCGTTCCTGTTGGCAGTTCAGTTCCATCCTGAGCGTTTGTTCGGCCGCTATGAAGCGTTTTTGCGCATTTTTGGCGGTTTCATACAAGCCTGCGGGCTTGGAATACCTAAGAAAAGAAAAGTATGAAGTCCAGAGTTATGGTGGTGGATGACACGGCGGGAGTCCGTGAATTGATCAGTGCCATTCTTGAAAAGAATGGCTTTGAAGCAGTATGCAAAGCCAACGCGGCAGAACTACAGGCCGCCTTTACCGGCCAGCAGCCTGACGTCATACTGCTCGATTTGATGCTGCCCGACGGCGATGGCCTTGAACTCCTGCCAAAAATCAAAAAGCAATGGCCCGAAACCGAAGTGATTGTACTCACCGGCCATGCGACCTTCGATGCCGCCGTTGAAGCAACCAAACGCGGCGCCTACCATTTCCAGAACAAACCCTTCGATCAGAAGACGCTCCTGCTCTCTGTGGAGCGCGCAATGGAACATAAACGGCTCAATGAGGAAACCAGTTCGTTGCGTAAGGCTCTTGTGGCAATGAGCGGTGGAGCTGCTCCAATTTTCCAAAGCCCGGCCATGAAAACGGTGGTTCGCACGATTGAGCGCATCGCTCCCAGCGATGTCTCGATCCTAATTACAGGCGAAAGCGGCACCGGCAAGGAGGTCATTGCCGATCTGATCCACACGTTGAGCCCCCGCAACAAAGGGCCACTGATCAAAATCAATTGTGCCGCGCTCCCGCGCGAGCTCATTGAAAGCGAATTATTCGGCTCCGTCAAAGGCGCATTTACTGGGGCAAATGCCGATCGCGAAGGCCTTTTCCGCCAAGCTGAAGGCGGAACGCTGTTGCTGGACGAGATTTCGGAGATGCCCATCGACACACAAAGCAAATTGCTTCGCGTTCTCCAAGAAAAGGAAGTGCGCCCCGTCGGCGGGCGCGTCAGCTATAAAACCGATTGCCGCATCATTGCCGCAACCAACCGCCAAACTGAAGAAGCGATCAAGGCGGGAAAACTGCGCGAAGACCTTTATTACCGTATCAGCGCCATCTTGGTTTACCTCCCGCCGCTTCGCGAGCGGCGCGAAGATATTTTACCGCTGGCCAATGCGTTTCTGAAACGTTTTGATGCCCAGTCCGGCCGCAATATCACCGGGTTCACTCCAGCAGCAGCGGAAGTCTTGCGCACCTTCGACTGGCCCGGAAACGTCCGCCAGCTCCAGAACGAAATCCAACGCGCCGTCCTCATGTGCGAAGGCAATGAAGTGGACATCCGCGATCTTTCGATCACTACCGTAATCACCGACAAGGAGCCTGAGGACCTTTCGCTCATGGAAGCCATGGAGCGAAATGCGATCATCCAGATGCTCAAGGAAACCGGCGGTAACAAACTCGAAACCGCCAAGCGCTTAGGAATCGGACGCCAGACACTTTACAACAAGATCAAAGTTTACGGTATTGATACTTGATAACTGTTCAGCAATGGTAACTATTCATGTAGCATAGGCATCCTTGCCTGTGCCCCCTTTTCGGCGAGCGTCAGCGAGACGCTAATTTCTCCCTGTGCTGAACAGGTACCAGCAAGGAATGCGGAGTTAAGGCCATGTGATTACACTGTATAAGTCCCTGATGCGGTCGTGCCGCCGTGACCGGTCCAGTTGGTGTGGAAAAACTGGCCGCGCGGGGCGTCGGTGCGTTCGTAGGTGTGGGCTCCGAAGTAGTCGCGCTGGGCTTGGAGCAGATTGGCAGGCAGGCGTTCGGTGCGATAGCCATCATAGAAGTTAAGAGCTGTCGAAAATGCCGGGGTCGGAATCCCCTTGCGCACGGCAGTGGCCACGACGTTGCGCCAGGAACGTTGCGCTTTCTTGATCTCGCCCTTGAAAAACTTGTCCAGGAGCAGCGACGACAATCCGGGGTTGAGATCGAATGCCTCTTTGATTTTACCAAGGAACCGGCTGCGAATAATACATCCGCCCCGCCACATCAGCGCAATGCCGCCGTAGTTGAGATTCCAGTTGTATTCCTTCGCCGCCGCGCGCATGAGCATGTAGCCCTGAGCATAGGATATGATTTTTGAAGCGTAAAGCGCTTGGCGAATGTCTTCGATGAATCGAACGCGGTCTGTTGAAATCGACGGTTTGGGCCCCTTCAACACCTTGGCAGCGGCGACTCGGTCTTCTTTCATAGCCGAAACACACCGTGAATAGACTGCCTCGGTAATAAGCGTGATTGGCATGCCCAGCTCGGCTGAATTGATTACCGTCCATTTACCCGTGCCTTTCTGGCCGGCAGCATCGAGAATCTTATCGACCAACGGATGGCCGTCGGTGTCTTTAAAAGCCAGAATATCACGCGTGATTTCGATCAGATAGGAATCAAGCTCACTCTTGTTCCACTCCTCGAACACCATGTGCATTTCGTTCGCGGTCATTCCCAAGCCGTCTTTCATGAGCTGGTAAGCCTCGCATACCAACTGCATGTCGCCGTATTCAATGCCGTTGTGAACCATTTTGACGTAATGCCCAGCTCCGTTTTCGCCGACCCATTCACAGCAGGGCGCGCCATTTTCAACCTTGGCTGAGATTGCCTGAAAAATATCTTTGACATGCGGCCATGCGGCGGGTGAACCGCCGGGCATGATTGATGGCCCGCGACGAGCGCCTTCTTCGCCGCCCGATACCCCAGCGCCGATGTAGAGCATCCCCTTGCTTTCGACATAGCTGGCACGGCGCATTGTGTCTTGGAAAAGCGAATTGCCGCCATCAATGATGATGTCGCCTGCTTCCATGTGCGGCAGCAGCAATTCAATAAACTCATCAACAGGCTTGCCGGCTTTAACGAGCATCATCACGAGGCGGGGTTTCTTGAGCGACGCCACCAGTTCGGAAACCGAATGGGCGCCAATGACGCGAGTCCCCTTGGCTTCGTTGGCCAGGAACTCGTCCACTTTCGAAACTGTGCGATTGAAAACCGCCACAGTGTAGCCGTGGTCGTTCATGTTGAGAACCAAGTTCTGGCCCATCACAGCCAGTCCGATCAGTGCAATGTCCGCTTGTGTTTTCATAATAGAATGACGTAACGATTGAAGGCAGAGCGAGCTTCTGTCCTATGCAATAGCCGCCTTCAGACGCGTCTGAACCTGGGCGGCAGCGATGAAGCCTCGGAATAGCGGGTGTGGTTGGTTCGGTTTGCTCTGGAACTCGGGATGGAACTGGCAGGCCATGTAAAACGGATGGCCTGGCAATTCGATCATCTCGACCAATTTGCCATCGGGCGATGTGCCGCTGAAGACAAAACCCGCTTTCTCAAATTTCTCGCGGTAGGCGTTGTTGAATTCGTAGCGATGCCGGTGGCGTTCATTGATCACAAATGCGCCATAAAGATGGTTGGCGACCGAGCCGACGACAATCTGGCACGGCTGTTGTCCCAGTCGCATGGTGCCACCTTTGCGAATGACCTTTCTCTGTTCGTCGAGCAAGGCAATGACCGGATGCGGTGAGTGCGGATTGAACTCGGTCGAGTGGGCGCCTTCAAGTTTAAGCACATTGCGGGCGAACTCGATGGTTGCAATCTGCATTCCAAGGCAGAGACCGAGATAGGGTATTTTTTTTTCGCGCGCGTATCGGGCCGCGAGGATTTTGCCATCGACACCGCGCTCGCCAAACCCGCCGGGAACCAGAATGCCTGCAAGCCCTTTGAGAATTTTATCGGTGCCAAATTTTTCGATTTCCTCGGCCTCAATTTTCTCGATTTCGACGCCGCAATCGTTGGCAACACCGCCGTGAATGACGGCTTCATAGACCGACTTATAGGCGTCATTTAGTTCGATATATTTGCCGACCACACCGATGCGGACCCGGTGCTGGGGGGCAATCAATTTGCGGATGATCTCCTGCCAATGCGTCATATTGGCTGCCGGGGTGTCCAGGCGCAGGAGTTGGCATACCAGTTCGTCCACGCGCTCGCGCTGAAGCATCAACGGCACTTCGTAAATGGAATGATCGACATCTTTTTCCTCAATCACCGCATTATAGGGGACATTGCAAAAGAGCGAGATTTTCTGACGCAAATCCTTGTCCAGAGGGCGTTCACATCGGCAAACCAGGATTTGCGGGGTGATGCCGATTTCGCGCAGTTTTGCCACCGATTGCTGGGTGGGCTTGGTCTTGAGTTCGCCCGCCGCCTTGATGAAAGGGACGTAGGTGACGTGAAGGAAGATGGCATTGCTTGGACCGACTTCGAGCGCGAATTCGCGAATGGCTTCCAAGAAGGGCAGTCCCTCAATGTCTCCAGTAGTTCCGCCGATTTCAGTGATCATCACATCGGCTTTGGATTGCTCGCCCAGAAGATGAATGCGTTTTTGGATTTCGTCGGTGACGTGTGGGATGACCTGTACGGTCTTGCCGAGGTAATCACCGCGGCGCTCCTTGTCCAAGACCGTTTGATAAACCTGGCCGCTGGTCAGGTTGTTCATGCGCGAGAGCTTGCAATGCGTAAACCGCTCGTAATGCCCGAGATCCAGATCCGTCTCAGCGCCGTCGTCCAGCACGTAAACCTCGCCATGCTGATACGGGCTCATCGTGCCCGGATCAACGTTAAGGTAGGGGTCAAACTTTTGAAGGGTGACCTTGAGCCCTCGACTTTCGAGCAACGTACCCAATGAAGCGGCCGTAAGGCCTTTGCCTAATGAGCTCACCACACCGCCGGTAACGAAAATATATTTCATTTTGAAAATGACAACTGCAATGGCTCTAGGATGCCAGGGAATTGCCAAAATGTAACTCAAATAAGAGTCGAAAGTTGATAGGGTGATGGAACCGCTCTGATTGGAGCGATTCCCCACCATCAACTGTTACCCGCCTGCGCCACGCGAAGAATTTTCTCGACCCGTTCCACGTCGGCGTGAACATCCACCCCAACGCTGTCGTAATCGACCCGAACGACAGCAATCTGAATACCATTTTCCAAGGCTCGCAGTTGTTCGAGCTTTTCAGCATATTCCAAGGGCGATACCGGGAAACCAACCAAGCGCAGCAGTGTCTCGCGCCGGTAACCATAAATTCCCAAGTGTTTGAGAAACGGAAACGAAGCCATTTGCTGAGCCGAATCGGCACAATCCCGGATAAATGGAATTGTTCGCCGTGAGAAATACAAGGCCCGTCCCGCAACGCTGACAACGACTTTTACGGCATTGGGATTCTCATACTCGGCCAGGTCGTGGATGGGCGTCGCGGCAGTGGACATTTCGGCTGTAGCCAGCGCTCCAGCAACGGCATCAATCACCGCTGGATCCATCAACGGTTCATCGCCTTGAATATTGACGACGGCATCGCATTCGCAGCGGCGGACTACCTCCGCAATGCGATCCGACCCGCTCGGATGAGTGGCGGCAGTCATTTCCACTCGGCAAAGACTCCGGGCAACTTGGGCAATCCGTTCATCATCCGTGGCGACAATCACCTCGGAAAGAGATTTCGCCTTGTGGCACCGTTCGATGACGCGTTGAATCAGTGGTTTACCGGCAATCAACGCCAATAATTTGGCGGGAAACCGCGTTGAGGCGTAACGAGCGGGGATAATTCCAATGGTTTTCATGTAGGCGTGTTTAAAATAAAATCCGCCGCAGCAAGCAACCCATCCACCACGACGGCATTCTTGATCTTTTCGTTTTTTTCTACCGTTGCGCCGTAGCCCGTGCGCACCAGGATGCTCTTCTTTACGCCAGCATTCCAGCCGCATTCCAAGTCGATCAATTTGTCGCCAATCATATAGCAAAACGCCAGGTCGAGCCCAAACTCATTACGGGCATCGAAGAGGAATTGCGGAGAAGGTTTGCGTCCGCGGCTGGGCTGATCGGGGGCTTCAGGAGCGATATAGAACTTGTCAACAGGCGCTCCGGCGGCCTCCAATTCACGGGCTATCCGGGAATTGACCCGATCAACATCCGCCATCGTATAATATCCGCGCCCCACGCCCGATTGGTTCGTAATGACAATTAATTTGTAGCCAACGTCATGCAATCGGCGCAACGCCTCCAATGCGCCTGGAAAAATCACCACATCCTCCGGACGATGGAGATACTCCTTTTCCACGTTCAACGTCCCGTCGCGATCCAAAAAAATGGCTCTGTTCATGTTCAGCAGCGGCATTGTGAAAGGATCATTTCATGCGGGCAATGGAAAACGATGGCATTTTATCCCGGTAACTGTTTCAGGGAGAAATTAGCGTCTCGCTGACGCTCGCCGAAAAGAGGATGCACAGGCAAGGATGCCTATGCTACGTGAATGGTAATATTCCGATTCGGGCGCGTTGCTACATGATCTTCTCCAAGATCACGGGGGTATGCGAGCGTTGGCCGGGGGGCCGTAGCCGGGTGAAAAGCCCCCGCCAGAAACCGAAGCCATACAGGACATGCGTTAGCGCGATCAACGGAATGGCGGCGATGCTGCGCCAAGTGTTTCCTTCCCGCGCCAGAACAATTGCCTGTGCCAAAATCGCCAGCACATACGCTCCCAACGGCATCAGCGCCAGCACGGCAATCGTCCGTGGGAGGAAAGGCACACTGACCAACCCCGCCAGATATGCGCAGAACAGGGGCGGCACAAAATTCAAGGCTGATCCCACAGTGGGATGCAACCGGAACTGCTCGGCCCGGCCACGTCCGTATGTCATCAACATTTTGGCAAATGCTTTCAGATTGGAACGCGGCCTGCGGTAAACAAACAGCTTTGGGTCATACATAAGTTTGCCACCGCGCGTTTGCAGCTCGTCCATCAAGGCGTTTTCTTCGTTGGGATAGAGCGCCTCATCAAGGCCGCCTGCTTCGATGATCGCCGCGCGCCGCGCCATCAAGTTGCACAAGATCAGCTCCTTTTCACTCGAAACCCGCACACTGCCTACTGGCCAGTAACGGGCTCGACTCGGCCCAAACGCAAGCCAACTCGATATTACCACCGCAAAGACCTGTTCCAGTTCCGGCGCATCCGGCGGACAAAGATTGGGACCACCGACCATCTTCACTTGGGGATCGCTGAAATACGACACTGCCCGGCGAAGATTATCGGATGACGGCACCGAGTCATCATCCAGAAAGTAGATCAACTCACCCCGCGCCGCTTCTGTGGCGGCATTGCGTTGGGCGGACGGCTGCTTGCCGCGAGCCACCAGGATTTCGAGTTGCTCCGATGGATAGTCCAAGGCGCGGCTGGCCACTACGGCCTTGATATCCGTTTGCTTTGGACGGGCGGCAATTAAGATCGTAACGCTCGGGACTTTGTCTTTCACGACTCAAAAACTACGGATGTGGAATTGCTTTTCTTGAGGCTGGCGCGGTCTGAAAGAATTGGCTCTGAATTACATGCATTTTGAGAAGCCTATTGCCTGGAAACCTCAAGTCAAGAGGCAAATATTGACGTTAATCCCCCGTCCCTGCCTCTATCGTTGAGAGCAGCCGGACTAATTGCACAAACTGCTCAAGCGAGACTCTTTCCGCCCGAATTTGATGTGACAGTCCGAGTTGTTCGAAGGCGGCGGTAAGGCGGTCTAAAGGCCAGTTCTGCTTGAGCAATTTAAGCATCATCTTGCGACGTTGAGAAAATGCGCATTTGACCAGACGGGTAAACACTCGTTGCAAATCAGGCGATAACAACGGTTCAGTCCGGCGCGCCAGAGTGATGCAGGCCGAATCGACATCGGGCTCTGGAAAAAAACACGTCGATGGTATTTTGAAAATGCCGCGTGTTTCGTAACGAAGCTGAATGAGCAGGCTAAGCAGCCCATAGTGTTCGGCAGCGGCCGGGGCGTGGACGCGTTCGGCAACCTCCAATTGCAGCGTCGCCACGATGCGTTGCGGCGGCGACAGGGCTTGCGCCAATTCCACCAGAATCGGAGAAGCCACCGAGTAAGGAAGGTTTGAAACCATCTTCCAGTCAGACCATTGGCGATGGTCTTTAACGTAGTCCAGCGCGTCAGCGTGGAGCAATTGGAGACCGGGGGTGTTGGCAAACTTCTCGCGCAGAAATTCCACCAGGCGTCCATCCTTTTCAATCGCCAGTGTTTCTGCGGCGCGTGGCGCGATATATTCTGTCAAAGGGCCCAGTCCCGGGCCAATCTCGAGTATCTTATCTCCGGCAGTCAGTTCAGCCGCTTCCGCTATGCGACGCAGTTGATTTTGGTCGTGCAGAAAATTCTGGCCGAGCGATTTGGAAAGCTGAAGATTCCGCGCTGAAAGAATTTGTTTGATTTCGGTGAGCTTCATGCGGTGGTCAATGCCGTTTCAACGACTTCAAATCCAGGGATGCAAAATTGGTTCTGGCAGTCATTATACGTCCGCTTGAAATCAACGAAAGGGGATCACCGGCGAGCCGTCCGGATCGGCGAATAGGACGTTCGGTGATTCATAGGCACGGAGTGGAGCCTGGCTTTTTTGCATTTGCGTCATGAACTTAGCACATCCCCATTAGACACTGCGCTGCTCCGGCAGCCAACTGAATTTATGCGTTGTCACAGATGGGTATCAGGCGCAAGTCAGTGAATCGATCCGTTTTATACTTAGTGTCTGGCAGAAAACGACTCTTTTTCAAAAATGCATTAGAAAACAAATCGAAGTATATAATATACACTTATCGTTAAACATCAAAACCATCCTCTTTTTCTCTCCCC
>CAIUEN010000276.1 GCA_903898185.1 uncultured Verrucomicrobiales bacterium
ACCATCCCCACGCGGGTGGGGAGAACAATCACCGCAACGTTAATTGCTTCATCGCGAGCGGACCATCCCCACGCGGGTGGGGAGAACGTGCCCGCCCTCGTGAGTGATAAGGCAAATTGCGGACCATCCCCACGCGGGTGGGGAGAACGAGTCTGACTGGGCCATCCGGGTAAGGAATCTCGGACCATCCCCACGCGGGTGGGGAGAACGCGCTCCGGCTCCTACCGCCAACTCGCCCTCCCGGACCATCCCCACGCGGGTGGGGAGAACTTCCATCAGCATCGGCGCGTGCGTCTTGCTCGCGGACCATCCCCACGCGGGTGGGGAGAACGAGTATTCGCGGGCCATCCGGGTAAGGAATCTCGGACCATCCCCACGCGGGTGGGGAGAACTCCAGTTCCAATTCAGAACTGGCCACTGAGTTCGGACCATCCCCACGCGGGTGGGGAGAACCCGATGTCGGATCTTATGGAAGCCCTAAGTGGCGGACCATCCCCACGCGGGTGGGGAGAACCATTCATCGGCAACGGCTCTGGCCTGACCAATCGGACCATCCCCACGCGGGTGGGGAGAACTCTGAACTACCAACAGCTTACATCAACTCAGGAGGGTATTTGAAGGGAATTATGGAATGGATTTTCGACCGCTAAAACGGTTGGTTGTCCTCTTCGACCCATTGCTCGGCGACCAGCCATAGGCCACTCATCTCGCAATCGCGCCGGTCGGGGGCACCGTGACGCTCGATTCGGAATCCCTGGCAGTTCGGGTCCGAGTGGATGATCAACAGGCTCATTTCTTTGGCGTTACGCGTAACGTAGTCAACCACTTTGGCGCGTGTTCGCCGGTTGAGCGTGCCGACAAACACATTGGGCTTGGGCTCGACAAACCATCGCTTGAGCATGCCCCGGATCGCTGGCGGCGTATCGTTGGCAACAATCACGGTCATGGCAAAGCGGAAACCGGGCGATCTCCTGCCTGCGCGGGCGCGGCTTCGGCAGTCTCGAACAAGGCGGCAAGGTCCTTGGGCATCCGCTGCATAATCCGCTCTTCTTCCACCCGTTCTTTCAAGAGCTTGCGGACTAATTCGCCGTCATCGTTCTGGTCTTGCCGTACCGCAAGAAACGCGGCGGGGATGCTCGTAAGGTGTTTGTAGAGATCCGCCATGTCGTAAACAAATGGCAGTGTCCCGGCGTCATGAACGAATCCCAGGCTGGGCAGATACCCCAGCGAACAGACCACTGCGGCACAGAGGGCGTAGAGACTGGCATTCGCAGACGAAAGCGCCTTGTTGATGCCGTCGGACGTATCCCAGTTGGTGCGGTCGTAGTTGCGCCCTTTCCAAGTCACTCCGTATTGAAGGCCAAGCTGGGAATAGAGCGTCCGCACGCGCAACCCCTCCATGCCGCGCATTTCTTTAATGGATTTACCCTCCATGTCGATTTCAGGGAAGCGAATGCGGAACATGGCGCGGGCGATCTGGGTGCGGCGTCGCTTATCGGCCCAGGCTTCCGCGTGAATGCGCGGCATGTCATTGGTATGGTTGGGAGCCAAACCAAAGGCGTAAAATCGCAACGACTCCTCGCCAGTCCAACAGACCGGAGTGTTGGATTCGGAGCAAGCTTTCATCGCGGCGTGGGTGACCGTCGTGCCCGGCCCGAGAATCAGGGCCGAGATCGTCGCGATGGGCAGTCGGCACAGCAGACCGTTTGCCCCAATCCATTTGACACTGGAGTCATCGACTTCCAGCCGTCCATGTTCCAGATAGATCGGCGTCCAGCGGTCTTTGGCCGAGGCAAGCGTCTCCAGTGGTGGTCGTTCAAAAAGGGCCATAGAGCCTCAATCCTCCTCACCTTTCCGACGGAGATTGACGCGGCGCGGCGCAAACTGACGGGGATCGTCGAAGGTGATGGGGCTGTCCTGGAATGTATCTGTGCCATCGGCAAAGCTCTTCGCTTCCCGCTGCCTTGTGAAAGCGCTCAATGGTTTTTCCCCAATGACCGCAGTCAGCGCTGCTGCTTCATTCTCATGCAGGCTATGAAAAACAGGCGCGCTGGGGATGCATGCTTTCCGGCCCAGCCACACTCCCCAAACGGGGTCTTTCAAGGCCACGGCGAGTTCTTGCAGCGTCGCTTTGTCCCCAACCAGCAATGCAACGAACCCGGCATCGTTGAGATACGTGCGTTGCGTAATGTGGGTTTCTTTGATATTGCCATCTGCGGTGCGAGTATCTTGCACGGTGTGGTAGTCCTCCATGCGCCGCACCGGAATGGGTTTTTGTTCCACGCCACGAGGGAGCGCAATGGTCAGGCAATCCAGCGCATTCAGGCGCGGCAGCCATTCCTGTTCGCGCTCTGAGCCACGCGCCGCCCCAAGCGCGGCGCAGCACAAGCCAAGGATGCCGCTCTTGGTCGGCATCAGCCCTGTCTTGCGCCGATTGAATCGGTCCTCGTAACCCCACGACTGGAGAGGTCCCTCCAATCGCAGGACGAGGCAGGCGGCAGGATTAGATGACATGAGCGGTGAGGCGTTGAATGAACTCGGTGACGTTTACATCCGGCATGGCCACTTCCTCAACCGAAATGATGGCCCAAGTCTTCTTATGATCCTTGTTGTAGTCCTTGAGTTGATCGATGGAGTTCTCCAATATGCTGCCTTTCTTGTCAAAACGAACCGGCTTCTCAATCTTGTCGAAACGAACCGGCTTCTCAAAAGCGTTGACCAACTGAATCGGCTGCCCATTCTCTCGTATCAGCCCCAGAGCGTAAGCGGGTCGCACTCCAGCATTCATGCCGTTATGCCGAGCCTGGGGCACTGCTGTCAGTGTCGCATGGATGAAGGAGGAAACGACTTCCTTCCGCTCTTCCGGGGTCATGGAAGCAAGGTGATCCTTGTCCGCGAGCATCGAGAGATTCACGGCGGCGTAACGGTAATACGTGGCCGCGTTGAACTCGGTCGTCCCCATGTGCCCCGAACCGCTGTCATCTGCGGGGTTCAAGTCATCCACCGCCGTAAAAAAGTCGATCTCGTTGTCCACCTTGTGAGTTGAAAGCGCGTGGCTGAACATCGCCGCTCCTTCCAAAGTCAGATTGTGATCTGCGGCAACCATGCGACCAAAAAGGGCGATGTCTGCAGCATCTTTCACCATGGGCGTGTCCTTGAACTCCTTTTTCAAGGCTGGCTTGAAAATTCCGCTTACAAGTTTGCCGAAAGCCTTTGCTGTCATCTTTCCCCCACTGTCCCCTTTCTTTTTGGCTTTCACTCCTCCTTCGGCTTTTTCCACATCCTCTGCGTCGTCAGCACTATCATCCTTGAGAAGCGATGCCATATCGATCTGGCCGATGGCTGCAATGAGCTTTTCTTTCTCTTCAGATTTTAACTTGCAGACGACAGAAGCGAAGCGATCCAGTTCTCCAGGACTATAATACGCGATGGTCTTCACCTTCCCGGGATTGTTGGGATCCAGCTTGCCAAGATAGTGCGATATGCAGAGCGAGAGCGCCTCTGCGCTAGCGCCGTGGTCCTTGGCTAATCGAAGAGTGATCTCGGCGATGAACTGGCGGCTGCGTTGGCCCCTGAACGCGGCTTCATAAAGATTGCTACACATAAGGCGGATTTGCCGCTTCCAGCATTGACTGGAAACACGGGCGCGTTGCACACCGCCAAAAGTGGCGGTCTTTGGCGAGTTCATGTCATCCCGGTTGAGGCAGGAGACGGGAAAAGACTGTAGGATGTGGAGTTCGAGCAGTTTCATTGGATTATTTGTGTTGAGTATTGCAGGAGTTGGTTAATGGATTGGGGCAAGCACCAGCAGTCCAAGGCCAAAGGCTTTGGCGCTGCCGATGCCTTTGGCAAAGGTAACGTTGAGGAAAAGAACGGGGTCGGTGATTTCGATAACGCCGGAGAAATCGACGACACCGTGGACGCCGCGATGGTGGGATCCGTTGGATGGGCGCTTTTCAAAGCGTTGCACCTCGCTCCAGGTTTCCAGCGGCACGCTATCCACGAGACGGAAGCCGCCTGATTCCCCTTTGCGTTTTAGCCATGCGGCAAGCTCGGCTTCGCCCGTGATGGCCCGGCGTTTGCGTTTCTTGGCGTCGGCGATGTAATTGCCTTGCTGGTCCTTCACCGGCTTGTGAGTTGGGTTGGCGCGAAGCTGAATGCGATAACGCCGAGCCTGAAAGTAAGCGGGCGGAATCGGTTTGCTCTCCCAGCTATCCGTCTCGCTCAGCCAATTGGGTCGGACCGGCTCTGTGTGCGAGACGACCAGCAACTGGGTGCCCTCGGTCTTGTCATCCAGCCGGGTGAGAAAATCGCGGGGCAATCCGTCGCGTCCCGGAAATGCCTGCCACACCAGTTGGTGCCAGGTGTAGGAATCCTTGATCCCTTGAGCGAACAAGGTTTGCGGGGTGATGATGGCGCGTGTCAGCCAGCAGGTGGGCGCATCGCTCATAGTTTCGCCTCCGGGTTGGCAGACTCGTCCTCCTCAGCAGCGCCCCAGAAGTCGGCGGCCCAACGGGCTTTTACTTTTACATCCTCTGACCAATAAATAAGATCTGAATACAGTCTTATGAAGTTGAGTGCGTGAGTGTTGTTACCCTTTCTAGAAACGCTGTCCAGCCTGCGACCAAGCTGGGAAACTCGACTGCAAACTTCCTCGCGGGTGGACGAAAGCAGATGCTGAACCCGCCGGGCAACAGGACCGGTCTGCTCTGCCTTGTGGAGAGATTTTAGCTCTTCATCCCCAAGGAGTTCAACGCAGTTTCCACCAAAACTCTTGCCACAATCCGCATGATGTAAATGAGGCATGGACATAAGCCCGGCGACGGTGCGAACAACTTTGGGCTTGTACTCTTCATTGACTGGTATGCCGCCAAAGCGAGCCAGAATCCTCCAAGTGCGCATACGGCGTTCGGTTGAGTCGGTGAGTGCCCCTCTCAACAGCGCCAATGTGCCGCGATCCTCAGGAATGTCGTGATCGCGATCTCCCTTCAGTTTCCGCACAAAGTCAACCAGAGCGCGGGCTTCCATTTCAACAGTAGGTTGAGTTGTCATAATTTAGAACTTCAGTTTTGATTTGGCGGATTTTCCTTGGGCTTGCTCAGACTGCGTTGCAGATCTCTGCGAGCCAGAGAATAGGCGCGAAGTTGGCGCGGGGTTTCGTTTGCGCAGGTTGTTGTGAGAGCGTCGTAAGCGGCCTTCCAAAGACCGTTGCGCCACTTGGCAAGCGCTGACTTGGCTTCATCAGTGCCATCAGGAACATTGATATAGGCACGAAGCAGCGGAAGCTGTTGCTCAATGCTCGTCCAGTAGCGCCTGACGGCAAGGGCCCGCTCCGGATATACTTGGGGTTTGAGCTCCAAATGTTGACGATAAGCTTCGCAGGCATTGCGTAGCTTAGACTCTACCTGTTCACTTGCTTCTATTTCCTTTTCGTAGGTGCGGCGGCCATCATCGTTGAGCATTCTGGCCGGAATGGCATAGACACCTTCAACAGTGTCAAGTATGCTGGCCTTGTCGGTGATCAGCGCCCCCACCCAGAGGTCCAATGATTCGTCATCGTTTAGCTCGCCTAGAACCAGCGGGCCGCCCGCGCCTTTGTCGGCCAGGCGTTTTACGACCAATGATGGCAGCTCGCGCCAAATCGCTTTGTTCCCTGCGCCAACAAGAACATGGCCGGTGTCATCGCCCTTTTTGACAATGCTCGCCGTCGGTTCCGCCGGGAATTCCGGCGGCGTGGGATAGTCCAGTCCGTTGGCCAGCAGCAAACCCTTCCCATCCGGACGCAACACGATGGCCCGCGCCAGCGGCATGAGACGACCGAGATACGTTGTCGTTGCATTTGCGATGGCAGGCGCATCGCTGAAGGATTCCGGCATTTGCTCCCACACGGGACGCCCCCATTCGCGGGCGTAATTCTTCTTCACCGACCACCGCGAAAGCAGATTGGCATGAATGCCATCCAGCAAAGTGGAGCGTCGAATGAATGCGTGGAGCATCGCGGAGGGTGCGCAAGGCGCGTGACCGCTACTTCCGCTTCCGGGCGTATCAGAACCACGCCACCGGGCAACGCCAATTCGCCCTCCGGGCGAAAAACATTGGAACGTGATCAACATCAATGCCAATTGATTTGGAGGAAATGTCCGAGCCTCATCGTTCGCAGCCTCGTGATCGAAGAGCGTTGTGTTATTGCCCGTGGCGAGGGCAAAATCCATCTTGCTGGCGGCAGTGCCTTCCTCATCCTCGCCATCCTCATGCACAGCCTTGGCTTTCTTGGGCTTCTTATCCAAAGGTTTCGGAGGCTTGCTCAGGCCAGAGAATTGAAGAAACGGCTTCTCTGGATGAAAAAGGTCGAAACTCTCCTGCCACCGATCAAAGTAGCGCCCGGCTGCTGCTGGCAATTCCCTGCCACAGGTTGCGAGCGTTTGACGATCGGCAGGGCCATCAAGCGCGGCTTGGGCGATGCAGATAAGCAGCCGCATGAGAGCCACGCGTTCGTGTGGGCGCACTGCGAGGTCTTGGAGCATTTCGCCCTCGGCAAAGATTTGCCGCAAGCTGACCTGCCGGGCCTGATCATTCGAGTCGGTAACGGGTATCCAAGGTTCAGTCGTAAGATTCATAAATTTTCTCCCCAATGGCCAGCGATTCTCATTTTAGCAAAGAAGGGGAAAACCTCAGATCTGCCTGCGCACGAAGTTTTCGACTCCCTTGCGGAGCCAGAGGCACCGCAACAGTCAGCACAATAATCACTGCACCCCGATAACGAGGTGCTGGCAGGCCAGAGGCATACCCCACATAATGAGAACTGCTGCCAAATGGCTGCCAAATGCCTTGACGTTTCGCCAATTTTAGCGATTGTGCGTATGTGGGCTGGTGACTGCGTAGCGGGCGCTGGCCTAATTTCTTCCATGTCTTTCATTGTGGTGGGAGAATTACTAGGCCATAGCCTTTATAACGACCATCGCGGCTTCGGCAAAATTTGGATTTCACGATTTAAATAAAGTCTTCTTTGCGGGTTTTCCCAAGCACATGCCTTCCGATGGGAGTGACGACAAGATAGCATCCGTATCTGCTCGGTCGTCCGACATCCGTCACCCCCCCTGCACGACAACAAAACAGACCTTTGAGCCGCCGAAGGGTATCGGCCCGTTTATACGTTGAAACACGCATTGAGATCGCGCTCATAGCTCACACAGTAATGAGTTAAGTGAAACTGTTCAATATATTTGTTTAAAGATATTTGTTTTATTGGGATTATTAAGGGTAACGATTAATACATTAGAGCTTGAAAAAATGCGGTATATTGCCTCTAATAATCGAATTCCTCACTGTTGTGGGGATGATCCGATATTTGTATCTTTGGGTACAAACAAATGACTCGGTTTCCTCACCCTCGTGGGGATTCATCGGATTGTCAGTCGTAAGACTCATCGTCATCCTCCTTCCAATAAGTGGGTGGGGTGATGTAACCGGCATTGAGCGAAAGGCCTCTGTCATCGCTAAAATCCAGAGCGCGGCCTTCACCCAAGCTTTCTGTGGTGATGGCGGTGCCGCTGATCACGGCCATCTCGACTTGTCCGCGCATGTGCAATGCGACCATTTTGCCGACTGCGTCTGGCACGGACATCAAATAGCGGCCCTTAAGATTGAACCACCACTTCGGGGCTTTCACCACGTTGCGATGGAGGGCCTTGGCAGTGTTGTAATCAAATCGCAAGGATTGAACTGGAACGGATGAGCCATCCAGAAGGACAACAATTTCCCGATCTGCGGATTTCGCAAGAATCAGCGGCAACGTGGGACATTCGTTTAAGCGGGTGCCGATCCCTTCTTCGTCCTTCAGAGCTGGAAGATTCCAAACATTTTGCGCTGTCTCGGCCTGCCCCGTGTGATCGAGTCGTTTTTGCTCAAGATCCGCCAACAACTTTTTCCATCCAGGCCGGTCATCCTCGGAGCGCGGTTGATAGGTCGCCTCCAGCCACGGACGAATGTCGTGTGGCAAGTTTACGTGGCTCTTGTCATGCCATTGCTCCAGCGAGCGCAACAGCACATAAGCGGCATAGACTCTGGCCTTTTTCCCGAGAGCCTTGCAGAGCGCCTGATTATCCTGTTCGTCGCGAAGGGCATCAAGCGTGACGGCTTCTTCAATGATCCACACTTCAGGTTGAGCGCGTGGGCGGGGCGGATCCTCTTGCTTGTGATGCCGCCAGAGCCTGCCAAGCCGTTGGAAAAGCATATCTGTAGGCGCAAGCTCGGTGATCAGTAAATCCGCATCCAAATCCACTGATTGCTCCACGATTTGAGTGCTGACGAGCAGGCAGCCTGGCGGGCGATAGCAGCGCAATTTTCCCAGTTTGCGCATCCAGTATTCTTCCAGTTTCTGGCGGCGATAAAATGGAAAACGTGAGTGGAGCAGACCCACGGACGGATCGGCATCGCATCGCATGCTACAGAGGTTGCGATAGGTGGCAAGCGCACGGTCCACAGTGTTGCAGATCCATAGCACACACGCGCCCGAACGGGCAGCCTCAACGGCATCGCCCAGGATGTCCATTTCGGCGCGAAAACGGATCGCCACAGGCGGCTTCGGCGGTGGCGCAGCAACTGGGCGAGGAGGAATAGCCTTGCCGCCCGCCACTCCGGTAATGAGAGGAAACGGTTCATCACTGACACTTGGAATCGTCACAATTGTCTCCAATGCCGGGGGATGAATTATTTCCGTCACCCCGCCCATGCTGAGCAGTTTTTCCCGGCGCACGCGGGTGAGCGTGGCTGAAAGGATGATTACAGTGCAGCGCAACTTTACAAGCGTGCTGATCAGCGCTTCAATCAGCGTGCCGGTAAACACATCGTATGAATGCACTTCATCAATCACAACCACTTTCCCCGCCAGGGCAAAGTGCCGCACAAAGAAATGCTTCACCGAAATAACGCCAAGCAATGCCTGATCAACCGTGCCCACGCCAAAAGGCGCGATCAAAGCGCGTTTGGACGATGCAAACCAGTCGCGCGCGGCGGAGCGCTGGTCACCCGGCTGCCCTGCATGAATGGATGGAAAACGCATGTTTTTATCCAACAACCAGGAGCCGCTATGAATCAAACGCGGGGCTGCAGTCTGAACGCGGCTGAGAAACGCGGCAACGCGTTCATGAATACGATTGCTTGTCGCCTGCGTGGGAAGCGCAAAATACAGCCCGCTGGCTTGCCCGTTGCTGACAAGCCGATAAGCCGCCGCCAACGCCGCCTCCGTCTTTCCCATGCCCATGGGAGCCTCGATCACATACACCCCGGGCTCCCGGATGGTTTCCATTGCTGCCGTTTGAAGATCGTTAGGCGGGAACCCGAAGAGATCGACAAATGAGAGCCCTGTCGTAAAAGCAGGAGATTCCAATCCAATTTGAGCTATGGCGTTGCGAGCCGCTGCCTGGATGGAGGATAAATTTGCGGGAGTGTCGCTACGATCCGGTGAGAAAAAAACTTCGTCAGAGCCAATCCAATCCGCCACGCTAATAAACCCTGCAGTCCACCACAGTGAAGACAAATCGTCCAACGCCAAGGGAGGCGGACACGCGGGCGCGCCAAAAAACCGGGTCAATTCCTCAACCAATTCCCGGCGACGGTTTTCCCAAACATCATTCAGCGCAATTCCTGCTACCGCCCTCCTCCATTCCCCCCTCCAATGTGGCGCTCCGTGGTGCATTCCAGCCGCTGCCGCCCAAAAAGCGGCATCATCCTCGCCAAGCCCGAACCGCTCGCACAGCAAATGTTGGAGCGTGAACTGAGTTACCTTCGAGTGATCTGACTCAGCTTGTGTCCATGCTCTGGTAATAGCCTCTGCCTCAAATCCATAACACTTCAGCCATGCTTGACACTTCTTCAGGAAGCCGGGGCTGATTTTTCCGATGTCATGACAGGCGGCCAGCCACACCGCCAAAGATCGGTTTACGAATGAGACCGGCAATCGCGCGCGCAGTCCATCAGCGCAACCGCAGTTCTGCTGCACCAGCGCTCCGATGAGCGCTTCCGCAACGCAGCCGACATTAAGACAATGGTCGTGGACGCTGATCCCTGGCATCTCGTTTCTCTGCGCGTCCAATACCGTCTTTGCCCAATAGTGATTTTCCATATCCATTGAACACCACCGATTGTATCAGACACGGTGAAAAAAGAACTGTCCAACTTTTAACTTCATCAATTCCGGAAGGTGATTCAGGTAAAAGCCTTGGCTTGGGGAGGTCAAACTTTTTTGCATCTGTACGCGTATTCATTGCCCCAAAAGCAGCTTATATCCCGAACTACTCCTATTTCATCATTGGAAATTCGTAACTATTCACGTAGCGTAGGCATCCTTGCCTGCGCCCCTCTCTCCGGCGAGCGTCAGCGAGACGCTAATTTCTCCCTCTGACCTGAATAGTTACGGAAATTCCTTGTTCGATATTGGATATTCACCGGAGGATGAACCGTTGAGTTGCGCTCGAACATATCGACAAGTTCGTTGGAATATTTAAACTGTGCGCATGACCGTCATGAAATCGACAACCGAACGAACACCTGCCGCGCAGGGCTTTTCGATGCCCGCCGAATGGGAACGCCACGAGGCCACATGGCTTGCGTGGCCGCACAATCCCACCGACTGGCCTCGCAAGGTCAGCGCCATTCGATGGGTTTACGGAGAGATGGTTCGCAAAATCGGCCCAGGCGAAACCGTCCGGATGCTGGTAAACTCCGCGAAAGACGAAACTGCGGCCCGGCGGCAATTGACACAGGCTGGCGCTGATGTTTCGCAGGTCGAGTTCATCCCCCACCCCACCAACCGTGGCTGGACCCGCGATAGCGGCCCCATCTGCGTCCGCAAAGCAGGCAAGAACCGCGAGACCGCCTTTGTCCATTTTCATTTCACCGCCTGGGCCAAATACCCCGACTGGCAAAAGGATCAAACCATTCCCAACATGGCCGCCAAACGGCTGGGCAAACGACTGTTCAACGCGCAATTCAAAGGCCGGGATTTCATCCTGGAAGGCGGCGCCATTGACGTCAACGGACGTGGAACACTTTTGACAACCGAGGAATGCCTCATGGACCAGCAAACCCAGGCGCGCAACCCAGGCTTGAGCAAGAAGGAGGTCGATTCGGTTCTCAAGAGTTACCTTGGAGTCAAGAACATCCTCTGGCTTGGCGGCGGTGTTGTTGGCGACGACACCCACGGGCATGTCGATGACATCTGCCGGTTTGTCAATCCCACCACGGTGGTGCTTGCCCAGGAGAGCAATTCGAACGACATCAACCATCGCCCCCTGGCCGAAAACCGCGAGCGTTTGGAAGGAATGCGCCTGGAGGACGGCTCAAAGATTCAGGTTGTCCCGCTGCCCATGCCCGCGCCGATTATTTACGACGACTACCGGTTGCCGGCCAGCTACGCCAATTTCTACATCAGCAACGCGGCGGTAATTGTGCCAACGTTCAACGATCCAAACGACCGCATTGCGCTGGGCATTCTGGGAGAACTATTCAAGGATCGCCCGGTTGTCGGCATTCACGCCGTGGACTTGGTGTTGGGCTTTGGAACCCTTCACTGCCTGAGCCAGCAACAGCCGGAATGATTCCGTTGAATCGGTGAAGCGTTGAATCGGTGAAGCGTTGAATCGGTGAAGCGTTGAATCGTGAATTGTTAAATCGGGGGAGGCGTCGGGGGAATCTGTGCCGATTTTCAATGTAACGGTTCACGATTCACGGTTCAACAATTCACGGTTCAACAATTCACGGTTCAACAATTCACGATTCAACAATTCACGATTCAACGATTCACGATTCAACGATTCAACGCCCCCAAAATCTTCCCGTTGCCAAGAGGCGAGCAAATCGGCTAGCTTTCAGCAGGGGCGATTAGCGCAGCGGTAGCGCAGCAGCTTTACACGCTGTTGGTCGGGGGTTCGAATCCCTCATCGCCCACCATTTTTTAAGGAATTTGGATACCCGGCCCAGTTGGCAAGAACTGCGCGACGGCTTTGAAGATACGAGATGAGCAAGATTTTTGAAAGCAGTGATAACGTGCGCAACTCAAAGCCGTTGCGGCATGTTAAGACCCTTGTGTTCAGTGAGCCGTTTGCGCTGGAACTGGGGGGGATTCTGCCATGCGTGACGGTTGCGTTTGAGACTTACGGACGGCTCAATGAGGCGCGCGACAATGCCATCATCCTCTGCCACGCTCTGAGCGGAGACTCGCATGTGGCGCAGCACGATTCCGAGGATGACCCCGGCTGGTGGGACATCATGGTCGGTCCAGGCAAACCGATTGATACCAATCGCTTTTTTGTCATCTGCCCCAATGTTTTGGGCGGTTGTCGAGGCACCACAGGGCCAGGAGCGATCAACCCAGCCACCGAGAAACGGTATGGCCAGAATTTTCCCACAATCACCGTTGGCGACATGGTTGGATTGCAGCGTTGGCTGATAAACCGACTGGGAATCGAGAAGCTTTTGGCGGTTGTCGGCGGGTCGGTGGGCGGTCACCAAGCGTTGATGTGGGCGAAACTCTTCCCCGACCATGTCGGTTCTGTTGTGGCGCTAGCCACGTCCCCCCGCCTCAACAGCCAGGCGCTGGCCTTTGACGTTGTCGGACGCAACGCGATCCGGCGCGACCCTCACTATTACGGCGGCCAATACTACGACCACGAACACGGCCCCGAAGTCGGTCTGGCTGTGGCTCGGATGATCGGCCATATTACCTATCTTTCTCCGGAAGCGATGAAGCGCAAGTTCGAGGCCGATCGGATGACTCCGCACGAAGTCGCTACAGAATTTGAAAAAGTCTTTTCGGTGGGTTCGTATTTGGGCTACCAAGGCACCAAATTTGTCGAACGATTCGATGCCAACAGCTACATTGCCCTGACGATGGCGATGGACCTGTTTGACATGGGCACCACTCGTGAAGAATTAGTCAAGGCTTGTCCTGCCTCCTGCCGCTGGCTGATCATCAGCTTCAGCAGCGACTGGCTCTTCCCGTCTGAGCAATCCCGCGACATTGTCAATGCATTGATTGCCCGCAACGCCCCGGTCAGCTATTGCAATGTGCAGAGTTCGTGCGGACATGATGCGTTTCTTTTGCTTGATGATTTTGCGTTGTATGGCGAGATGATCCGGGCATTTTTGATCAACCAGACACCGCCGCATTCGGGTCAATTATCGACTGAAGCCGTCGTGGACAAACAGTCGCATGCCCCGACGAGTATTTTTCATCAACGCCGACTTGACTACGACCGGATTGTGGAATTGGTCGAACCTGGCGCAAGCGTGCTGGACCTGGGCTGCGGTTCGGGACGGCTGCTGGCGCGGCTCAAACGCAAGGGGCATCGGCGTTTGGTCGGCGTCGAACTGGACGAGCAAAAAATTCTGGCCTGCATCTGCCGCGGGCTCGACGTGGTTCAGGCTGACCTTAACAAGGGGTTGCGCGCATTTGCCGACCAACAATTTGATTGCGTGGTGCTGTCGCAAACCTTGCAAGCGGTGCTGGATGTTGAAGGGGTGATCGCCGACATCCTTCGCGTCGGTCGGACTTGCATCGTCACGTTCCCCAATATTGCCTACCACAAGAATCGCAGAATCCTGGCCGAAGAAGGCCGGGCTCCCGGAGGCTCGGGTTGGATGCGGCAAAAGTGGTATAACACCCCGGACATCCGGTTTTTATCAATTGCGGACTTCGAAGAATTCTGCGTCGAAAAAGGCATTCGCATCGAACGCCGCCTGGCGATGGATACCGAGGCCAACCTGGAAGTTTCTGAGAATCCCAACTACAATGCGGACCTTGCCATATTTGTGATTAGCAGAGTGGGCTGATTAACTGCATAAATATACATTCCAAATAAAGAATTCTTATTCCCATGGCAGTGGACCGGATGCCTGCCCCGCAAATTAATTTCCGGTCATGCCGATCGTGCGCGTTTCCGTCGGAAATTTTCTTGCCACAACCCCTGCGTAATCGTAGCTTGTGGCGTCTTTAGCTAAGCCAGTTTAGCTCAGTTGGTAGAGCAATGCTTTCGTAAAGCATGGGTCGCCGGTTCAAATCCGGCAACTGGCTCCATTCTAAATACTTCTCAATAAACAACGTACGACTAATCAGCAATTAGAAGTCAGGATTACCAAAAAGACCTAAAATGGCCATTTTCCCCTTGCTCAGTAACCCTGCCAGTAACCCCTTAAGTCATCCATCTCGCGCCGGGGGAGTTGCCGCAGATTCTCAGGATGCCTGGTTCGGAAATAGGATAAAATGCAAAAACGATTATCCATCTGGATTCTCCGTGGTGCCCTTGCGACATTGAACAACGTGAAGGCCGCATTTTGCGACAAGGAAACCGATTCAAGGAAGATGATTATCAGTGGCCAAGCTTTCACCGAACGCAAAGAGGCGGGTTTTGGGGTTCTTGGCATGGCCCAGCACCATGTTTCCCTGCTCAACCCACAATGAAACCAAGGAAATTGGTGCCATCGGCGGTTTCAGAATCCAGCTTCACCGGGCCTTCTTCGAGGGTAAACAGGCCACTTCGGAGATTGTTGTTGGCAATGCTCTCTATGAAGCCGAGTTGAGCTCAGAGAACTCTTGCGCGGGTGTTGATTCAATTGCCTTGGACGAAACTAAACCCGTGGCACTGACCTTGCCCCAGATCGAGGCGATGCTGGGGAAGGCACGGGAAAAGAAGGTTCTGCCCCATATTGTTCTCGGTCTGTTCGCTGGCTGGAATGCGGCCACGGGAGATCGAACGGATTGGTGGCGACGATGGAATGGATTGGAGTTCCATTGATCTCGAACAGGGGCACATCATCGTTGGACCCAAGGTTTCGAAGGTGCGTGGACGACGGATTATCAGGCTGGAGCCGTCAACGATTGCATGGCTGAATTTTTGCAAAGGACAATCCATCCTTGCATTGCGCAAACCTGTCGAGCGACAGAGATCGCCGGCAAGACGCGCAACAACTATCGAAACGCGGTGGTTCAGCTTTTCAATTTTGCGAGGAACAATGGTTACCTGCCCAAGCATGGGACCGGTATGCGGTTAAGAAGGGAATCCGCATCGGCGGCAACAAATTCCGCAATTCCTATATTTTCTTCCGGTTGGCGGAAACGCGGGATATTCAGCTTGTGGCTTTGGAAAGCGGTAATAGCCCCGCCGTCATTCAACGTGAGTACTTGGAATTGGCCCCACCCGAGGACGCCAAGAAATGGTTTGCGATCAAGCCTTCTGTTGAGAAGCAGAACGAGTTAAGACGTTACACCCACGATCTTCTGGAAGTCCAACACGCTTACGATGATGGCGAA
>CAIUEN010000277.1 GCA_903898185.1 uncultured Verrucomicrobiales bacterium
ATGCTAGGGTGTTGAATTGATGGGGATTTGCCTTGGTCGATTCATTCAGAATTTGTTCCTAAAATCACGATACCAATCAAGGAACAAGCTCCTTAAGCCTGTTTTTGCTCAATTCAACACCCTAGGGCGATGCCCGCCGTGTTGAAGAGCAAGCCCACAAAATCAAAGGCGCCTGCGCCACGGTGGGAGGCAATGCATTACGCTCCGTCGCTTGGGCGATGGAACAAGCCGGCAAAGCCGGAAATCTGGATGCGGCCAGAGCCCGTATAACCGATTTGGATGCGCAATTCGATGCGCTAAAAGAAGCTCTGAAGAACGACCGATGAAGAATTACGGTAACTCAGGTCAGAGGCAGAAATTAGCGTCTTGCTGACGCTCGCCGGAAAGAGGGGCACAGGCAAGGATGCCTATGCTACCTGAATAGTTACTAATTACGAATAGAACACAATGAAAACATTAATTGTCGAAGACGATTTCACCAACCGACTGCTTTTGCAGGAATTTATTAAAATCTACGGATTGCCCCACATTGCCATCAACGGCAAGGAGGCGGTCAAGGCCGTGCGCCAGGCATTGGACGCAAACGAACCCTACGACCTGATCTGCATGGACATCATGATGCCCGAGATGGACGGTCAGCAGGCCCTCAAGAAGATTCGGGCCATGGAAGAGGAGCGCGGAATCTCCTCCACCAACGGCTCGAAGATTGTGATGACCACCGCGCTGGGCGACATGAAGAACGCCTGCAACGCATTCAACAGCCTGTGCGACGCCTACCTGATCAAGCCCATTGACAAGGCCAGGCTGATTGAGACACTGCACCGCTTGAAACTCATTCCGTGAAATAAGCGCCTTGCAGTTCCAGCAAGGTTCAAGGTGAAAGTCGTTCGAGTCTCCACTCGCCCGATCCCTCGCGCGTATAGCTGAACCGGTCGTGCATCCGCGAGGGGCGGCCCTGCCAGAACTCGACACGTTCAGGGCGCAAGACATAGCCTCCCCAAAACGGTGGCAGCGGAATGTCTTTGGACGCGAATCGCTTTTCGATCTGCGCAAAATGCTGTTCCAATTCCCCGCGGTCCTTGAGCGCGGCGCTTTGATGGGATGCCCAAGCGGCAACCCGGCTGCCGCGCGGACGCGATTTGAAATAGGCATCGGACTCTGCGGCAGGCAGCTTGGAAACCGTTCCGCTCACGCAGACTTGGCGCTCCAGCTCCTGCCAGTAAAAGACCAGTGAGGCGGACGGGTTCCCGGCCAGTTCATGGCCCTTGCGGCTCTCGTAATTGGTAAAAAAGACAAATCCACGTTCGTCAACTCCCTTGAGCAGGACGGTTCGCGCCGATGGGCGTCCAGACTTGTCAGCGGTGGCCAGAGTCATTACGTTGGGCTCAATGGGATTGGCGCCAAAGACTATCTGCAGCCACTTATAGAACCCAATCGCGATTTTCCAAAGCCGATTTCCCGCTGGCTGGGCAGCATTGAACCATGCCTGAAACTGGGTTACCGGGTCAGGCTGCAAATCCTCGCGGTTAAGCGTCCCTCGTCTATACTCTCTGCGCAAATCACCGATTGACATGGAGATGATTTTAGCAGGAACCAAGCGTTTACAGAAGCATCTTTTCTTTGTGTCCTCAAAGCAACTTGCCAAAATATGGGTTTTGCGGATACTGAAACAATGATCGAGTTTGAAATCGTTGAGCCAATCAAAGAATTATCTGCAAGCAGACAAGCGCAGATGGTCAGGTTCATCGTGAAGTAGGTTGGCGTTCACGGAGCCAGCGGTGAAGATTCTTGAAGTCATTCAGCGGAGCGCGGAATTCCTGACCAAGAGGGGCGTTTCATCGCCCCGGTTGCAAGTGGAGCTCATTCTGGCGCATGTCTTGGTGATGCCCCGGATGCGGCTCTATCTGAGCTTCGAACAGTTGCTGACCGAGCCTCAGTTGGCTGCCATTCGCAGTTTCGTCCAACGTCGCGGAAATCACGAACCGCTCCAATACATTCTTGGCGTCACCTCGTTTTGCGGACTCGATATGACCGTCAATCCTCGCGTCTTGATTCCACGGCCTGAAACCGAACTGCTTGCGGAACGCGCCTGGAAATACCTTCTTTCACTCTCGGAATCGAGCGTTGCGCCAGTGAGCGCCTTGGACTTCGGAACCGGGAGCGGCTGCATTGCTGTGGCCATGGCGGCTCATGCGCCAAACGCGCAAATCAGCGCCCTGGACATCTCGGACGAAGCGCTGTCTGTGGCGCGCGAAAACGCGGCGCGGCACAAGACACAGGTTCTGTTTTACCTCGGGAATGGTTTTTCGGCGCTTCCCGAGGGGGCGCATTTTAATCTTATCGTATCGAACCCACCTTACATTTCGAAGACTGAAATTGAGACCCTCGACTTGGATGTGCGCGATCACGAGCCGCACGGCGCTTTGGACGGCGGGATCGATGGACTTGATTACTACCGTCTGCTTGCGGGTGAGGCACCCCGGTTTCTCCTGCCGGGGGGATGTTTGATGGTCGAGTTCGGCGACGGTCAAGCGGGAGATATCCAAACAATTCTTGAACAGCAGAACTGGATTGTCGAAGCTGTGGAAGCTGATTACACTCAGCGGCTCAGAATATTGATCGCGCGCTGCGGATCGGTTTGATCGCGTGTCGCACAATTTGAATTAACCTCATGGATAGCTTGCTCGTAAAAGGGGGAGTGCCGTTACACGGCGATGTCACCATCAGCGGCGCAAAAAATGCGGCACTGCCCATCATGGCCGCCACACTCTTAACCGCTGAACCGTGCGTCATACGGCGGGTTCCAAACCTCAGCGACATTCGCTTCATGGGCCAAATCCTGACATCCCTCGGCGCGGACGTGCGTTTCGACGGCAATACCGTCACGATTCAGGCCGCGAAGATCAAAGGAGTTGGAGATTACGAATTGATCCGCAAGATGCGTGGGTCAATCTGCATTCTTGGACCGCTGCTGGGGCGCTTGCGCAAAGCCATCGTTTCCCTGCCGGGCGGGTGTGTGATCGGCGCGCGTCCAATTGATTTGCATCTCAAGGGCATGGCCGCCCTTGGGGCTAAGATCAAGATTGCGGAGGGCTATGTCCATGTCAACGCGCGCAAGCTGAAAGGCGCGGATATGTTCTTGGGCGGACGCGCTGGTCCGACCGTCTTGGGCACTGGCAATGTGATAATGGCGGCTGTCTTGGCTGAGGGGGTTACGATTATAGAGAGCGCCGCCTGTGAACCGGAGGTGACTGACTTGGCCAACTTCCTCAACGCGATGGGTGCCAAGATCAGCGGGATGGGAGGTCCGACCATCACGATCACTGGCGTTGAAAGCCTGCACGGCGCGGAGCATGAGGTCATCCCTGATCGCATTGAGGCGGCGACCTTCGCCATCGCCGCTGCGGCGACCAACGGCGAGGTAACGCTTCACGGCGCGCGAATGGATCATCTCCATGCGGTCGCTGACAAACTGCGCGAGGCCGGCGTTGTCATCGAGCGCAGAGGTTCCGCGATCAAGGTCAAACGCGGCAGTTGCCTCAAACCGGTGGATGTCACCACGATGCCTTACTCAGGGTTCCCGACCGATGTCCAAGCCCAGATCATGGCTTTATTGACGTTGGCTCCCGGAATCAGCATCATTACCGAACGCATCTTTGAGTCACGCTTCATGCATGTCAGCGAGTTGGCCCGGCTGGGCGCAGATATTGCGATTGAAGGTCCCAGCGCCATTATCAAGGGCGGAAAACCACTCAGCGGCGCGCCCATTATGGCGAGCGATTTGCGGGCGTCAGCCGCGCTGGTCATTGCGGGACTCGCCGCGCGCGGTGCCACCCAAGTCAATCGTGTTTATCACATTGACCGTGGATATGAAAACATCGATGGAAAATTGCGCAAGCTTGGTGCCCGCGTTGAACGCGTAGAGGGAATCTGAAAAATCCATTTCCACCATCGTTTTGTACCCATGACAGCCCAGCCCAACCTCTCTCCCCAAGCCAAGGCTAACATTCCAACTCATGTTGCCATTATTATGGATGGCAACGGGCGGTGGGCCAAACAACGGCATCTGCCTAGAATTGAGGGACATCGCAATGGGATTGAATCCGTGCGGACGGTTGTTCGCTCAGCGGGAGAGGTTGGCATCAAATACCTGACACTTTACGCATTTTCGGTCGAAAACTGGAACCGACCCAAGGACGAGGTCGATACGCTGATGAATTATCTGGCTCGGTTCCTCAAGAGCGCAATGGGAGAACTGCACCGAAACAATGTCCGGCTGGAGGTGATCGGCCAGATTTATCGATTGCCGGAGTTTGTCCAGGAGCAGTTGCGCAAAACACAAGCCGCGTTGGAGAACAATCACGGGTTGACCCTCATCCTGGCGCTGAGTTACGGAGGACGCACCGAATTAATTGACGCCACACGCGCCATCGCTCAAAAGGTCAAGGACGGCCAGCTTGAACCCGCTGAGATCAATGAATTGCTCATTTCCCAGCATCTTTACACCCGCAATTACCCCGATCCCGATCTGCTGATTCGGACTAGTGGCGAAATGCGGGTCAGCAATTTCCTTTTGTGGCAGATTTCGTACACTGAACTGGTTGTCACCCCCACCCTTTGGCCCGATTTTCGAAAACCGCAGTTTTTTGAAGCCATCGAGGAATATGCTAATAGACACCGGCGCTTCGGGCTGGTTTAATCGGAGCTCCGATCCGGAACACAGCAAATGAGTGAGTTGCAACCAGATGCCGCGTCGAAGCCGCAGTCCAAAAGCGCGGTGTTCTTTAAGCGTTTACTCAGCTTCGTAGTGCTTTGGGGCATCATCGTCGCCTCACTTTTCTCCGGAAACAAAACATTGTCTGATTACGTGTTTCTAGTGATTTTGGCGCTGCTGGCGGCGCTGGGATTGATTGAGTTCTACGGGATTGTTCAGCGGTTGCACATTTTTTGTTTTGAAAAGCTCGGGGTGATCGGCGGGATATTGCTGATCGTGGCCACGTTTATCTTCATATCCGGCCGAGCCGATGGGGTGACTTTGCCACAACAGGTGAACGATTTTGAAAGCTGCTTTTTGGTAATGTTCGTCTTGAGTTTGTGCCTGCGGCAGTTCCTTTCGCGCACCAACACCAAAGGAATTCTTGCCATCGGGACAACCCTGTTTGGCTTCATGTATGTTCCTTGGTTGCTGAATTTTATCCAGAAAATCAACTTTTACGGCCAGGGAGTGGATGGTCATTACTACCTGTTTTACTTTATCCTGGTTACCAAGTTCAGCGACGCTGGCGCTTACGCGGTTGGCTCGCTCATTGGCAGGCACAAGATGATCCCGAGGATCAGTCCTGGGAAGACTTGGGAGGGATTTGCCGGTGCGGTGGTGGTTTCGACGGGCGCAAGCGTGATTTTTGCTCACTTGGCTGGCACTCACCTCAAAGGGATGAACTTGATGCATGCAATCATCCTTGGGATTATCCTGAGTTCGACGGCAGTGATGGGGGATCTGATCGAATCGCTTTTCAAACGCGAGGCTGGCCTGAAGGATTCGGGCAAGTTGCTGCCAGGAATTGGAGGTATTCTCGACTTGCTGGATAGTTTGCTGTTCAATGCGCCGTTGATGTATTTGTATCTGCGCCATTTTTTGGCCCATTAGTACAGCAAGACGCAAGTTCGTGAGCAAGGAACTGGTCGATTCTACTGGGTAAAATGGGCGGCAATCCGACTCACGAACTTACGAATTACGGTATTAGCTTCATTGCGCAGCCATTGTCCATTTGTAATTATTCAGGTCAGAGGCAGAAATTAGCTTCTCGCTGACGCTCGCCGGAAAAAGGGGCACAGGCAAGGATGCCTATGCTACCTGAATAGTTATGTCCGCTTTTAAATGAAAAATGTTGTTCTTCTAGGATCGACCGGTTCCATCGGAACCAGCACGGTAAAGGTTGCCGAGGATTTGCCCGACCGCATCCGTCTGATCGGATTGGCCGCCGGCAACAATGCTGAACTTCTGGTGAGCCAGACGCTTAAGCATCGCCCTGTGGCGGTCTCGATCAATTCCGTCGCCAAGACAAAAGAACTGGCCACCGCCTTGCCGGGCGTGAGGGTACTCCACGGTGATGATGGCCTTATTGAATTGGCCACCATGCCGGAGGCTGATATAGTCCTGATTGCCATTGTCGGCACCGCCGGACTGAAGCCCGCCTTGGCTGCCATTCGCGCCGGGAAAGATATCGCGATTGCTTCGAAGGAAATTCTGGTGATGGCTGGCGAGATCGTGATGCGCGAGGCGCGTCAGCATGGCGTGCGGGTGCTTGCGGTTGATAGCGAACACTCGGCGATTTTTCAATGCTTGGACGACAAGCCGCCCGGTTCGGTTCGCAATCTGTGGCTGACGGCCTCGGGTGGCCCGTTCCGGACTACGCCTCAAGAGGATTTTCCAAACATTACGGTTGAACGAGCTCTCAAACACCCATCTTGGGTTATGGGCCGCAAAATCACCATCGATTCGGCAACGCTGTTCAACAAAGGGCTCGAGATGATTGAAGCGAGATGGCTGTTCGACATCGAAATGGGCCGGGTGCAGGTGGTTGTGCATCCGCAGAGCATCGTGCATTCGATGGTCGAGTTCGTGGATGGCGCGATGCTGGCGCAACTATCCACCCCTGACATGTGCCTGCCGATTCAGTATGCGCTGATGTATCCAGAGCGCGTGCGCAGCGAACGGGTGCAGACGAACCTTGCCAAGTTGGGGCAACTCACATTTGAAGAACCCGACTGCAAGCGCTTTCCGGCATTAAACCTCGCGCGACGCGCTGGTGAAATCGGAGGTACCCTTCCGGCGGTCTTAAACGCCTCAAACGAGATCGCCGTTGAGGCGTTTGTGAATCGCAAAATCAGTTTTCTGCAAATCAGCGAGTTGGTGGCACGGGTAATGAATGCCCACAACGTGGTCTCCAGCCCCAATCTCGACCAAATCCTGGCCGCCGATGCCTGGGCGCGGCAAGAATCTGTTGTTAGGGCAGGTTTAGGTCAGAGGTAATTCACTTGGCTTTGAGAGCTTTTGGCTTCTTTTCGCCCTTGTCGGTCTTGGCTTCAACGGAGGTCTCGACCTGCTCGTCTTGAACTTGAGCGCGGCGATGTCCGCGAGATTCGGTCCTGTGACTGTCACGGTCCCTGCCTTCGGCAGTGCCGACGGCAGCAACAACGGGGATGGTAACCGGGGTCAGGCTCTCGACGCGAACCTTGAGTGTCGCGACGACTTCGCTATGCAGGCGCAGTTCAACATCGTGTTCTCCAAGTCCCTTGATCGGCTTCTCAATGTGAATTTTCTTTTTATCGAGAATAATCTCAAATTGAGTCTTCAACTGATCGGCGATCATGCCGTTGGTGACAGCGCCGAACATGCGACCATCATCACCGGTCTTGACCGAAACAACGGCAATGAGCTTGGAGATGCTCTTGGCCAGTTCGGACATGGTGTTGAATTCGTGAGCTTCACGCTCGGCCCGACGCTGCTTGAGCACTTCCAAGCGGCGCTTGTTGGCGCCGCTGACAGCAACTGCCAAGCCTTGGGGAAAAAGATAATTACGCGCGTAACCAGCCGCGACTTTAACATGATCGGATTCACCGCCTAAACCGACGATGTTGTGTGTAAGAATTACTTCAGTCTTTGCCATAAAATTGTTAAAAGTTCAGTTGAGGTTTGACCCGTGCGCCAGTCCCTCGATTTGGAGTTCAGAATGGAACGTCGTCTTCTTCGTGTGGAGGAACGTCTGAATCGTTAGGTGGTTCCTGCGGTTTGACAGGCGCAGATGGAGCAGCAGGACGTGGCGGACGCGGCTGGGCTGGCGTGGAATCCCCGCCTTCAGCTTCACCGCGTGGCCCACCAAGAAAGTGGACTACCTCAGCAATAACTCCAAGCTTGCTGCGTTTTTGTTGCGTCTGCTTGTCTTCCCAAGTGTCTAGCTTCAACCGACCTTCCACCAGCATGGAACGGCCTTTGCGCATGTACTGGCCGACGCTTTCAGCCTGACGGCCAAAAACCTCAATGTCAACGAAGGTGACCTCTTCCTTCAACTCGCCAGCTTCGTTACGCCAAGCACGGTTGACGGCCATACCAATCTTCGCCACTGCAGTGCCCTTGGGCAGATAGCGCAACTCAGGGTCACGCGTCAGGTTGCCCATCAAAATAACCTTGTTCATGCCTGCCATAATAAGAGCCTATTTTGCCGCGACTTCAGTCTTCGGAGTGGGCGCTATGGTAAACAATGCGCGAAACACATCTTCGCTGCTGCAAAGGCGATGGCGCAGGTGAGCAAGAGTGGAGGGTTCGCCCTCAAAAATAATGTTTAAATAAAAGCCCGACGCAAATTTGCGATCGGCCACTCGCGCAAACGACTTCTTGTCCATTTTTTGCACGGTCTCTACCTTGCCGCCGCCAGAGACGATTTCAGCGGAAATCTTGTCGATTGTGTCCTTCAGCGTCTCTTCTTTGCCTGCGGAGTTCAATATGAACAGTCCTTCGTATCGTTTCACTTGGTCTTTCCTTTGTCCAAAGGAGCAGCAACCGCTCCGTTGAATCGGTTCATGGCTTCAGCTATTCCCGCGCTCAGCCAGCATTCAACTTGCTCAGTGGCGCGATCCAAAACTTTATCCAATAATTCACGTTCATCGGGCTCAAACCGGCCCAGAACGAAATTTGTTATCTGACGCCCATCACCCGCCCTGCGTCCTATGCCTGCCCGCAATCGCGCGTAATTGCGCGAGCCCATCTGCTGTTCGACGGATTCCAATCCGTGGTGGCCACCGGCGCTGCCTTCGGGCCGCATCCGGATTTGCCCCAATGGCAAATCAGCATCATCCACCATAATCAAAACCCTGTCGGCTGTCAGCCGATAAAATCGACTTACGGCTCCCACAGCCTCGCCGCTGGCGTTCATGAACGTCTGCGGTTGGCACAAAATAACTTTCTTGCCATTCCTCTCGCTTCTGGCCAAACGAGCGACAAACTTACGCTCCATCAGCCAATCACACCGCCACCGTTCGGCCAGTCGCTCAGCAAGTAAGAAACCGGCGTTATGCCGGGTCCCAGCATATTCCACGCCGGGATTGCCCAAGCCCACAACAAGAAATAACTCCTCCATGCGCGGGCAAAATTATCAACCCGAACGATAGTCCGCCCGGCCTTGAGACTATTTCTTCTTATCGGCAGGCTTCTTTTCAGCAGCCTTTTTATCGCCAGACTTCTTCTCACCTGCTTTATCGCCAGCGGCAGGAGCCTTTTCGCCACCCTTTCCTGCGGCAGCTTTCTCACCGGTCTTACCCTTTTCACCAGCAGGCGCACCTTCAGCGCCCTCTTCCTTCTTCTCCTTGAGCATCTCAACCTCAGCGGCGCCAGGAGCGGCAGCGGCATCAGCAGCTTCCTGAGCTTCAGAAAGAGGAGCGGCAACTGCGAGAACAGAAATGTGTTTGTCGCCTAAAATTTCCACGCCTGTGGGCGGCTTGATGTCGCCGAGGTGGATCGCCTGTCCGATTGCGAGAGCGCTCACATCGACCAACACGGTTTCGGGCAAATCTTTGGGCAACCCGCGCAGTTTGAGTTTAAAGAGAACATGCTCAAGGACGCCGCCACCGGTCTTGACGCCTGAGGCTTCGCCAACCGCTTCGACAGGCACCATAAGGGTTACCTTCTCATCTTCAGCAACCTCGTGCAGGTCAACATGCAACACACTACGGCTTAGAACATGATGCTGCACATCCTGCACCAGCGCCAATCGCTTGGGTTTGGGATCGCCTTGAATGGAGAGATCCAGCAACACGATCTCAGAATTGGCCCCATGAATCATATCCTTGAAATCCTTGATCTGAATTTCCAAGTTTTGGGGTTTGATCTGACGGCCATAGATGACCGCAGGAACGCGCCCGGAAGCTCGCAATTTTTTGGACCCGGCCCGCCGACCAGTGGTCCGCGGAAAAGCAATTAGTGCAACAGATTTCATCTTAGAATATTAAATGCAATGACCTTCTAACGCCACTCAACTGGTGCGTCCGCCCTTAAACTCAAAAAGCGAGGTGACCGACGAATTGCAGTTAATTCGTTTAATCGCCTCTCCCAACAACCCTGCAACCGACAATGTTGTTATCTTCACGCCGTCAATAGCAGGGCGTAGGACAGTATCAGTCGTAATCAATTCGTCAACACAAGAATTTCGCAATCTTTCGATTCCCATGTCGTTAAGAATCGCGTGCGAGACGCATGCAATGATGCTTGCGGCCCCATTTTCCTTGAGCAATTTGGCCGCCTTGGACAAAGTCCCGGCTGTCTCAGTCAGATCGTCAACCATCAAAACATTGTTTCCTTTGATGTCGCCGATAACGGCCATGGCCTCGGTTTCGGTCGGACTCTTGCGGCGCTTGGCCACTATGGCCAAACCTGATTCGAGCACTTGCGAGTAAGCATGCGCCATTTTAAGTCCGCCGATGTCCGGACTTACCACAACCAGCCGCGGCAGATTCTTGGCCTTGAGGTAATCGTACATCACCGGCGCCGCGTAGAGATGATCGACCGGAATGTCAAAAAAGCCCTGAATTTGCTGTGCGTGCAGGTCCATTGCCAGAACGCGGTTGGCCCCGGCGGCGACCAGCAGGTTGGCCACCAATTTCGCCGTAATTGGCACGCGCGGCTGGTCTTTGCGGTCCTGACGGGCATAGCCATAGAATGGCAACACAGCCGTAATCCGTGAGGCGCTGGCTCTGCGCAACGCATCCATCATGATGAACATTTCCATCAGGTAATGGTTGGTCGGCGGGCTGGTGGACTGCACCAAAAACACGTCCTCACCACGCACGTTCTCCTCGATTTTGACGAATGTCTCGCCATCGGGAAATGCGCTGACCGTACATTTTCCAAGTTCCATTCCGATTGATGTCGCAATGGCTTGGGCCAGAGGTCGATTGGATGTGCCGCTAAAAATCTTCACACGCTTCGCAAAATACTGCTCTCTATACAAAAGGTAGCATAGGCATCCTTGCCTGTGCCCCTATTTCCGGCGAGCGTCAGCGAGACGCTAACTTCTCTCCGACCTCACCAGTTATAAAAAAATAAAGAACCACCTTGATAGGTGGCTCGTTAACAGCCTGTTTTCTACAACCCCTGTATAAAGCTTGCAAGTAATTATTCACGGTAATTGCAAGTTACCTCCGATATATCTTGACCCGCGCTCGTGGAGTACATAATGTGCGTCAGTTCTAGGCAAATTCATGTTCGCCCAACTTAAAAGCCTGTTTTCCAACGATATCGGCATTGATCTCGGGACTGCAAATTCCCTGGTCTATGTTCGCGATCAAGGAATTGTTCTCCGTGAGCCCTCTGTGGTCGCGATTGAGGCCGGCACTACCAATGTGCTGGCGGTCGGCGAAGAGGCCAAGCGAATGCTTGGGCGCACCCCGGGAAATATCGTAGCCATTCGGCCCATGAAAGACGGCGTAATCGCCGATTTCGAGATTACCGAAGCGATGCTGCGACATTTTATTCAGCGAGTACACCATCGCAAATTAATTGCGCCCCGGGTGGTTGTCGCCGTTCCCTCTGGCATCACCGAAGTGGAAAAACGGGCGGTCAAAGACTCTGCCACTCACGCCGGCGCGCGCGAAGTTTACCTGATCGAACAGCCCATGGCTTCGGCCATTGGAGTCGGTCTTCCCGTCCATGAACCGGCGGGAAACATGATTGTCGATATCGGCGGGGGCACATGCGAAATCGCGATTATCTCCCTGGCCGGCATCGTATTCAGCCGCAGTTTGCGGGTGGGAGGCGACGAGTTTGACGAGACGATTGTCGCGCACATGAAACGGGCCTACAACTTAATGATTGGCGAACGCACAGCGGAAGAAATCAAGATCCGTGTTGGATCCGCATACCCGCTGGAGCAGGAATTAACGATGGAAGTCAAAGGGCGCGATTTGAGCGCCGGTCTGCCTAAGACCTTGACCATTCGATCCGAAGAAATTCGTGAAGCCTTGAAAGAACCTCTCTCAAGCATTTTGGAATCCATCCGCATTACATTGGAACGTTGCCCTCCGGAACTCTCGGCTGATTTGGTTGAGCGAGGCATTGTGATGGCAGGCGGAGGCGCTTTGTTACGCGGAATTGACCGGCTGGTGGCTGAAGAAACAGCCCTGCCGGTTCATATCGCTGACGATCCATTGAGCGCTGTGGCCGAGGGCACGGGCCGTGTATTGCAGGAACTTCAATTTCTCAAACGAGTCGCATCTTCCAAGAGTTAATCCGCCGTTCGCCCGAATGCGGTTCAAGCCGTTGCGCTTGGCCGGGTCCCAATGTGGGGCCGTTTTGCGGGCACAATGTTTAAAAGGTCGCACTATATTGCGCTGTTTTTGGTGGTTCTTTTTGTGGTGATCCTTTCGAGGATACCCAACCAGACTCTCGGGAATATGAAGCTGGCTATTGGAGGTATGTTTTTACCCCTCTTTGGCTTGGCTGCCACGTCTCACGACCTTGTCCAAAAGGCCGGGGCGACGGCTTTGCCCCGCTCCGTTCTGGTGGAGCAAAACGACCAACTTCGCCAGACCAATGAAACGATGACCATCCACCTCCAGCAATATGAGGGGGTCTGGCGCGAAAACGAACGCTTGCGCCGTTTGGTCGGCTGGCAAAAACAAAATCGTTGGAGCCTTCGGCTCGCTCACGTCATCACGCGCGATCCGGCCAATTGGTGGCGTAGCGCGCATATCGATGCCGGAAGCGTCGATGGGGTTCGTCCGAATCAGGCTGTCGTCTGCGCCGAAGGCCTCGTCGGACGGGTTCAATCCGTCAGTGAACGGCGTTCGCAAGTCATTCTCTTGGGCGATCCAGAATTGAAAGTCGCCGCGATGGTCGATGTCAGCCGCGAAGCCGGGATCGTCCAGACCACATCCTCCAGTCCGCAGGAAAACAATATGGTCGATTTGGATTTTCTGCCAGGCAACAGCGACGTCAGACCCGGCCAGGATGTCAAAACCAGCGGTGACGGAGGCGTGTTTCCCAAGGGCATTCCCATCGGTAAAATCGTCGATGTCCGATCCAAAGATTACGGGCTTTCGACCGAAGCCCGCGTAAAGCTCTCGGCCCGAATCGGTTCGCTGGAGGAAGTTTGGGTGATTGTCCAATGAACTACCTCAATACCATTTTCATCCTGGTTGTGGCGTTCCTGGCAGTGTTTGCCGAGGCTTGGTTCGACGTAATTCGGAATTTGATCGGCGCGCAGATTGATCTGCTCCCGGCATTGATTGTCTATACCAGTCTGACCAACAGCATCTTCTCCACAGCCACGCTGGCTGTCTGCGGCGGGCTCTGGTTTGATTCCATTTCGTGCAATCCGCTGGGCGTCAGCATTCTGCCTTTGTTCCTGGTCGGGCTGGCCATCTCCCAAAGCCGTGAGCTGCTGCTGCGCGAAAATGCTTTTGCTCAATGCGTCTTGGGATGCGTCGCCAGCGCCATCTGCCCTCTGCTGACCATGTTTTTGATATTGAATATCGGCCACAATCCCCTGCTCGGCTGGGAGTCGCTTTGGCAATTGTTCATCATGACTTTGGGAGGCGGACTGCTGACTCCAATCTGCTTTTTGCTTTTTGACCGAATTCACTGGACTCTGAATTATCAGCCAATCGTCGAAACAAGCTTTCGGGCTGATCGACAAATCAAGCGAGGACGCAACTGAACATGTTTATCTTCGACCAACTCAAGCGCGAAGACCGCCAAATCCAGGTGATCACCCTGGCCGTGGTGGCGGGCATGCTCCTGCTCTTGGGTGGATTGTGGTACGTGCAGGTGGTCTCAGCGCAGAAGTATCAAGACAACATGCAGAAGCAGACGTTCCGCTCAGTGCGCCTGCCGGCTAGTCGCGGCAAAATCTGTGATCGCAATGGGCAATCGCTTGCGCAAAACCGCCCCCGCTATAACATCGACCTCTACCTCGAAGAACTCCTGGCACCCTATGACGCCACCAATGCGACCAAACTCGAGTACAAGCGTAATCATCCCGAGGTTAAGAAATTCACCCCTCCCCTCCTGGCGGAAATAGGCCAAATCAACCAGTCCAACCGTTACGGCATTGTCAATAACATTACAATGCGAGCCAGCTCGATTCTTCAAACCCCGGTTGCGCTCAATCCGGACTTCTTCTTCCGTCACCTTAAGGAATTGACTTACGTTCCGCTGACAATCTTGACGGACCTGACACCCAGGCAATTAGCGCTATACTACGAGCAAATGTCCAATGAGGCGGCCATCGACCTGAATATCCAGCCTGTGCGTTTTTATCCACACGGCACCGCAGCGGCTCATTTGCTGGGTTATGTTCGGCGGCAGGATTGGCCCGAAGACGACGAGGAAATCACGTTTCAGTATTACCTTCCTTATTGGAAAGGAAAGACCGGCCTTGAAAACGCATTTGATGCTGATTTGCGGGGCAAAGCAGGGGTTAAATGGGTGCTTGTCAATAACTACAGCTATCGCCAGCGCGAGGAGATCAAGACTCCCACCGAAGCGGGCCAGGACTTGTATTTAACCATTGACCTGGATATTCAGCGAGCCGCCGAGAAAGAGTTGGCTCATTGCGGCAACGCCGGCGCTGTGGTGGTCATGAACGTTCGCAATGGCGACATCCTGGCGCTGGCTTCATCGCCAACGTACGACCCGAACATGTTCACCGGACGCATTTCAACAGGAGAGAATGCCCGTCTGCTGGATGAGCGGCTGCGCCCCACCTACAATCGGGCGACTGGTTCGTATCACCCTGGATCGATTTTCAAGATCATCACCGCGATCTCCTGTCTTGAAAGCGGGTTGAATCCCAAGGAGGTATATACGAGCCTTGGCTATTATCCCAATCCGCACATTGACGACACCGCGCCAGCCGATGATTACGATTTCGAAAAGGCATTCTACAAATCGAGCAATTCGTATTTCATCAACTACGGACGCAAGGCGGGAAGCCGCAGGTTGCTGGAGGTTGGCAAGCGATTTCACTTGGGAGAGTCCACCGAACTGGGAATTGGCCCGGAAGCGTCAGGATTCTTTCCCAAGCCGGAGGAGATGACATCCAAATGGCACGAAAGCGACCTGCCCTACGCATGCATCGGCCAGGCCATCACGGTGACTCCTGTGCAAATGGCCGGAATGGTTTCCATAATCGCAAACGGCGGCAAACTCTACTGGCCGCGCGTGGTCAGCCATCTTAAATCGCCTGATACCGGAGCTATCGAGCAGATCAACTCCCCGGGACGTCTGCGCGATACGATCGTGTTAAATCCAAAACACCTGGATGCGATTCGTCATGCCATGCTCATGGACACCGAAAATCCGAACGCCACCGCTTACAAGTCCTTTTTTGACAAACAAACCGGCAGCCCAAAATCTCCGCTTTTGGCCAATTTCCATGTAGCGGGAAAGACTGGCACCGCACAGCGCGAAGTTTTTGGCGTAAGAGACCATGTCACTTGGTTTGCTTCGTATGGGCCGTATGAGAATCCCCGCTATGCCGTTATTGTCATGGTTGAAGCTGGCATTGCCGTTTATGGTGGAACCTACTGCGCGCCGATCGCTCAGAAGGTCTATGAAGCATTGGTGAAAAGCGAACAGTCACTTGTTCGCGCCCAGACTCCGCTGGCTTTGAATTGAACATGTTCGAACGAAACCTCAACGACAAAACCATAGACCGCGACTGGCAATTGGCGCTGGCTGCGGTGGGGCTGATGATTGTCGGGGCGTTGTTCATCTTTAGCGCATCGGCTGCGGGTGGCGGAAATCCGGGGCCGTGGTACAAGCAGATTTACGTGCGCCAGATTGTTTTCTACGCGGTCGGAATCACGGCGGCCCTGGTGGTCTGTTCGATGGACTACAACATGCTGGCCCGTTGGTCCACTGTCATTTATTGGGCTACAATTTTGGGGCTGGTCGCGGTTATGATTGTGGGGGTGGGCAGGTATGGCGCCAAGCGATGGATCAACCTTGGATTCAATTTCAACCTGCAACCCTCTGAATTTGCGAAGATTGGTTTTATTTTGATGCTGGCCAATTACCTGAGTCGTCCGATGGAGGAACTGCGCCAGAGCAACGTCTTTTGGACAGCCTTGGGGCTGACGGCCTTGCCGTTTGCTTTGATTGCGATTGAGCCGGATTTGGGGTCATCAGTGGTATTGGCGCCCGTAAGCCTGGTCATGATGTTCGTGGCCGGAGTGCCCCAGAGGTTTCTGGTGCGATTGGCGGGCGTGGGGCTGTTGTTTGCAGCGTTGGTGGTGGCAGGGATTTTGTTTTTGCCGCCGCAATATGTGCCGTTTATCAAGTCCTACCAGCGGGACCGTGTATTGACTTACTTCGGGCGGAGTTCGCTTCCGCAAGACGCCTCGCCCGAAGCCCGCAAGGAGCATATCCGCCAGGTCGGAAAAAAGTCATACAACGTTGAACAGGCGCTTATTTCGGTCGGTTCGGGAGGGTTGACGGGAAAGGGATGGCGTCAGGGAACCCAATATTCGTTGGGATTCCTGCCGCAGGCCGGAGCACATAACGATTTCATCTTCTCGGTGATTGCCGAAGAAGAAGGTTTCATTGGCAGCGTCGTGATCCTGACGCTCTATACAGTGCTCCTTTTCAGCGGGATCAAAATCGCCAGCCAGGCGCGCGATCGCCTTGGCAAATTGATGGCAATTGGCGTGGTTACCCTGTTGTTCAGCCACGTCTTTATCAATATCGGAATGAACATTCGCTTGATGCCTGTGACGGGCATACCACTGCCGCTTCTAAGTTATGGCGGATCTTCGGTGGTTTGCTCGCTGATCGCCATTGGCATCCTGCACAACGTCCATATTTATCGGAGGTCCTATTAGTTTATGAGTGATAGAAATTTTTCGCACAAGCGGCGCGGCGGAATGAGATTCCGTCCCGCGGGCGGCATTGGCCAAAGCCAAAAGTCAAACCGCAACGCAGTGGAAGCCCGGGCTGAAGTAACCGGCGAGAGCAAACCCGAAGTGGTATATGACCAGTCCCGGCACCAGCAGGAAATCGAGCGGGCCGAAAACGCTGCGGCTGGACTGCCGCCGGAGCCGGAAGCCACCAAGCCACACCGCCAACCCGACCGTCGCGCCGCACGTAACCAGAACGACGATGAACAGCCCGAGCGCGGCAAAAGAGCGGATTTCCGCGAACCTCACGCCGATGTGCCCGAAGAGGTCAAGGAAGAGAAATACGAAACGGTGACCCTCGCCGAACGTCCGCCACAAGGGTTCGTGGACAGAATCAAACAGGCGGCCAACCGGGTTATCAAGAAAGTCAATCGACTCATCAAGCCCGAAACCAACACGCAAAAGGAAGTCATCATCAATGCCGAATCCCTTGAGACCCGCGTCGCGGTGATCGAAGAAGGCAAACTTGAGGAGTTCACCATTGAGCGCACCACCGAAGAGCGCCTGGTCGGCAGCATCTTCAAGGGCAAGGTTCGCAATCTCGAAGACGGATTGAAGGCGGCGTTTGTCGATATCGGCTTCGAGAAAAACGCGTTCCTGCACTACTGGGATATCGTTCCCACCGGTTTCGACAATGGCGTCGAGATCGTTGAACGGGAAAGTCGCAAACGCGACCGCCCCCGCATCACGCAAAAGGACATCCCCCGCCTCTATCCGCCGGGAAGCGATATCGTCGTCCAAGTCACCAAAGGCCCCATCGGCACCAAAGGCCCCCGCGTCTCAACCAACTTGGTGCTGCCGGGCCGTTACCTGGTTCTCCTGCCCAATTCCGATCAGAGCGGCATCTCGCGCAAAATCGAGAATCCAGAGGAACGCCAGCGCCTGAAGAAAATCCTGCGCGAACTGCCTCTTCCCGAAGGCATGGGCGTCATCATGCGCACCGCCGGTGAAAACCAGCAGAAGCGCTATTTCATTCGCGACATTGCCCTGCTCCTGGAGCAGTGGCGCGAAATCCAGGACAAGATCAAATCCCAAGGCCCAGCCAGTTGCGTCTTCCAGGAACCCGATCTGATCGAGCGAACGGTCCGCGACTTTCTCACCGAGGATGTCGATCGCGTGGTCGTTGACAGCTCCCACGCCTATGATCGGATGCGCGCGATTATCGGCAAAATCTCGCCTCGCTCGCTGGAAAAAATCAAACTCTACATCGAGCACCAGCCGATCTTCGATCGCTTCAACATCTCACGCCAACTCGAGAATGCCTTCTCACGCCAGGTGCTCCTCAAGAGTGGCGGTTACATTGTCATTGACGAAACCGAAGCGCTCGTAGCCATCGACGTCAACACCGGACGCCACAAAGGAGGCAAGGACCAGGAATCGGCCATTCTTCGCGTGAACATCGAGGCCAGCGATGAAATCTGCCGCCAATTGCGCCTGAGGAACATGGGCGGGTTGATCGTGCTGGACTTCATCGACATGAAGAGCCGTCGCGACCAGCAATCAGTCTATCAGCGCGTCAAGGAAGGTCTGCGCCGCGACAGGGCCAAGACCCACGTCCTGCCGATCTCACAACTCGGCCTGATGGAAATGACCCGCCAGCGTCACTCCGAGAGCGTCCGCTCCGCCGTCTATGATGACTGCCCGTATTGCAAAGGCCGCGGCATGGTCAAGAGCGCCGTCACCATGAGCGTTGAAATCCAACGCAAGCTCAACGAGATTCTCAAGAAACGCCCGCGCGACGAATCGGACTTCCAACTGCGCATCGCCGTCCACCCGACCGTGCTTGAACGTCTGCGCAACGAAGACGAGAAGCTGATCATCGAAATGGAAAAACGCTATTTCGGCAAACTCTCGTTCCGGCCCGAGCCTTCGTTCCACGCCGAGCAGTTCAAGATCGTCAACGTCGCCACCAACGAAGAACTGGTCAGCGTCGGCACTTGACCTGTCCGTACCTGAATTCACCCGCCCTCTCTGCAGTCGCAGAGGGGGCGGGTTTGTTGGTAAGCGGTAAAAGTGCCGCCTTGACCTCCGCAACAATTTTCGACGGCGCGTGATTCTTCGATTGCGCAAAGAGAATATGAACGTGATCGCGAACCGAATTGATCTCGATCAG
>CAIUEN010000278.1 GCA_903898185.1 uncultured Verrucomicrobiales bacterium
CCGCTGACTATGAGGACTTTCACTTTAGGATTGATTTTCAGAAGCTCCTTGAAACACTTCCGACCGCCCATCTCCGGCATGATGAGGTCCAGAAGCACGAGACAAACGTCTGCCTGCTTTTCTAGATAGACATCCAGTGCCTCTCTTCCATTAGATGCGGTTAACACTGTGTACCCGGCTTGGCGCAGATAATCCGATCCCAGTTCTCTTACGACCTCTTCATCCTCTACCATAAGAAGGGTTTCAAAGCCGCCCGGAGGGCTGGAGACATCAACCTGCTCATGCTCTTCCTCTTCCTTTTCCACTGACGGGAAATAAATCCGAAACGTTGTTCCGTGACCGGGTTGGCTTTCACAACTGATGTAACCGTCATGCTGTTTGACTATACCATAGACCATGGACAGCCCGAGACCCGTACCCTTACCAACATCTTTGGTGGTATAGAAAGGTTCATAGATGTGCTCAAGAGTTTCTTTGTCGATACCTTGGCCTGTATCTGAAACCAAGAGCATTACATGACGACCGGGCTTTGCACCAATGTGGTTCCTGGTGTAGTCCTGGTCCAGAAGTACATTGCTCGTTTCGATAGTCAGTACACCGCCGTCCAGCATAGCATCTCTGGCATTGACTCCGAGGTTCATGAGAATCTGTTCAATCTGGCCAGGGTCGGCATGGATGACGGACAGATCCTCTTCCAACCGCAGATCAATCTTAATCATTTTGGGAATCGTGCGTTCAAGCAGGCTTTTCACCTCCGTAACCTCATGGTTGAGGTCAAGTGGACGTGGCCGAGTTATTGCCTTTCTGCTGAACGCGAGCAAACCTTTTACCAGGTCAGCCGCATGTTGAGCAGCCACAGTGATCTTCTTGACATTATCGTATTCAGGAGAGTTTGGACTCTTCTTAACGAGAAGCAATTGGGAATATCCTAGGACCACTTGAAGCAGGTTGTTGAAATCGTGCGCTATGCCACCGGCTAATGTCCCGACTGCCTCCATCTTTTGAGCTTGGACAAGCTGTTGACTTAGGTTTTCTCTTTCTTCTTCGGACCTTTTTAGCTCATCTATATCCTGCATCAAGAATATCCTGGACATGCTCCCATCTTGATGAACCATGGGTGAACTGACCACGTAGTACCAGCGATTGTCCTTTGGGCTGAAACGCTCACGGCGAAATGTTTCTTCGCGGGAAGCGTTCTCATATATGCACCAGGGACAGACCTCGTTGAGGCCGTGGAGAACCTCATGGCATTTTTCCCCTACCGGGTCGTATCCGGTCCGGTCGATGAGGCGTTGGTTGGCGAACTCAATCTCGAAGTTCGGGGAAGAGATGTGAATCACCCCGTCAAATGCTTCCACCAAAGACTGGTATTTCATCTGGGCTTCGTGGACCTCAGCTTCAAATTCTTTCCTCAGGGTGATGTTTCGAGCTATGCCATGAATCCCCACAGGACTCCCCTCTTGCATAATAATACGGCTCGTGACCTCAAGCCACACGAAAGTCCCCTCCTTGGTACGAACCAGGATTTCGTATGGTCCCGTGGTTTCAACCCCGTCTCGGACTTTCCTAAGGAAATTCTCTTCGGTGTTTTGTAGAGATTGGGGATCAACAATGTCACGAAAATTCAGGGTCAAGAATTCGTCGGCTGTATAACCTAACAGCGATCGGACAATACTATTTACCGAGATGAAATTGCCTTCGAGATCAAGGGTATAAATGAGGTCCGAAGCGTGTTCAAAAAGCTCTCGGTAGCGTGCTTCACTCTCTCGCAAGGACTCCTCAATGCGTGACCGTTCCTTGATCTCTCCTTGCAGCCGCAGATTCGTATCACCAAGTTCACTAGTCCGTTTCCTGACCCGAATCTCCAGACTATTGCGAGCTTCTTCGAGTTGACCGTACATTTTCGACTGCTCTAACAAGCTCTTAATGATGAAGATCACCATAATGACGAGGCAGGTCATCAGACCTGTGAAAATCATCCCCCACAAAGAAGCTGAATAACCAGCCAGATATTGTGAGGTTGGGGCTACACTCACAAGATAAAAAGGCACA
>CAIUEN010000279.1 GCA_903898185.1 uncultured Verrucomicrobiales bacterium
AAAAAATAATGCATGGCTTCCTTCTCTCCGCGCCTCTGCGCCTCTGCGGTTATTTGCCCGCCTCTTAGATCAGACGGCATGCAGCCGTTTCCAAATTAATATCAGCCCGCTGGCAAAGTCTTGCGGCCTTTTTGCCATCCACTGTGTGACTTCAGCCGGAGTGAACCAGCCGCCGCGTTCAATCTCCTCCGGGTGAAGCACGAATGGCCCTTCGGACTCGCACCTGTAAACCCAGACAAACTCCCAGCCTGTTTCCTCGCGGGCGTCGATTTTGAAGAGGCGTTGTGGAGCTGATTGCAGGACAAGTCCTATTTCCTCGCGCACTTCCCGGATCGCGCAGGCGTCATAATCCTCACCGCAATCCAAGTGCCCCGAAGCCGATGAATCCCACGCGCCGGGACATGTATCCTTGCTCATGGAGCGTTTCTGAAGAAAAACATCCCCGCGCGAATTGAAAACCAGCACATGAATGGCACGGTGTTTATCGCCGTCCCGATGAACGTCGCGCCGCAGTCGGCGGCCAATCACCCGGTCGTTCTCGTCAACAATGTCAAAAATCTCATCCGTCATGCGTCTGAGAATAGCGCAAATTTCAGAACATAACTACTCTGTAGCATAGGCATCCTTGCCTGTGCCCCTCTCTCCGGCGAGCGTCAGCGAGTCGCTAATTTTCCCCTCGGACCTGAAATAGTTACCTCAGAACTTCCCAAACATCTTGCCTGCTGCGACCAAAGCAAACCCAAGTATGCTGCCGAAGGATAAAATGCCTGAGATATTGGACGTACGGGTGTCCGACACCGGCAGCCCCCCTTGGCGAGGAACCGTGAACGCGGCAATCGCCACGCCTGCGGCAAACCCGCCGAAGTGAGCGGCGTTGTCCACTATTGACCGCGCCGCGATACCCATTACAGCCACCAAGGCAACATTCATCACAAACACTTTGAGAAATCCCGGCGGCAGCAACGCCTTTCGCCGATAGCCCAACAGCATCAGGAATCCAATCAGTCCAAGCAACCCACCCGAAGCCCCCACCGACGCCGTATTCGGCATCGCCAATTGGCTGAAGAGGCTTCCGCCAAGCGCTGACAGAGCAAACACCATCGCCAAGCGAGCTCTCCCGGCCAGCGCTTCGGTCAGACGCCCCAAGCCAAACAAAGCCGTGGCGTTGAAAATAAAATGCACCAAGCTGCCGTGCAGCAACGGCGCGGTGAACAGCCGCCACCATTCTCCGTGCCGCACCGATTCTTTGATCAACCCCGCCAGCATGATCGATGGCATCTCAATACCCGCTCCATGCGGCCTGAGCCGATACCCCGCGACAACCTGAAGAATTCCAACCAGCGTGATGATACCCAGGAGCAGACGCGTCATCGTATCCGAACGTGTTTCGACCCACGCCGCATAGCGGTCAAACGACGTTGCTGCGGTCGTGGTGTCCCATCGAACATGGTCAATGCGTCGAAGATCGCGCCAACTCTGGTAAAGTGGCAAAACGCCAAAGAATAGTCCAAAGAACACAACCAACACCACCGATCCTTTTTGGCCGTGCGCCAACGCCCAAAAAACGAAAAGAATCAGAACGTTGAATGCCGCCACCCTCCTGTTTTGCTTGAGCACGGTCTTCTCACGGATCAGAAGAGCGTCTCCCAAGAAACCAACCGTCCAAACCGGAACCAGCCTCGGCGCGTCCGAGTGCCAAACCAATTCAATCTCTGGACGCTTCAGCCCGGCGCATCGTTCGATCAATTCCTCGCGTGTGCATGGAACCAGTTTGTTTCTCTCCAGATAACCAAAATCCGATGTCGCCGGTTTTTCCGGAAAACATTCCTCCGATTCCCATGGCGCGTTCAAATTCATTATCGGCCACAAGTTTCGAGAAAAGCAGCCATGCGTCAAGGATACATGGGAGAATTCGAGGAATTGAGGTTCGCAATGAAAGGTTCCTGCCCGATTGGCGGTCGAGAATTACCAGAACGATAAGGAATCCAATCGCGCGGCAGCATGCTGGGATACTTTGAACGGGTAAGAATGTTACTTTTTGCGCCAGATCTTCGGACGTAGCGCAGACATTCTTGTCTGCCGTTGCGCAGGTTTTCCAACCTGCGGGGCGCGTCGGTAATTCCATCGGTTTTCTTGCTACCGACGCTTTGCCGACTGGAAAGTCGGCGCAACGGCAGACA
>CAIUEN010000280.1 GCA_903898185.1 uncultured Verrucomicrobiales bacterium
ACTGCCGCCCAGAGGCCGAAAAGGGGGTGGGTCTGCACCAAACGCAAATCTGGGCTTAAATCACTCGACTCTCCCAGGTAACTCAACTCCCAAAACACCAAAAATAGTTAAAAACCGGTGCCAGTAGCGAAAGTCGGGCTAATGCTTGGGAGGCTATGGGTGAGATGCGGGGCGTTATTCGTCTGACTGTCAAGACTGTTCCCTCAGCGAATATCCCCACTGTAAACCGTTTTCCAATTGATTGGAAGCCTCAACCCAGTGACTACGCCAGTCTGGAAGTGGCCGACGGAGGGTGCGGGATCGCGGATCAGGATATTGAAAAAATCTTCGACCCGTTTTTCTCCAGCAAATTCACAGGACGCGGCCTTGGTCTGTCTGTGGTCTTGGGGATTGTGCGCGCGCATAGCGGGTGCGTCACGGTGGAAAGTCAGGCGGGGCGCGGAAGCGTCTTCCGTGTCTTTTTACCGCTGTCGGCTGAATCTGTCGCCCTCAAGCCGGTGTCAGCGGCCCAAGCCCCGCGAACGGCAGGGGGAGGCGCTGTGCTGGTGGTCGATGACGAGCCATCCTTGCGAAAAGCGGTTGCGATTGTGCTCAGGCGAACAGGTTTCACGGTGTTTGAAGCATACGATGGGGTTGATGCTGTGGAAGTCTTCAAGCTGCATCATGACGAAATCGGGTGCGTCCTGTGTGACCTGACCATGCCCCGCATGAATGGCTGGGAGACATTGACCGCCTTGCGCAAGCTTTCTCCCGGAATTCGGATAATTCTGTCCAGCGGCTACAGCGAGGCTCAAGTGATGGCAGGCGATCATTCCGAACTGCCTCACGCATTCTTGAACAAACCTTATGAGTGGACAGCTCTCAACGACGTCATTGCCCGCGTCATCAGAAAACCTAAAGAATTGAGACGAATAGACAATCTCCAATAATAAAGTGGGGGCCAAATGCACTATGAAAATTGCTGGGTAAGATCGTTCATTGTTCTTGGTGCAAAAAGTAACATTCTACTCGTTCAAGATATATTTACGTCAGAGGGAGAAGAGTGATGTCCATATATCGAGCCGAACTTTCTATCGCATAATGTTTGCCATTCAGTGAAGTGGTTTGGCCAAGTCGCTCAATTTGACCGCGGCCTTGCCGCTGTCGATTATGTCTGCGGCCAAGTCCCATCCTTCGCATATAGAGCGCGTGGCACCTCCGACAAACAGCGCGGCGGCGGCATTGAGGAGGATCGCATCCCGTTTTGGCCCGCGCTCGGTGCCGCTGAAGAGGCTGCGGATGATCTGCGCGTTGGTTTGGGGATTGCCTCCCGCCACGTCTTCGAGGGTGGCGGGTGCGATGGAGAATATTGAGGATTTCAGGACAGAAGCCGAAATCCCGTGCTCTTGGTAGAACTCGGCCACAGTCGTGTCACCGAAGATGGAAAGCTCGTCCAAATAACGGTCGTCAACCGAGCCGCAGACTACCATTGCGCGGCGGACGCTCAAGGATTGCAACACACGGGCCATCGGGCTGCAAAGTTCGGGGCGAGCGGTTCCGACGAGCATGGCGCTTGGCCTTACCGGGTTGAGGAGGGGGCCCAAGTAATTGAAAAGGGTGCGCTGGCCGCGCTCGGCGCAGAGTTTGCGAGCCGGTCCGATGTGTTTGAATGCCGGATGGTAAGAGGGGGCGAAGAAAAACGCGAATTGGCGCTCGGCCAACGACTGCGCCGCTTGTTCGGGGGGCAGGTTGGTACGGATGCCCAAGGCTTCGAGTACATCGGCGCTGCCGCAACGTGAGGTGATCGCGCGGTTGCCGTGCTTGGCAACGGTGATCCCGGCGGCGGCTGCGATGATTGCCGCAGCAGTGGAAATATTGAAGGTGTTGACATGATCGCCGCCGGTGCCAACCACATCCAAAATTTCGCCAGATCGAGTTTTGGCGTCGATGGGAGGTTGAACCGATTTGGCGCGAAGTTCACGCACAAATGCGGCAATTTCGTCCGAGGTTTCACCTTTTCGAGCGAGCGCGGTCAGAAAATCAGCTTTGGTTTCGACGGACACCAGTTCATCGACCAATGCCTGTACCGCCAAAGAAACATCGTGGTCGGAGAGGGAATCGCCGCTGTCTGCTTGTTGGGTTAGCTTCTTTAGCATGGGGTGGAGATTAGATGAAAGGGAGGAAGCTTGCCAGTTTTCAGTTTTCTCTCGTAACTGCTGAGAAGTGACAAATTATGCGTGCCTGGCAAAGATTTGGCGGATGACTTCTTCGATGGGGACTTCTTTGATGTCGATATCGTTCACGGGCACTTCGTCCAAGAGGTGTTTGCATGCGGAGATGACCTGGTCGCGTTTGATCTTGAGTTGAAGGCGATTAGGGCTCTGCTGGAGCACCTCGCCGTAACGCTTGGGATCGAAGGCGGGGAAACCGGTTTGCCAGGAGATCGTGACGATTTTCGAGTCGGCGAAGCGATCAATGATCTCGCTCAACTGGCCGTCAAAGAAAATGCGGCCATGATCAATTATGATGACCCGTCGGCAGAGTTCCTGGATGTCGGCCATGTAATGGCTGGTGAGCAGGATGGTTGTTTTTTGCCGGGTATTATATTCGCGCAGGAATTCGCGAACGATCTTTTGGGAGACAACGTCCAAGCCGATCGTAGGCTCATCGAGAAAAAGGATTTTCGGCCGATGCAGGAGGGCGGCGATAAGTTCCATCTTCATGCGTTCGCCCAGCGAAAGTTCGCGCACCATCACGTCCAGTTTGTCCTGCGCTTGGAGCATTTCGGTCAATTCCGAAACCCACCGCTGAGCGTCGGCTTGCGGGATGCCGTAAATCCTGGCGTTGAGTTCGAGGGATTCGCGGGCCGGAAGATCCCACCAGAGTTGGTTCTTTTGACCCAGTAACAGGGCAAATTGGCGACGATAGCCGTCCTTGCGTTCCCAAGGAGTGTAGCCGAGCACGCGCGCTGTGCCGGCACTTGGATAGAGCAGGCCGGAGAGCATTTTGAGCGTGGTCGTTTTTCCAGCGCCATTGGGACCCAAAAAGCCGACCAGTTCGCCTTCTTCGACCGTGAAACTGACGCTGTCCACGGCGATGGTTTGTTCAAAGCGCCGATGAAACAGTCCATGCACCGCGCCGACAAACCCAGGCTCTTTTTTGTAGGTGCGGAAGCTCTTGGTCAGACCTTGGACTTCAATGACGCTCACTTATTCGTAATTGTTCGGAGGGAGAAATTGGCGGCTCGCTGACGCTCGCCGGAAAGAAGGGCACAGGCAAGGATGCCTATGCTACTTGAATACAAAGGTTCGTCGCTGCAGTTGTTCTGGAGGGAGAAATTAGCGTCTCGCTGACGCTCGCCGGAAAGAGGGGCACAGGCAAGGATGCCTATGCTACTTGAACTACAAATGTTCATCGCTGCAGTTGTTTTTCGAGGTAGCTGACAACTTGGCGAACTGTGGCATCGACGCTCATGCGATCCTTCACCAAGCGACAGGCATGCAGGACGGTGCCATGATCGCGGCCGCCAAAGGCTTCGCCAATGGTGTTGAGCGAACTTTCAGTCATTTGCCGGGAGAGGTACATGGCAACCTGGCGCGGAAACGCAATGTTTTCGGGACGGCGCTTGCTGGTCATGTCGGCAAGGCGAATATCATAATGCTCGGCCACGCGCTTTTGGATGGTATCAATGTTGACCGTGAGGCGGCCTTCTTCGTGGAGAACTTCACGGAGAAGTCCTTCGACCACCTGCAGAGTAAGTTTCTTGCCGGTCAACGACGCGAGCGAAGTGACGCGGATCAGCGCGCCTTCAAGTCGGCGGATATTGGTGCGAATCCGGCTGGCCAGGAAATCAATGATTTCATCAGGTAACTCGACGCCCATAGCCTTTTCTTTCTTGCGCAGAATGGCCAGACGGGTTTCGACGTCGGGGGCTTGCACTTCGGAAACCAAGCCCCATTCGAAGCGGGAAACCATGCGCTGTTCAAGGTTTTGGATTTCGCTGGCAGGGCGATCGCATGTGAGAACGATCTGCTTGTGGGCCTCATGCAGGGCATTGAACGTGTGAAAAAACTCTTCCTGAATGCGTTCTTTGCCCGCCAGGAACTGAATGTCATCAATGAGGAGCACGTCGGTCTGACGATATTTGCGCCGGAACTTTACCAAGTTGTTATTCTGGATGGCGTCGATGTATTCGTTGGTAAATTTTTCAGAGGAAAGAAAGGCGATGCGGACGCCTTTCTTGGTGGCTGCGACATGCTGGCCAATGGCGTGAAGCAGATGGGTTTTTCCCAGTCCAACTCCGCCATAAAGGAAAAGCGGGTTAAACGATTTGCCGGGCGCTTGGGCAACTGCTTGGGCCGCCGCTTGTGAATGTTTATTGTTTTCTCCCACCACGAAGGTTTCGAAGGTGTTCTTGGGGTTGAACGGACTTTCACGCTGAACACTGTTGTTCGCTGTTTCTGTCTCGACCTTTTCAGCAGCCTGCTGGGCGTTGGCTTTATCGGCATCCGAATCGTCGCCCGATGCACTCGTAAGAGTGGGGGCAGCGATGTTGAACTGAACTTTCAGCTCCCGCCCGGATGCTTGCATAAGCACATCCCGAATCAGATCCATGTAGTTGTTTTTGAGCCACAGTTCGGTAAAATCATCAACCACCTCAAGAACTAACGTATCGTTCTCCAGCGCGACGGCTCGAATCGACTGAAACCAGAGATTGTAAAGATCCTGGTTCAACAAGCGCAGCGATTGCTGCGCTGAAAGCCAAATACTATCGACTGTGGGTTGCATTTTGTTTTTTTTGCGCCAAAGACCTGAGTTGGCACAGTTTATTCACCAGCATGCGCAGCAGGTTCTGTTATCACCTTATAGCTGGTCGAAAATCGCGGTTGACGCAATATTTTCGCTTGAAAACGACACAAAAATATCACACGCCCGCAACACGTTCCAAAATGCCTATGTAAATTGCTTGTAATCAGGCGCTTGCATCTAACTTGCATCATCAAGCATTTATTTTTTCCTGTTCTCATCGCAACTATGTCGGTCATTCAAACCAATGGCCTGTGTTTTTAGATAAAGTCTCAGTTTAACACGAGGACAATGTATTAACATTTATTCACAAGTTATTCACAACCCTGTAAAACCCGTTATAAAACAAGGTGTTCGCGCAATTTTTAGACAGAAAAGGCGCCCGAAAACGGGCGCCTTTTCCGCGAAAAAACTAGATCCTAAACGTCATAATACAAGAAGAATTCATAGGGATGCGGGCGCAGGCGCAAGGCATCATGCTCTTTGCGCTTGTGGCTGACCCACATTTCCAGGAAGTCTTTTGTAAAGACGTCGCCCTTGAGCAGGAATTCGTGGTCTTTTTCCAGTTCGTCCAAGGCTTCGCCGAGGCTGCCGGGGACGTTGGGGATCTTCTTCAACTCTTCGGGCGGCAACTCGTAGATGTTCTTATCCATCGGTTCGCCAGGGTCGATTTTGTTGAGAACGCCATCCAGACCAGCCATCATCAGGGCGGTGCAGGTCAGGTAGATGTTGGAAGCGGGATCCGGTGGGCGATACTCGATGCGCTTGGCCTTCGGGTTTTCACTGAAGGTCGGGATGCGGATCGCAGCCGAGCGGTTGCGGGCGCTGTAAGCCAGGTTAACCGGCGCTTCGTAGCCGGGCACCAAGCGCTTATAAGAGTTGGTGGTCGGGTTACAGATGCCGCAGAGAGCTTTGGCGTGTTTGAGGACGCCGCCGATGTACCAGAGGGCCATCTGGCTTAATCCCGCATATTCCTTGCCCGCAAACAACGGTTTGCCCTTCTTCCAAAGGCTCATGTGGGTGTGCATCCCCGAACCGTTATCTCCGAAGAGCGGTTTTGGCATGAATGTGACAGTCTTGCCATGTCTGCGAGCAACATTTTTGACGCAATACTTGAAGAGCATCATGTTGTCGCCGGTCTTGACCAAGGTGTCGAATCGAAAATCGATTTCAGCCTGACCGGCGGTCGCCACCTCATGGTGTTGACGTTCGATATGCATGCCCAGCTCCTCCATCACCAGAACCATCTCGGTGCGGATGTCCTGCTGTTGATCGGTTGGGGCGACCGGGAAATAACCTTCCTTATAGCGGATCTTGTTTCCCAAGTTGGGCATTTCATCCCGGCCGGTGTTCCAAGCGCCTTCTTCAGAATCAACGCTGTAGAAGGTGCCATTGGTCTTGTGATCGAACTGGACGTTGTCGAAGATGAAGAACTCGGCTTCGGGACCAAAGACCGCCTGGTCGGCAATGCCGGTGGATTCGAGATACTGCTCGCCTCTGCGGGCGATGCCGCGAGGGTCGCGGTTGTAGAGTTCCTTGGTGCCGGTCTCGGCAATGGTGCAGGTCAGCGAGAGTGTCGGCACTTCGCAGAACGGGTCGATGAAAGCAGTGTTGGGATCGGGCATGGCCAGCATGTCCGAGGCTTCAATGGATTTCCATCCACGAATGGAGGAGCCGTCAAAGCCGAATCCGTCCGCGAAAACCTCTTCGGTCAATTCGCGAATGGGCACGCTGAAGTGCTGCCAGGTTCCGAAAGTATCGACGAATTTCACGTCAACCATTTTGGCCTCTTTCTTTTGGGCCAGTTCAATTACTTGTTTTGGAGTGCTCATGGGTTAGTGGTTATGCGGTAGATTGGGGAAAAGGCTGTCTCTGTTCTCAGGACAGTCGTTTGCCCCGGTTAAATTGCCTGATCGCCGGTCTCCTGTGTGCGTATGCGAACGACTTGCTCGATATCGCTCACGAAGATTTTGCCGTCGCCAATTTTGCCAGTTTTGGCGGCTTTAACAATGGCCTCAATGGCCGGACCGACTTGGACATCGGAGATGACGATTTCAATTTTGATTTTCGGCAGGAAGTCCACTGTGTATTCGCTGCCCCGGTAGATCTCGGTATGCCCCTTTTGGCGTCCGAATCCCTTGACCTCGGTGACAGTCATCCCTTGGACACCCACGCCAGCCAGCGCTTCCTTGACCTCTTCAAGTTTGAACGGTTTGATAATCGCATCAATCTTTTTCATTGCTGGTGGCGGATATTAACAACGGAGTGACAGGAGTAAACATGAAATTGAAAAAAAGAGAGTAATCCGCAGATAACGCAGATTTACACAGCATGGCTATCCTATTGACGCAACCAACCACAACCTGTAGTAGTAATGGATGCTGGAAGATTATCCGAAGACCATTCTCGAATTCGAGCGCCGCTTTGGGACAGAAGTTGGATGCCTTGAGTATTTATCTGCCCTTCGG
>CAIUEN010000281.1 GCA_903898185.1 uncultured Verrucomicrobiales bacterium
ATGCCCGCTGATATTGAAGTGACGCAAAAAGAGGTTGTCGTTAGTTTTCATCGCAGGGCACATCTGCCCATCATCCTGGCCTCGGGTTTAATGGATAAACCAGTTCCGGTCCCTTGGTGGAATAACCTGCCGCTACGCTTAACAACCTATAATGGCCCTCAAAAACAGCTCAAGACTTAGTCGAACTCTTTCCCGTGGAAATTCAGGCTAGTGTCGCACGGATTTCGGCCAGGCTTTTCATTTGTTGAACATTGAAGTAGAAAAGATGCGCACGGGTTGGGGAGTTGGCACCTGCCAATGGTTCCCTTACTTGCGCAGTTTTCCACCGATCAGCCAGCGTTCAAAGGCTTTGTCGCCCAGAATTTGTTGAATTGATTTTTGCTGATCGACCTGCGCCTCAGCCAAGGCGTCCACTTTTTCCTCAAGCGTCAATGAATCATCGGCTCGGATGCGGTCCATTTCAGAGCTGGTCAGGCGATTGATTTCGTACATCGGAAGCACCTTGTCGGCCTCCAAACCAAGTCCTTCGACGGTGGATCTTGCCTGCTGGAATGTGGGATCGAGATTCAACTTGTATTCGGCGTACCGCTCTGGCCCGAGCGCGGTCTGAATCGACTCATCGCGCTTTTTCTGGAGTTCCTCCCGGCGCTTCAATGCTTCGGCATCAGTGCCTGTGTAATAAAGGTCGGTCTGGGAATCGAGCGGGTCACGGGCGCGAAATAGAGCCCGAAATTCTTCCGGCGTTGGGTTAAGTCCCCGCAATTCATCGCGAAGATCCTTGGCTGTTTGCGAATAGCGCAACAGAAACTCCTCCATCTGGCTGGGATCGAGAAGAGCCGCAAGCTCCGAGCGAGATGCCTCGCGAATGCGAAGCATTTCGAGCGGATCAACGGGCTTGCCTTGTTGACGTTGCGCATCCTGGTAAGCATCAATCTTCTCCTGCATCTTCATGGCGATGTTGAAGACGCCTTGTTTGGTGGCAGCAGGCAGATCCCCAAGAACAAGTCCGGTTAAACTGATGATGGTACGAACGGCTGGGAGAATGGCGTTGAGGTCGGCGTCCCAACCCGGACCCAGGAGTTTGGTCAAAAGCGACTTGCGCTCGGCGTCAAGCGATTTCATTTTCTCCACCGCCTCTTTGATCAGGTTGCGGTCAGGCTCTGAGCGCCACCATTGCTGGTCGGCGGCCACGACTTCTGTTGCCCGCCGGTGCGAATAAAGCTGGTTCACATCCGCCACAATAATATCCCGAATGGTCTGTTCAGGGCAGCCAATCGCCCGCAGGTTACGAATATAAGTGACGTAATCCGCCGATTCGACCTCGTGCCAGGTGAAATTGAAAGTCTGGGTCCGCATCACCACATTGACCCGTGGTCTGGATGGCTCGTTGGTTTCGGGAGATGCTGTATCCACTGTGGAATAGGCTGGCCTGCTGGAATGATACCAGCAGGCGAAAAGCACCATGTTCAATCCAATAGATAGGATCAGAAAGGTCCGCAAGCGCATGTGTTTATCCTCTATTGATTTGCGTCTTGATGCAACCGGAAAAAGACAGCAATTTTCATTACGCGTTACGTTTTAGCGACACCCATAAGGAGCCAGTTCGGGTGGTGCGAGTGAGGGAACGCTGGAATGAGCAACAGAGGGTGGGCAAAGAGTGGAAGTCGCGGGAAAAAGAACAGAACTGGTTCTGAACTGGTTCTGGGTTGTGGCTGGGGATTTGAATGGATATGATGGGGCTGTGATTCGGGATATTGGGCATCTGCGCTGGAAGATAGAGAACAATGCCTTTTGCGAACTCACCCAACACTGGCATTTGACCCACTGCGCACATCATCAGCCGACGGCGGTGTTTGTGCTCTTGTGGATCAAAATCATTGCATTCACGCTCTTTCATGCTTTTGGGAGGCTCTGACAACAGAAATGCAGGACAGCGGTCTGATGAAAAAATTAAGTTCCTGCCTAAACGACAAATCCGGGCCGTCTTGCGAAACCGCAGGGTGCGTGACCAAAAAGTAATCTTGTGGGGCAGGTCTCTGACCTGCCAGTTGACGGAGTCTCTGACTCGAATGGCGCTTAAGTTGGACAAAGTGCCTTCAAGAGTTTTTGTGTCTGAAGTCACGGTATTTCCTGCGAGGTTGCGCGAACCGTAGAGTGAGAATGCCAAATCAGAAAGTAAAACGGTGCAGTCAGTGATAACAAACCAGTCAGTGACCCAATCCTACCCGGGCAGATCCGCATCTGTCCGGAAGAAACGAGCTAAACTGCGCAGCCAGTGTGCGCGGGAATGCAGCCAGGGAGATGCGGCAACGCATCACCACGAAGAGGCCCGCTCGTTTCACCAAGCGGGGTTGCATTTCGGCCTATGTCGAAGGCGAGTCTTCGACACTGTGATGAAGCCTGTTGCCGGTGCCCCAAGACACCGACTTTAC
>CAIUEN010000282.1 GCA_903898185.1 uncultured Verrucomicrobiales bacterium
TGTTCGATATTGGATATTCATTGGGTATTCTTGCTTGCTTGCCATAATGAGAATTGCTGAGTTAAAGACGCAAAACGCCCGTCGGAAAGATCATTCCCGCCGGGCGCGTGATTCAGACTATTGGGTTATCAGGGCTTGATCAGACGAAAGAAGCCGTTGCCATTGACAGGCACCCAGTTTGTTGTGTTCAGGTCAGAGTTGAATTGAAGCACGTAGCCGGGCAACAGGCTGGTCGGCCAGGTCACATTGACATTGCCCTTGATGTCGGGCGTCGATATTTGGAGCGAGGGCGGGAGTTGAACAACCGCGAAGTCGCCCTGGTAGTCAACCACAGCCCAAGCGGCGCCGGTGGATTTGTCCACGCCGTAGGTTCCCAGCGGATAGGAGGCATTCCAAGGACCATTGACGAAGGTCTTGACGCCGCCGATGTTCTTGTCAACAGCGTTGACCCACTTGCCGCTGGCGTCCTTTGTGGCCAAGCAGAAGAGGCCGCTGGCGATCTGGGCGTCGGTAACTCCGGTGGCGTTATAGCTCAGCGATATGGCGATGGTGTCCGTTTGGGTCGCCGCGATATCAACCAGCCCCACCAAGGTGAGCACATCGCTGAAGGCCCCGCCGGAACTCAGCGACCAGGCGGTATCCACCGTCTTGGTCAGAGGCCGGTTATTGTAGTCATTGACAGTGCTGCCATTGGTGCCGCCGAGTATGGCGGCGGTGGTGCCAAAGAAGCCATTGGTGGCGGCAATGCTGTTTTGAACTCTCGTATAGGCTTGCCCTTGAGGCACGAGGAACTCCGCGCCGTTGAGGCTGTAGCCGAAAGTCTCGTGCTTGCTGAAATGCAGCGTGGGCGTGACGTTTGGCGAGTTTCCGCCGGGGAATGTCTCGTCGCTGGCGTAGTAGTCCACGGTGACTTTCGGGCCGTCCACCGTGACAATGTAGTAGGTAATGCGGTAGAGGTCCTGAGCCACGGCGGTTTCGCGATATTTCTGACCGTCGAAACCGGAGCTGTTGGTGGCTCCCGGAGTGTAGAACTTGGAGCTGTCCGAGCCACAGATGATTTCCTGTATGGAGGACAGGGTATCCGGGCTGGTGATGATCGAGCGTTGGTAAACGTGGTCATGACCACTCATGGTGTAGCGAACACCGGTGTTGGCGAGCGCGCCGATAAACTGGTTCTGGGGAACAGCGTTTGATGATGGCTTGGCTCCGAACAGGCAGTCTGTGTGATTTTCACCAATGAGGTTCTTGTGGGAAAAGACAAAGGCGTGCGTGCCCGCCAAGCGATTGGAGAGCGTAATGCCAACCCATGACACCTGGTCCACGATGTCGTTGTTTGCGTCGGTGCCGCTGCCATCCAGCCGTGTAAACTGATCAAGAAGCAGGAAACGGGCGTTGTTGTAATCGAACGAATAGCTCAAGCCCGCCAAGGTATTGAAGGCGCTGGTGAAGTTGATCGCATCCATCACGTTGGTCCCCAAGCCCTGTGTTTGAGGGAAGTCGTTGGTGACGCGAGCAGCAGCCAATTGCCCGCTCTCATGGTTGCCGCGTAGCGGGAAGAACCCGATGCCCGCCTTATAGAGGGCTTGCGCCGCTGCCGCCCGAACGTCCACATCGGCAGGGTTGCCGTTTTCGGTCAGGTCACCGACCTGCACAACGAACTTGACGCCCGCGCTGATAAACTGCGGGTTGATCTGGTTGATAATGGAAACCGGCACATTGTTCGGGTTGTTAACCGGATCGGCCGCAACACCAGTCCATTGAGTGTCGCTCATGACACCAAAACTCCATTTCGCGGTGGAGGGGGTGCGCTTCAGAGTGAAGGCGCTGGAGGAAGCGGGCCCGCTGCCCTGGCTGTTGGAAGCAGTCACCGTCCAAGAATAGTCACCATTGGTCAACGGGAACGAGAGCGGCAGAGTGGTGCCGGTCACGCTGTAATTCACGACGTTGCCGCCCGGGAACATGAGCGCAACAGTGTAGCCGCTGGCTCCGGCCACAGGAGACCAGGAGAGGGTGGGAATGCCTTTGGTCACAGTAGCGCCGTTGGCTGGCCCGACAAGACTGGCCTTCTGGAATGGCGCGAGGTATGTGGCAGCGAAATTACCTTGGTAATTCACGACAGCCCAAACCGTGTTGGCGTTGGTATCGACGCCATAGGCGCCAAGCGGATAGCTGCCATTCCATGAACCGAGGACAAATTGCGGAGCGCCGCCGTTGTTAAGCGTCACGGCGTTGACCCAGTTGCCGTTGACATCCTTGCTGGCGAGGCAGAACCCGCCGCTCTTGGCCTGTTCCGCAGTCACAAGAGTTGGATCATAGCTTAACGAGAGGGCGTAAGCATCCGCCGAGGCGGCACCGACTTCCTGGAGGCCCCAGAGGCTCAGCACGTCGCTGGCCAAACCGGTCAGATTGCGAGCCCACCCGGTATTGACTTCCTTGGTGAGCGGTCGGGAGCTGCCGTCCTTGGTGGCGCTGGCATTCATGCCGCCGAGAATCTGGGCGCTGGTGCCGATGAATCCTCCGCCAGCAGCAATGCTGTTACTGACGCTGGCGTAAGTCTGGCCCTGCGCCACAAAAAACGATTGACCGTTGAGGCTGTAGCCGAAGGTTTCCTTCTTGACGAAGTGGAAGATGGGGCTGACCTGATTAGTGAAATCACCGCCAGTCGTAGTCACAGGATAATTGGCGTCCGATCCCCAGTTGCCATGGTCGTCCGAGTAATAGTCCACCGTCACGCGCGGTCCGTCCACTGTGTAGATGTAGTAACCGACGGTATAGCGTTCCTGAGAAACAGACAGTTCGCGCGCCTTCTGGTCAAACCAGTTGGCCTGATTGGTCGCCTTGGGGGTATAGAACTTGCTACTGTCCGAAGCCCCAATGATTTCTTCAACCTTGGAGTTGCCGTCCGGGCTGGTGATAATAGAGCGTTGGTGAATGTGGTCGTGGCCGCTGATGTAATACTTTACATTGTTGGTCGCCAAGCTGGCCAGGAAGGCGTTCTGCATCTCCGGATTGGCGTCTGTGTAGCCAACAAAGGGCGAGTCCTGATGATTTTCAGCGATGAGTGGCTGGTGCGAGAAGACGAATGCGTGCAGCGCGCCGCGGACGTTCTTGTCCAGTTGGCCGGTGATCCAAGATTGCTGATCGCCGAAGGAGTAACCGTAATCGTAACCTGCCGCAGCGACGTGCTTGCTCGGAGTTACCCAGCTATCCAAGATGACAAAGCGAGCGTTGTTGTAGTCGAAGGAGTAGCTCATGCCGTTCAGGTCGGTGCTGACCGAAGTCGGGCTGCTGAAGTTGACGGCGTCGAATGTATTGGTCAGACCCCGTGTCTGGGGATAGTTTGCCTGGAAGGCTGGAATGGCGAAGCTGTTGGCAGGCGAGGCGTAGGTCTCATGATTGCCGCGCATGGGAAAAAAACCGATCCCGGCGTCAAGCAACGGCTTGGCGGCTTCCGCGCGCGCCGCTTCGTCCGCATCGTTGCCATTTTCTGTCAGATCGCCGACCTGAACGACAAATTTCACACCGGCGCTGATGAATTGAGGATTGATCTGGCTTATTATTGAGACGGGCACTTGGTTTGGATTTTCTCCAGACGGGTCGGAGGGGCAGGTCCATTGAGTGTCGTCAATGACGCCGAATTTCCAAGCGCTGAACACCCGGTCGGGAATCGCAAGTGTGAAGTCCGACATGGACGCAGGCAGGTTGAAGGTCGGCCCCCCTGGGACGCCGGCGTATTCGTTGAGTTCGCTCGAGTAGGTCTTGAAATGGATCGTGCGGTCTTGGGTGTCAAAGGTCATAAGACGCAACCATCCAGCGCCGCCGGTAAAGATGCCGGGAGTGCCGTTGGAGTCGAAGGTATTACCCTGGTAATCGTTCAACACCTGATAAACCGGGTGTCCGAAGGCATTGTTATCGACACGCAGGTTTTCACCGTCGGATACGCCGTTGACGGTGCTGCTCCAGTTGTGGCCGCAGAGCACCAGGAAGATTTGGTCGTTCTGCGAAATGAACTTGTCCCAGACGGCCTGTGCCTGATTGTTCGCCTCGCCGCTCATGTAACCGTCTTGGAGACGCATGGCCACGCCATTGGCGTCGTTCTGATAGCTCAGATATTCATGCGTGGAAACAAGGGTCGGCATGCCGCTATGGTTTGTAATCACGCCTGTGGCCCATGCAAGAGTGCTATCGGATGCTTCCATTTCCAGGCTGATGTGCAGGAAGGTCTTGCCACCAGCGTTAAAGGTCTGGTAGCTGCTAACCCCGCTGCTGGCCGGATCGCTGAACGCGCCGCCGAACCAGCTCTTGCCGGAGAAGTAAGACGAGTTCGGGCCAAAGTATTGGTTCCACTTGTTCGCGCCTTTAAGCGGACGGTTTCCCGTAGGGTGGCTGTAATTGTCGTAGTCGTGGTTGCCGGGGGTCATTGCGAACGGCAAGCCCGCAGCAGCCAGGATATCCATTGCTCTCTTGGCATGCCGCCATTCATCGTCATACAGATCGCCATGCTGAACCACATCACCCATGTGCGTTACAAACACGATATTCTGGGCAGTCATTTGGTTCGTCAAATACCGCATCTCGCCCTGGTAGATGTGTGAGCTCGCCGGTTGGGGGCTGGCGATATCACAGTAGTTTTGCGTATCGGGAATCACCGCGATCGTGAACTGATTATTCGCATCTGCCGAGGCGGAGGCCGCCCCGAGCAGAGTTAGCAACGCCACCGCGCCGCCGAGTTTCCATTGATGGGGGATGTGTGTCTTCATCTTCTGTCTCTCCTATGCACGAATCATTGTTTTTAATGCCGTTGTCTTGCGGCCCAATCAATTCCACTCATGTGGACAACTGGTACGCAATTACAATAGCTCGCACACCTTACCAAGGTGAGTTACCTTGACAAGTGACGTTGTGGAAACAAGGATGTGACAGATGTGTGACGTTGGTTTGAGATGTTCAGGCCAGAGGGAGAAATTAGCGGCTTGCTGACGCTCGCCGGAAA
>CAIUEN010000283.1 GCA_903898185.1 uncultured Verrucomicrobiales bacterium
GGACGTAGCGCAGACATTCTTGTCTGCCGTTGCGCAGGTTTTCCAACCTGCGGGGCGCGTCGGTAATTCCATCGGTTGTCTTGCCACCGACGCTTTGCCGACTGGAAAGTCGGCGCAACGGCAGACAAGAATGTCTTCGCTACGTCCGAAGTCGTTCCCTGCTCTTGGCGCAAAAAGTAACATTCTTACCCGTTCAAAGTATAGCATAGGCATCTGTGCTTCTCTTTCCGAAGAGCGTCAGCTAGGCGCTAACTTCTCCTTCTGACCCGAAGAGTTACAAAATACGATGCCAATGTCTGGCTATTATTACTAAAACCGGGTCAAACTGCAAGCGAATGAATTTGTTGGCTCAGGAAATCAAGCGGGAAATGATCGAAACCGGGCCGATTCGTTTTTCACGGTTCATGGAACTGGCGCTTTACGCGCCCGGGTTAGGTTACTACGAAAAGCAAACGGAAATCGGACGACGCGGCGATTTTTATACCAGCGTGAGCGTTGGAAATCTCTTTGGAAGTCTGCTTGCGCGACAGTTTGCCGATTGGCTGGAGCAGGAGGGAGAGTGTCAGAATCGCGCTCAATTGGTTGAGGTCGGCGCGCATGGTGGGCAGTTGGCTGCGGATATTCTAAGCTGGCTGCGCGACCGAACTCCCCGGCTTTTTTCGCGGTTGGAGTATTGGCTGGTCGAACCTTCTCCAGTTCGCAGAGCCTGGCAGGAAACCGTGTTGCGCGAATTTGTGCCGAAGGTTCGTTGGACGGATGATCTGCGGCAATTCACTGCGGCGGGGCAGGGGATACGGGGAATCTTATTTTCCAACGAACTGCTGGATGCCATGCCGGTGCATCGTTTGCGCTGGAATGCGGCATCCCTGAGTTGGCACGAGTGGCTGGTTGGGATTGATCTCAAGTCACCCCCTTGTGGGGCAGACCTCTGGTCTGCCGGTTCCCGGTGCCTCCGGCTCCGTGGACGCCAACTGACTTTAGAGGACGCCTGCATTGATTCAGCCCCAACCCGTTTTGAGTGGCGCACGGGGCCGTTGGGGGCGGATATTGCCGGGTTTGCTCCGCAGATTCCAAGAGAACTTGCCGCTGTGCTGCCGGACGGATTCACCACCGAAATCTCGCCTGCCGCCAGCAGTTGGTGGCGTGAGGCGGCTCGCTCACTGGCGGACGGCGTGTTAATGACACTTGATTACGGGATGTGCGGAGACGAGTTTCTTGTTCCGGAGAGGCGCGCAGGAACCGTGCGCGCATACCTCCGGCATCGGGTTTCCGCCGATGTTCTCAACAGTCCGGGAGAACAGGACATCACCGCGCACGTCAATTTTTCGGCGCTGCAGCAGACAGGCGAGAGCGAGGGACTCAAAACTGTGCGTCTGGCGACACAACGGTCGTTGTTGACTGATGTTTTCGAGCGAGTCGTGAAACGCCCTGAGGATTTCCAGCCGTGGACCCCGTCAGCAATCAGGCAATTTCAAACGCTGACCCACCCGGAGCACCTTGGGCGCTCGTTCAAGGTTTTGATTCAGCGGCGGTGATGCTATACTGTAAACTGGTAAAATCGTTCCTCGTTCTTGGCGCAAAAAATAACATTCTTGCCCATTCAAAGTATAACTGCCAAACAGGGGAAGGCTCACACGAAGACACAAAGGCACAAAGAGCATTGGGTTTGGCATACCAGTCTGTTTAAGAATCGCACAAGTAATGGATTTCTTGCCATTCCGCAGTTTGTGTTTATTAAACAGGCTCGAAAAATGAGAGTTCCTTTCCTGCCTCTTTGTGCCTTTGGTTAAGGGCCCATGCAAAAACAACTGCCGATATTTTAGCGCATAACAAACAAATCCAGCAGTCTTGTTTTTTTATTTGTTTTCTGCTGAGGACAAC
>CAIUEN010000284.1 GCA_903898185.1 uncultured Verrucomicrobiales bacterium
ATACCGTGACTTCAGACACAAAAACTCTTGAAGGCACTTTGTCCAACTTAAGCGCCATTCGTCTCTGACTCCGTGGATTGGCTCTGGGGAGATGCGGATTCGATGGGTCAGAGACCCATTCAACCGGCAGACCAGAGGTCAGCCCCAAGGTTACTTTTTGGTCACGCACCCACTGCTCAGTGATACTCCTGAATCGTCTTGACCGAATACCCGTTTTTCTTGAGCGCGGCAATACCTCGGGCTGCGGCGCGAGCGCCGCTTAAGGTCGTCATGATTGGCGTCCCGGTGTAAACTGCCGTGGTGCGAATCTTGACCTCGTCCGCGCGTGGCGTCTGGCCTGCTGGAGTGTTGATAACCAGTTGAATTTCGCGGTTCTTGAGCAGATCCAGCGTGTTCGGACGGCCTTCGGCCAGCTTGTAAACCCGCTCAACCTTCAGCCCGGCCTCCTCCAGAACCTTGGCCGTGCCTGCGGTGGAAACAATATCAAAGCCCAGTTCCACAAACTGCTTTGCCACAGCGGCAACTTTCTTCTTGTCAGAATTGCTGACGCTGATGAATACCCGTCCGCTCAAAGGCAGCGGCGAGTTGGCGGCCATTTGAGACTTGGCGTAAGCCGTGCCCCGATCAGCGTCCAGCCCCATGACTTCGCCCGTCGAGCGCATCTCCGGAGAAAGCAGGATGTCCTGTCCATGAAAACGGTTGAACGGAAACACGGATTCCTTGATCGCCCAGTGTTTGGTCCAGATTTCCTTGGTAAAGCCAAGTTCGACCAGCGTTTTGCCAGCCATGACACGAGCGGCCACCTTGGCCAGCGGCAAGCCGATGGATTTGCTGACAAACGGAATCGTGCGCGAGGCGCGTGGGTTGACTTCGAGCACGTAAACGGTTTTGCCTTTGACCGCGTACTGGATGTTCATCAGGCCGATGACGCGCAATTCTCGCGCCATGGCGTGGGTGTATTCGCGAATGGTCTGAAGCACATCTTGTGTCAATGTGTGCGGCGGCATCACCATCGCCGCGTCGCCAGAATGCACCCCGGCAAACTCAATGTGTTCGAGCATACCGCCGATGACAATCGTGCCTTCCGACGGATTATCGAACCGGCCAACATCGGCGATGCAATCAACATCGACCTCGACGGCGTCTTCAAGAAATTTGTCCACAAGCACAGGGCGCTTGGGCGATGCTTCGACGGCAAACCGCATGTAGTGCTTTAGTTCCGCGTCGGAATACACAATCTGCATCGCGCGTCCACCCAAGACGAACGATGGGCGCACCAGCACTGGATAACCCAGCTTTGTGGCGGCTTCCAGTGCCTCGGCCTCGTTGGTGGCCAAGCCGTTGGGCGGTTGCGGGATGTTCAGCTTGTTGAGCATCGCCGAGAAGAGCTTGCGATCTTCGGCAATCTCTATGTTTTGCGGCGATGTGCCGATGATATTCACCCCATTTTTCTGGAGGCCCAGAGCCAAGTTTAACGGCGTTTGCCCGCCAAACTGAGCAATCGCGCCCCAGCACTTCTCCCGCTCGTAAATGTGAAGCACATCCTCGAGCGTCAACGGTTCAAAAAAAAGCTTGTCGCTGGTATCGTAATCGGTCGAGACCGTTTCGGGGTTGGAATTGACCATCAAAGTCTCAAAACCGTCCTCCTTCAGAGCGAACGAGGCGTGGACACAGCAATAATCAAACTCAATGCCCTGCCCGATGCGATTCGGGCCGCCGCCAAGGATCATGACCTTGCGCTTGGAGGTCTGCCGGATTTCATCGTCGCCACGGTCATACGTCGAGTAGTAATAAGGGGTATATGCCTCAAATTCAGCGGCGCAGGTGTCCACCAGACGATAGCTGGGGACGATGTTCAGACTCTTGCGCAGCGCACGAATCTCGTCTTCGGTTTTGCGGCACAAATTGGCTATCTGCCGGTCGGAAAATCCGAGCGACTTGGCTTTTGCTAGCAGTTCAGGGCTCATTAACGCGTAATCAAATCCGTCAGAAGCTAAGCCTTATAATGAAAAGGAAAAGCAAAAACGGATGGCGCCACCAGCAATCGCTTTTCTTGTTGCGCAGTTTACGTGACTTACGTTACATTACGCATGTGCCGCACCATGGTGAATCAGGACGGATTGTTGTTGATGTCGAGCCTCTATTGAAACGGAGGTTATACGCAGGTCTTTCCCTGTCTGGGAGCACTCTTAAAGAGTGGTTTATAAAAGCCGCGGAGGAATTCTGCGATGAGAAAAAACAACCTCCATTCTCAGGCCAAATCCGGTATGATTGCGGCGATACCGATTCTTCAGTCATTCGGGAAGAATATAAGACGGCAACGACTGCCACTCCAGAGGCTAACCAAAACAGCAAAGCATCCAAGAAATTTACGGTTATTTCGATGTTTTCTGGATGCGGAGGCATGGATCAAGGCTTTGTTGGAGGGTTTGAGGTATTTGGACGTCGCTACCGGTCGTTGCCTTTCGAGATAATCTGGGCCAATGACCTGAATGGTGAAGCATGCAAAACGTATGGACGCAACTTGAGCCGACATATTCACCACGGGGACGTTTGGAGCTTGCTGGACTTCATGCCGAAAAGCGCGGATGTTTTGGTGGGCGGTTTTCCCTGTCAGGATATCTCGGTTAACGGTAAGCGGGCTGGCGTGAACGGATCTCGAAGCGGGCTTTACAAGGCAATGGTGGAGGCAATCAAACGAGTGAAGCCGAAGGTATTTGTAGCTGAAAACGTTAAAGCATTGCTTCGCCACGAAACCTGGTTGAGTCAGGTTGTTTCCGACTTCAAGGGGCTGGGCTACAACTTGCATTACCAGCTTTACAAAGCGGCAGACTACGGTGTTCCCCAGACCAGGGAAAGGGTTCTGTTCGTTGGAACCTCGATTGATGTGAAATCCTTTGTGCCTCCTCTCCCCGAGCGCAATGCGTCTAATTGGATGTCAGTCAAAGAGGCAATCGGCGATTTGGAGGAGGTTCAAGAATCCGCTCAGGTTAACCATATTTGGAGCCGCGCAAACATCAGCCCTGAACAGGGCAACCGAAAGCTCGTGTCTGATAGACCCGGTTACACTATACGAGCCGAGTGCCACGGCAACATTCAATTTCATTATCGACTGGCGCGGCGAATATCCATGAGGGAAGCAGCGAGAATTCAGTCTTTTCCTGACAAATTTATTTTCATGTCAGGTCTGCGAGAAATTGAAAGGCAGGTGGGAAATGCTGTGCCTCCCGTACTTGCTTGGCATATTGCGAACTCGGTACTGGCATGTCTCCTGTGAGCGGCGTTAAACTTTCGTTTTGAGGAACAGCTCGTCGGATGGCTTCCACCCCGAAGCAAACTTGTCGGCTCGCGTAAGCCATTCCGCAATTCTGAGGTCCGGCGCAACAGAAATACCCCAGTATTCCAAGAACAACGCATCTTCGAGCGTTGCCGCTGCCCTCCTCATTTCTTCCTGGATATCGAAATGTCCCCTCAACACGTAATTGCCGCCTCGTTTGGAGTCCCCTCTCATTGCCACGCTTCCCGCTGAGAACAAGTCGCGGGCCTGCGGGCATAGCACTCCATGATAGGTGAGCAGATAAAGGGTGGCATCATCATATTTGTTCTTGGCCCGGGAAGGTTTGACTACTTGGGGGCACAGCAAGGCGGCTTCCGCTCGAAGCCTTCGCTTTTCGCTCTGTTCCAAGGTCATATAGAGCCGGGCTTGAATTGGAAGTGAGTGGCCTTCATCGGGGCGGTCTTCCAACCACCAAAGCCTTTCACCTTGCTTGAGTCGGCTTCGCGCATATTTCCGGATATGCTCCATCCGGCTATCAATCGAAAGGTGAGAGAAGTCTTTGTATGAAATGCCCATCTTGGTAAACAGGGACTCCTTCGGGTGGATTTGCACCTCAAAACGGGGCACATGTGAAGTTCTCACATGTATAACGCATTGATCATATTTGTCCCAGGCAACGGTCGGCTGTCCTCCCATTTTTCCAAACACGATGTAGATTTGTTCCACATCCTGGCTTCTGGTGCTTTCAAAGACGCTGTTTGCAACACTTCGCCAAGTGTCATTGGTGGTAAACTTTACTTCGACGCCGAACTTGCCGAGCACTATATCAGGGAAAACATACGGATGCGGGTCAAAATCGACATTGATATTGTGTATTGTGACGAGTTCTTGCAGAACCTCTCTGACGCGGTTTTCAAACTGGCTGGATTTTTGATACATCGCGCCACCCCGGCATTCTTCCGTAAGGCTGCCGCAAAGGTTGTCTAAGATTTCCTCAAAAATTTGCGCATTCATTGTGGTCTAATCGCATCGATTACCCAAGGCAAGCGATTTCCGCAAACGCAGGACAATCCGATACGGCATGTGAAGCGAGTGTTCCCAAATGCGAAGCACGCCCCAGCCCTTTTCGCGAAGAGTCTTGGTAACCGCTCGGTCACGGCGCATATTCCGCGCGATCTTTGGGATCCAGTAGCGCCTTCGCGTTTTAGGCAGCCGACAATGCCAACGACAGCCATGCCAAAAACAACCATCGACGAAGACTGCAAGCCTCTGAACTCGAAAAATGAAATCTGGATGACCGTAGAGAGGCTGATGGCGACGCCACCCGGTAATGCTGTTAGCCCGCAGGATGGACATTAGTTTCAGTTCGGTAGTTTTGTTCCCTTTTGAGCGGACCGAACCCATGACCTGCGAGCGCTTTGACTTTGCGACGTCCAGCATCGCGATGCTATTCCTTCCCCTTCGTCACCATCGGCTTCATCGTCAGCGGGTCACGTAGCGGAAGTTCGGTTACGCCGTTGGGTTGGACCGAGGTCAGGGTGACATTGTGATCCGGGTGGCCTTTCATGATCTCGTCCTTTTGGCCGACGATCAGGATTGCCAATTGATCGGGATGCAGGAAACGTCTGGCAACGCGTAGCACATCCTGGTCGGTGACGTTCTCGATATTGGCCCTGTAGTTTTTCCAATAATCGGGGGTCTTGGTGTAGCGGCCTGTGAATTCATCGTCTGCAAAACGACTTGCAATCTGCGATTTGGTGGCGAACACGCGCGGGAAACTGTCGATAAACGAACGCTTGGCCGTGCTTAATTCGGCCTCAGTCACGGGTGTTTCGGTCATTTTCTTGATTTCTTCCATCACGATGGAAATGGCGTAGGGAACTGTGCGCGATTTGGATTGGAATGCGGCAGTGAAAGTCAGCGGGTAATAGACACCGCCTTGGAAACTTGATCCGGCCGAGTAGGCCAGTCCTTCGTCCGAGCGCACCCGCGCCATGATATGCGAAATAAATCCGCCGCCGCCCAAGATGTCGTTCATGATGGCAACAGGAAAGTAATCAGGATCATCGCGCTTGACGCCGGGCAGCATCATCGCCACGCGTCCTTGGTTAACCTCTTTATTGACGATGTAAACGCCCGGCTTGGCAAACTCGGTATTGGTCGGAATTGCGGGGGGCACACCGCCTTGGAACGGCCATTTGCCAAATAGCGTTTCCAATTTTTGAAGCATCTGATCACGATCAAAATCGCCGCTGACGGCCACCACGAAATTGGCCGGGTGAAACCACGCATGATGAAAAGCTTCGAGATCCGCGCGGGTGATTCCTTCGATCGACTGTTGGGTCGAGTGGTGATTGGCCCAGAACTTTTCGCCAAAGGCCAGGAATCCGCGTTCGCGGACTTCGATGGCGGACGACTCGTCGTTGCGCTGGCGGATGCCCTGCAATTCCTGCTCCTTGGTCAGCGCAATTTTATCATCCTGGAAGCGGGGTTCGGCCAGAACTTCCCGCAGGATGGACAAACCTTCATCCAAGTCTTTGGAGAGAAGGTTGAGATTCAAATCCCCAGAAGTCGCGCCCACACTCGAATCCAAGTTCGCGGCCAAGAACGCCAGGCGTTCTTCCATCTGCTCCGCGGTTTTAGACTTGGTTCCGCCACGAGCCAGGAGATGGCCGGTCATGCCAGCCAGGCCGGCTTTATTGTCAGGCTCCAGATAATCGCCGGTTCTTACGAGAATATGGATATTCACGAGCGGAAGTTCGTGATCGGGCACCAAGTAAGCCACAGGTCCGCTCTTGAGTTCGACTCGGTAATTGGCCGGATTCGGCGGTTCGTATTTGAGGGGCGGAAACTGCAATTGTTCGGGACGATTCGGGATCTCTTGAGCGAACGCGAATGTGCCGTTAAATCCGGCGATACCGACAGCCAGAATCGCGATATATTGTGCGATGGAAAAAGCGTTTTGTTTCTTCATTTCTGTTCCTTGGTGGCTTGGTCCTTCTGTTCAGAGGCAGACTCGCTGGCCTTGCGCATGTAGGTGGCAACCGACCGGTTTTCTTTGGTGAGATAAAGGCTGGCGACACGTTTGACATCGGCGGCGGTCACCGCTTGGATTTTCTTGCCCGCTTCGTTGATCTCGCGCCAGTTGCCTTCGCCTTCATTCCAAATCAGGTGCATCAGGATCGGCCTGTTTGCCGACAGCCGACGAAACTCATGGGCCGCGAAATTGTTTTTGACCTTCTGCAGTTCTTCGGGTGGAACTTCCGCTATTTTCAGTTTATCAAGCTCCGCATAAAGGCCATTTTCAAGCTCCGCCGGAGTGTGGCCATCTTTGACATCACCGCAGACCTCGAAACAACCGGCCCATTTGCGGGCATCCTGGCCTGCTGAAACATCCGTGGCGATCTGCGAGCCCAGAACCAAGCCCTTGTAGAGACGTCCGGTGCGGTCAGAGAGAAGTTGCGCCAGGACATCCAGCGCGTAGGAATCCTTATGGCCAAAGGGCGCTGTGTGCCAGAGAATATCGACTTGCGGATTGGTTTCAGCCTCGGCGTTCATCCGTTTTTCGGCCTCCTGCTTGACTTCCATTGTAATCACGTCGGGCGGGGCCTGTTTGCCTTGAGGGATGCGGCCAAAGTATTTCTCAGCCAATTGCCCGGCATGGGTCGGATCGAAGTCTCCCACCAGGATGGCGGTGAGATTCTGAGGGGCGTAGTAGATTGCGAAAAAATCGTCGGCATCCTTCTTGGAAATGGCGGGGATATCCGATGGCCAGCCAACCACCGGCCAATGATAAGGGGTCGATTGCCAGAAGAGCGACGAGAATTCCTCGGCAAACTTGCCCAGCGGAGTGGAATCGGTGCGCATCCGGCGTTCCTCGAACACCACATCACGCTCGGAGTAAAACTCGCGGAACACGGGATGAAAGAGACGTTCGGATTCCATCCACATCCAAAGCTCGAGTTTATTGGCGGGGACATTAACGAAATAGGCGGTCATGTCCTCGCTGGTAAAGGCGTTCATCTCGGTGCCACCGGCGCGTTTATAGACCAGGTCGAATTCATTCTTGACCATCAATGCGCGTTGCCTGGCAACCAACTCATCGAATTGTTTTTTTAACTCAATCCAGCGCGGCGTCATGTTCTCGGGCGAAGTAAGGTCGCTGATATCGCCGCGTCGATAGGCTTGGCGCAGTTTGGCTTCTTCGGCCCGCATTTCATCACGGATATTCTCCTGCTGGCTGATAATCGCGCCATCCTCATTGGGATCTTTGGTGCCGATGGTCGTGGTGCCTTTGAACATCATGTGCTCAAAGAGATGCGCGGTGCCAGTAATGCCGGGACGCTCGTTTGAGGCCCCGACATGGGCAACCCATCCTCCGGCGACATTCGGTTCGTCCTTGCGCTGAACCATTAGAAGCTTCATGCCGTTGGAGAGCGTTTTTTCAATCACCGGCACCTGCTGCGCTTGCAGCGCCAGCGTCCAACTGGAAACCGCAAGGGCTAGAAATACCCTAGTACAGTATCCGACGCGCTGAGATTGCGTCGGACGTTGAAAGGCGTTCGTCGTATTCACGCCCTTAATCTCGCCACAAGAGGTGAGTTCGTCAACGCGGAAAGGTTTTGCATTTTTCTTCCGGCTGCACCAATCTCGCTACATGACCAAACCGTTGGCGCTAGTCTGCTATTCCAATCTACTGCCGGGCTCTCAGATCGCAAATCGCCTGTATGAATTGGGCTACCGCGTCCAAGTGGTGAACCCCGGCTCCCTTGAGCAGATTGTCGAGGTGGCCGAAAAGGAGAAACCGATCTTGCTCTTGGTAGAGATTGCGCCCGGCGGGCATATCTCCAGCGGAATCACAGCGATGAAGGCAAACGCGGCGACTCAACATATTCCGGTGCTTGCCTACGCCGCCAAGCCGGACAAGAATCTCCAAGCCGCAGCCAAGAAAGCCGGAGCTTCGCTCCTTGCCAACAGCCAAGGGATACTCGACCAGTTGCCTCAGCTTCTGGATCAGATTTTGCAGGTGGAGTAGGTTGGCAGTTCAACGCCAGCAATTCTCATTATGTGAGGCAGACCTCCGATCTGCCGGTTCGAGGGGGCTTCGACCCCTCGACACATCTTCCTCCAGAGCAAGTCTATCCCGTAGAAAAACAGCCAATTTCATGCCTCAAAAAATTCCCACTTTTTGGAACCATCAGCCGTACTGAATTTGAGGGGAAAAAGAACCATCGAAAACATGGAAACGAATATCCAATATCGAACAAGGAATGTCCAATAATGAAGTGAAAAAGCGTTCCAACACCGAGTTCAGTTCCAGATTGGATGGCTTCTCTACTTCATCATTGGAAATTCCTTGTTCGATATTGGATATTCGTTTCCGTTTTCCTTCCTTTTTCTCGCCATTCAGTACGGCTGATGGTTCCAAAAAGTGGGAAGGCATTGAAGCGGAAACCTGTCCAGTTTTCTACGGGCTAGAGGCACCGCAACAGTCAGCACAATAATCGATGCACCTCGATAGCGAGGTGCTGGCAGACCAGAGGTCTACCCCACATAATGAGAACTGCTGGATTAACGGCGACACTTGAAAAGACTGTATTTGGGCTTATGTTGGCTCTGAGGCATGCGCATTTGCAGCTTCGAATTGCATTATGAACTTTAAAGTGAAAGGTTGATATGAAAGAGACACTGAAAGAAGCCATCCCGCAACCCGAGCCGTTCACTCCTGGTCTCACCCGTGGCACGGTCCGACAGCACGCTTACCAACTGTATCGTGACAAACTAAACCACGGCACGCTAACCATTGAAGATTGGGTTTTGGCCGAAAAAGATCTGGTACAAACGCTTCAGACCGAGGGCAGCCTCAAACGTGAGGTTTAGCCGCCTGTATTGAACAGTCAAGTGACATGGAATCAACGCTCGTAAGACCATTGGGGTTAACGTAATCCTAATAGGGCGAGAGGCTCCGGGCCAGGCTTCGCAGGATGCCATCCGGTTCGGCAACGCCGAGCCGGGTGATCGCGTCAGCTCGTTCTTGGGTGTCGGCTATGGCGTATATGCGCAGTTCATCGGCGTTTCCAGACGGACGGACGTGGGCAACATCGTTATTGGCGAAGTAGATGCGAACTCCATCGGTGTAGTTGATCCTGCTGATGGGGCCAAACCCATCGGATTGCCGGAAGAATTTTGACAAGCCTTCGCGGATATTCAGAGCCAGGCGGGTGTCGGCATCCGACGCGCTGAGCCGACGGGCATCCTCGTTGAAGAAATCAACCCGTCCCTCGGGGGTGGGGAAAAACAGATCGCGGATTCGCGCCTCTTCGGGAGTGAATCGGCTGACAATCTTCAGGCTGGTGGCCCGTGGGAAGTTTTTGAGCAGCGCAGCCTTGCTGTAGCGCTTGGGAAGCAGGGCAAACAGTTGGCTCACAGAGAGACCACGCTCGACGGACGCGAACAGCACGCAGAGGATCGGCAGCATGGCGTCACGGGTGGGCAATGTCTTGAGCGTTTTCTGGTTCCGGCAAATGTCTGAACCGGTCAGAAATCCACCGTTGGCCTCCCAGCCGCAAATCCGGCTGCGCCCTTTGGCGCGGGCCTTCTCCATGCCGGCGATGACAAACGGAGAGCCGATTCGTGTCTTGGGCTCAAGGGCTTCCTTGAGGCTGCCGAGGTCCAGCGCATCGTTGCAACTGATCGGGACCACGACCGCATCGGCTCCGAGATATTCGGCTGTGATAATGCCGACCAGATCGCCCCCAAAAAAGCGCGCGTGGGGGCGTGGTTGGCCGTCAATCAAATTGTTATCCACGGAAATGATCAACGGACGATCACTGTCGCCGTCGGTGGAAACCAAGGCGTCAACAGGGCCGTGCTTCGCCGTGGATTTTTCCACAAACTGTCGCATCAAAGCCAATTGCGCGTCATCGATATTCTCGGTATCGATGGGGACAAAGGTTTCACTGCGTCCGGTGGGGATGACTTCGGCGCCCAGTTTACGCAGGATTTCAACCAGGATGTCGCGTCCAACTGCGGAGTGCTCGTAAGCGATAAGGCGTTTTCCCTTGAGGCTGTGCCCCGTGAAGAAGTCGATATATCGCTGGACATAAGCTCTGCGGCCCGACGTTTTTGGGTCTGGCAGCTTGTGGTGGCCAGTCTTGAACATCCCGGATGCATTGAAGAGCGATTTGGCAGCGGGTTGGTCATAAATCCGGGCGCGCGCTTCATCCACAAGACGATTGACAGGCGCTTCGTCTTTTTTGAGCAACTCGCCTCGCGCGGTGTTGACCTTGTATCCATTGCGCTCGAAAGGGATGTGACTGCCCGTGACCATGATGCTGCCGCGATTGCGCTCAATGGCATACGAAGTAAGCGCCGGGGTGGGAATGCGCCCCAAGTTCACCGGTCGCATCCCGGCATCAATGATGGCGCGCTCAATTGCCTGGGCAATCTCGCCGCGTCCGCCGAGGTGAGAATCGAAGTGGCTGGAGCTGGGGCGAAGATCGGAGGCATAGAAAAACTCGTCGCCGCGCGTGATGCCGCCTTCTTCTCGGGGCAGCGACTGAAGATACTCCAGTTCCGCAACGGCATTGATGTAAATCTCGAGTTGCGTCAAGTGAACCACATCGCCGCGGCGCCCGCTGGTGCCGAATTTCAACGGTAGAGGCTCATAATTGAGGGCGGCGCGGAGTGCCCCCGGCTTTGTTGCTATTGTTGTCGATTCCATGTATTGCTTTTGTTTTCAGCTATTCAAGCCAAGTCCATACTAGCACAAATCATGGTTCCGTCGCAATGATCGCTTCGTGTTGCCACAGGGCAGACGCATTTAAATTCCCAATAAACGGAGCAAATAGGCATGATTCCAGCTTGCATCAAGTTGCTTGCCCC
>CAIUEN010000285.1 GCA_903898185.1 uncultured Verrucomicrobiales bacterium
AATTCTCATTATGTGGGGCAGACCTCTGGTCTGCCAGCACCTCGTTATCGAGGTGCAGTGGTTAGTTGTGCTGACTGTGCGGTGCCTCTGGCTCCGCAGGGAATCGAAAACTTCGTGCGCTGGCAGATCATCACTTTTCCCCTTCCTTGCTCAAAATGAGAATTGCTGTTCTTAACTGGCTTTCGCAGATTTTTGCCGTCACCCGCTTTAGCTTGCTCAGCGTCCCCGAGCGCAAGGGTGCGGCCATTGCGACGGTTTTTGGCATCGCGGGCGTTGTGGGAGTGCTGGTGGGAGTGCTCTCGATTGCGGAAGGGTTTAAGAGAGCGCTGACTGCGTCGGGTTCGCCTGACCGCGCCATCATCTTGCGCGCCGGTTCGGACACTGAAATGACCAGCGGCCTTACAAAAGACGATGCCCGGCTTGTGGGGGATGCTCCGGGCGTCGAGCGTAATGCCGAAGGTCCCGCCGCTTCAGCCGAACTTTATGTCATCATCAATTTGCCAAAGCGTTTGACAGGCACTGACGCAAATGTGCCGTTGCGCGGAGTCGAACAGGCCGCCTACAAAGTGCGCAAGGAAGTTCAACTCGTCCAAGGACGGCGATTCGAGCCCGGCCGCAACGAAGTTATTGTGGGCCGCAATGCCGCCTTGGAATTCAAAGGTCTCGAACTGGGCGGGCAAATTCCCGTGGCTGGGGGGCAGTGGACAGTTGTTGGCATCTTCTCCTGTAACGGCGGTGTGGCTGAATCGGAAATCTGGACCGACGCAAATTTGCTGCAATCGGCCTACCGCCGCGGCGACGGCTATTCGTCGATGTATGTCAAATTAAACTCGGACACCGCGTTCAAGAAATTCAAAGACGAGATCACTTCCAATCCACGGCTCAATCTCAAGGTGGTGCGCGAAGACGAATTTTATGCCGAGCAATCGCAATTGCTGGTAAGAATCATCACTGGCTTGGGGACATTGATTGCCGGATTGATGGGCGTGGGCGCGGTGTTTGGCGCGTTGAATACGATGTATTCGGCGGTCTCGGCGCGGACGCGTGAGATCGCCACGTTGCGCGCGCTTGGATTCGGCGGCGGCCCTGTGGTCATCTCGGTGTTGCTGGAATCGCTGGCTCTTGCTCTGGCGGGCGGAATCCTGGGTGGCGGCCTCGCCTACCTGATGTTCAACGATTACCACGCAGCCACGATGAACTGGTCAAGCTTCAGCCAGGTGGCCTTTGCCTTTGCGGTCACGCCCAAGCTCCTGATCCAGGGTGCCATATACGCCGCAGTGATCGGTTTTTTTGGCGGTCTCTTCCCCGCCCTGCGCGCCGCGCGCATGCCTATAGCGGCAGGGTTGCGGGAGTTTTAGACCGAATTGCTGAGGCGTCCGCGATATCGTTTGCGATACAATAGGAAGAGCAATACAGTATTGTTTTGTAATATCGTATGCACAAAGAGCATTCCGGCTCTCATCCACAGAAAACGCAGCGCCGACGGTTGCCGAGGTCATTCAAGGAATTGACCCCGTGCCATCACTTCAGTCCGCGCAAGTTCTTCTATGAACTGATCTGGAAGGCATTCCTAACCCGACGCGTCGGTCAGCGCAAATTGCCCAAATTCCCCAAGCTCACTCGCGGTCAACTTGCCCTAACCTGGATTGGGCATGCGTCGTTTCTCGCTCAGTTCACCGACTTGAATGTCTTGATCGATCCCAATTTTGCCAATTGGCTGTTTTTTCTCAAACGCATTCGCCGGGCCGGGATGAAAATTCAGGATTTGCCACCCATCGACCTCGTTTTGCTGACGCACGCGCATTTTGATCATTTACATCGTCCCACACTCCGCCGCCTGCGTTCTCCCAAGATCGCGGTGGTGCCATGGGGCGTGGGCGACCTGGCTCAGAACCTGGGGTTTGAACGCATCATTGAGCTGCAATGGTGGGAGAGCTTTAGTCATAACGATTGGAAAGTGACTTTAACGCCCGGCAAGCACTGGGGAGCGCGCGTCCTGGGCGACCGCCATCGCGGCTACGGCGGTTTTATTCTGGAGCACCAGGGTCGCAGCCTTTATCACGCGGGCGACAGCGCCTATTTCCCCGGATTCAAGGAAATCGGGAAATTTTGTCCGCCGGAAATCGCGCTGCTCCCCATCGGCGCCTATTATCCTGAATCCTTTCGCCACTCCCACATGGGGCCGGACGAGGCGCTGAAAGTTTTTCAGGACATTCACGCCAAATATTTTGTTCCCATGCACTTTGGAACGTTCCGGCTCTCGTTTGAAGATATGGAAGAACCGCCACGATGGCTGCGCGAACTGGCTGAGGCGGCAGGGGCAACCAAGGCGTTGCGATTTCTGGAAGAAGGCGTGCCAACAGTGTTTTGATGTGCTTTTAACTATTCAGGTAGCATAGGCATCCTTGCCTGTGCCCTCTCCTCCGGCGAGCGTCAGCGAGCCGCTAATTTCTCCCTCTGACCAGAACTGTTACATTTTAACTTGATACTACAAGGACTCGATCAATAACATTCCATCATGATCGCTGCCATTACGGGCCTTATCGCGGGGTTGTTACATGTTGTCACCGGACCGGACCACATGGCCGCCATTGCGCCGCTGGCCGTTCGCGGACAACGGCGGGCGTGGGTTAGCGGCGTGCGGTGGGGACTGGGCCACGCATCGGGAGTCGTGGCAGTGGGTGTGCTATCGATTTTGCTTCGCAACGTCCTGCCGATTGATTCGATTTCATCGTGGAGCGAGCGGTTTGTGGGCGTTATTCTGATTGGCATCGGTTGCTGGGGATTGCGCAACGCCCTCCGGATGCATGTCCATGAGCACCAGCATCATGACGAACCGCACGCGCACCTGCACGCGCATGCCCCCGCCCGTCCGCACCCGGCGCCGACCGTTCACGTTCACACGCATACGGCTTTTGGGATTGGAACATTGCATGGTCTGGCGGGCAGTTCGCATTTTCTTGGAGTCCTGCCAGCGCTGGCTTTTGCCACAAATGCAGACGCGGCGGCCTATCTCATCAGCTTCGGCGTCGGAACCGTCGCGGCCATGGCGATCTTTGCCTCAGGCATCGGCCTGATTTCCAGCCGACTCGCCGTCAATGGCGTCCGCGCCTATCGCAATATGATGTGCGCCTGCTCAGTGGCTGCCATGGGCATCGGCGTCTGGTGGCTCCTTCAGCCGCGCGCTTGAGCGTGTTTTCGCGCACACGCCTCACGCCTCACGGCGAGCGGAGGCGGTAGAAACATGTTGGATAACTGTTCACAGATCTCCCAAGCGTCGCAGGGAGAGCGCTGGCTCGGATGTGGCGCGCGATTGGGCAAGATCGACATCGAATTCCGCCACCCAGTCGTTGTGCTCCTGGGGATCGATCAGCATCTGCTGCACCCGCCAGCGCTGCTTGTCCGCAGAGGGGGTCACGTAGGTGTGGCGCTGATTGCGCGCGTGCGGCTCAAGGCAAATCCGCTCATGCTCGACGTGATAGGCGTCAAGCGTCTTGCCAAAGCGATCAGGCGTCCATGGGGCGCCATCCGCGTCGAGCGGCGTATTCATAAGCGTGAGAGCCTGTTCAAAGTCACCGATCACAAGGCCGCGCAGGAACGTGAAAATCTTGTTGCGGATCGCAGCGGTGAATGCCTTGACATCGCGCGTGACGTCCGCGTCGAACGCTTCCGCTCCGGACGGGCGCACCTCGGGCGAGTCGGAGCTTGCCTGAAAATTCGGATTGCTCATCCGTTCCCATTCCTCGATCAGGCTGGAATCGACCTGCCGAATCATCGTGGCCAGGTAAAGCTCCATTTCACGGACTGAATCGTTTTTGACGCTATCGGGCACGGTTTGGGTCAGCACCTTGTGAACGCGCGACAGATGCCTGAGCAGCAGCCCTTCGGCGCGCTGAAGCTCGTAGTCCTTGATGTAATCGGAGAAGGAGCGGAAATTCTCGAACATTTCACGCGCGATCGATTTTGGCCGGATGTTCTCCTGGCCCACCCACGGATGACGATCTGAAAAGGCGTTGAAAGTGGAGTAAACAAATTCGCGGTTTGGCTTGGGATACTCGAGCTTTTCCAGCTCCTCGATGCGCTGATCGTATTCCACCCCCTCCATTTTCATCTCGGCCATCTTCTGGGTCTTGATCTTGTCAAGCTGCTTGCGCAGGATGATGTCCGGGTCTTCGAGGATCGACTCGACGAGCGTGAGCAAGACCAGCGCGTAGTCCGGGGCTTGGGGATCCAGCATCGGCAGAGTGTCAAGCAAGTAAAGCGAGAGCGCCTGGTCCATGGAAAAATCATCCTGCAGATCGATATTGACCCGCAGATTCGCCCCGTCGGCAGTCTTGGGCATGAACTCGACGATCTTACGGTCGAGAAGCGAACGAAAGAGCTGCCACGCGCGCGCGGTGTGCGCCTTTTTCGCCTTGGGGGTCTCGTGGCAGCGTCGAATGAGATCGCGCATGGCGCCGCAGCCGTCGCCTTTGCGGCTGAGAACATTGAGCAGCATGCCATGCGAAACCTTGAACCGCGAGGCCAGCCGTTCGGGCGGGGCCACGATCAAGCGAGCAAAGGTGTTCTTGTCCCAGTTGACAAAGTTTTTCTCAGGAGGCTTTCGTTTGACTGGTTTCTTGCCACCGCGGGCCTCTTTTTCGTCGAGTTTGATGTTCTCGATGACATGCTCGGGGGCCTGAACCACCACCCATCCACGGTCGTCGAACCCCTTGCGTCCGGCGCGGCCGCTGATCTGGTGAAAATCCCGCGCGCTGAGAATCCCGGTCTTCTGACCATCGAACTTGCAGAGCTTTGTAAAAAGAACGGTACGAATCGGCACGTTGATGCCGACGCCCAGGGTGTCAGTGCCGCAGATGACTTTGAGCAGCCCTTTTTGCGCCAGTTGTTCGACCAGAACACGGTATTTGGGCAGCAGCCCGGCGTGGTGAAGTCCAATGCCGTGACGCAGCCACTTCTTGATCTCAGGCCCGTAGGGGCTGGTGAATTTGAATCCCTCCAGCGCCAGCGCCAAGGCTGCTTTCTCCTCGCGGGTGCAGACATTGATGCTGGTGAAATCCTGCGCGCTCTGGGCAGCCTCCAACTGCGTAAAATGAACGACGTAAACGGGGCTCTTGTTCTGGCTGGCCAGCGTCTCCAGCGTCTGCGCCAGCGTCATTTCCGAATACGAATGCTCCAGCGGCACGGGCCGATCCTTCGACTCGACAGTCACCGATGGTCGTCCGTTGAGCCGGGTAAGTTCCTCCTCGAAAAAGGCGGTTTCGCCCAGCGTGGCCGACATCAAGAGAAAGCGCGTTCGCGACAGTGTCAACAATGGCACCTGCCAAGCTGTGCCACGCTCGCGGTCGGCGTAGTAATGGAACTCGTCCATGATCACATCGCCGACGTTCGCCTCAGCGCCCTCGCGCAAGGCGATGTTCGACAGAATTTCCGCCGTGCAGCAGAGAATCGGGGCGTCGCGGTTGACGGTGGCGTCGCCGGTGCTCAGCCCGACGTTTTGCGGCCCGAAATCCCGGCAGAGAGCCAGCCATTTCTCGTTCACCAGCGCCTTGATGGGGCAGGTGTAGATCGAACGCCGCCCTTGCGACAGTGCCTTGAAATGGAGCGCGGCAGCCACCAACGACTTGCCCGAGCCGGTGGGCGTGTTGAGAATCACGTTCTTTTCCTCGAACAGTTCGAGGATTGCCGATTCCTGAGCCGCGTACAGAGTGAGCCCCCGCCCTTGGACATAGTCCAGGAAACACCCCAGCAGAGCGTCATTGTCCGAGCGATTTCGCGGAATCAGGTCGTAAAGGTTTTTTGCCACGATGCAATGAGCTTAACCTGAATTCAGCATTTTGAATGGTCGCGAGAAGGCTCAATTTGCTTTACCGTCCGGGTTCGTCTTTGATGAACATGAGCATCCACGGTTGTCGAATTTCTTGGCGGTGCGGTACGAGCGTTCGATTGACCATTGACCAAAGCCATGATTTCGCCAACCGCCTGCTTCAAGGAATCCGCCTGCTGCTGCAATTCTGCCGCGGCGCTGGCGCTCTCTTCAGCCGTTGCGGCATTGGCTTGGGTGACCTGTCCGATCTGTCCAACCGCAACATTTACCTGCTCAATGCCTTGACGCTGCTCTCGCGAACCATTCACCGCTTGGGTGGATATTTCCGCAGCCTGGCGCACCTTGGTCACAATTTCCGCCATTCCCTTTTCAATTTTCTCGTTGAGCTGCACGCCTCGCTGGCTTTTGGCGATGGAATCCTCAATTTTGGCAGCCGTGTCACGCGCGGCTTGAGCGCTGCGTTGAGCGAGATTGCGCACTTCCTCTGCCACAACTGCAAAGCCCATTCCGGCTTCACCGGCGCGGGCAGCTTCGACGGCTGCGTTGAGGGCCAGGATATTCGTCTGAAATGCAATCTCGTCGATGGTTTTGATGATTTTGGCAATATCAGCGCTGGAAGACTTGATGTCCTGCATCGCATTGCTCATCTCTTGCATGTCCCGAGCTCCAGAATCGCCGGCGGATCGGGCTGCATTCAATAATTCTCCAGCCGCTTGAGCGCCTTCGGCCTGGAGTTTTGCCATGCTCGAAATCTGCTCCAGCGAGGACCCGGTTTCCTGGAGAGAAGCCGCCTGCTCGTTGGCGCCTTCGGCCAGAGATTGACTGGATGAGGTGATTTGGATCGAAGTGTTGGCAACTTGTTCAGCGCTTTCAGCCAGCACGGCAATCCCTTGATAGAGTGGATTTGAGACAGACCGGACTACCAAAAGAATGATGCTGGCGATCGCCAGCAATGTCACAAATCCGACGCTCAATGTAATCCATCCAGACCGATGGATGGGGGACAGAATTTCCTCGGTGGGAAGAGTCACTCCGACTCCCCAGCCCAGGTTTTGGCTCATTTTGAAAGTCACTATTTTATCCTCTCCATCAATGAAGGATTGTACCTGGCCATCGCTTTTTTCAACGAGGTCGCGCCCCCAGTCAGATTGCGCCAGACTCCTCGCGAGAATCGTTTTCTTATCAGGATGCGCGAGCGGAAAACCTCGCTTGTCATAAAGGAATACATAGCCGCGCGCTCGGACCTTAATATGATCAATGAACTGGTTTGCGTAGCGTCCCACGCTCAGCATGCCAGCCATGACGCCTATCGTCTGATCGCCTTGCTTGACCGGCATGCCTAGAACGACGATCGAGGCACCTGTTTCCTGGCTGAGAAAAGCGTCCGAGATGGCAGGCGTTCCTCCAAGCGCGGTCTTGAAACAGGGGAGGGATGCGATGCTGATGCTGGATTTGTCGATTTGGTTGGTGTTCGACGAAGCGACAATTTCTCCATCGGGATTGAGCAAATGGATGTTTTCGAATTGAGGGTACCGTTTTCTGAGAGAAGCCAGTTCGATGCTGGCTGAGCCGCGCGCGGCTTGCCCAACGAATGTGCTTGGGATGGACGCCGGGATGACCTTGAGGTTGGCCCATCCTTCAAGGTTAATACGCTGATTGCCCACCCAATCTTCCAGATGGAAAAGGGCAGTCTCACACATTTGCCGCATCTCTTTGGTGATGTTGCTCACCGTCGAATTGCGTGACTGCAAAAATGTAATGACGCTAACAATCCCCAGTCCGGCGGTGACGACAGCCAGCGTGGGAATCAGCAGTTTGGATATTAAACTCCATTTCATACGAACACAATAACCTTTATCGACGGTCTGCGATAGAACTAAAGCGCAAATGGAGCTGGGGCGCTCTAAAGTCGTGGGGCAGACCTCCGGTCTGCCGGATCCAGGAGCCTCTGGCTCCGTGGACTTTATCCGCCTTTATCGCACCCCTGGCAAATGGAGAAGGCCGAAAAGAGCGGCAAAATGCAGGCTCTCCAAGAACGACTGCAGAAGGAAAACCACGATCACGCAGAAATTCCAATGGATGATTTCCTGTAACTGTTCTGGTCGGAGTATGAAATCAGCGTCTCGCTGACGCTCGCCGGAGGAAATGGCACAGGCAAGGATGCCTATGCTACGTGAATCGCTGGGTGGGCCTCTGGCCTGCCAGCACCTCGCTATCGAGGTGCCGTGATTATTGTGCTGACTGTTGCGGTGCCTCTGGCTCCGCAGGGAGTCGAAAGCTTCGTGCGCAGGCAGATCAGCGTTTTTCCCCTTCCTTGCTCATGATGAGAATTGCTGGTATTGTTCAACACCCAATTTCCAACCACATGGAAGCACGTTAAGATATGGCTGTCCGGAATCCAAAAGCCGTTTCATGGCGCTGATTCTGCGCTCCGAAACCTGCTGAGTCAAAAGTATAAATCAAAAGTATAAATTTGACGCAAGTTGAATTTGTGCTGTTGTGCGGCTACTGCCCCGGAATCGAGACCGTGCAAGTGCAAAGTCCTCACTATTGACATTATGGTGTTGGCGGTGATCAGCCTGCGTTCCCCCCCTCCGCCTCTCCTCCATCTGGCTCATTCCAGCCACCAAGTTGGCCCAAGGTGTTTCGATGACCCAATGGAAGTGATTGCGCATCAGGCAATAAGCATGAACATGCCAGCCTGTTTTCTGGCAAGCTTCGCCCACCGTGGAAACAAACCTCAGTCGCCCGGCCTCATCATCGCGAAAAATGTTCTGCCGCTGGTTCCCACGGCTCATAACATGGTAAATCGCACCCGGTTATTCAATTCGTCGTAACGGTCTCGGCATGCCAATAACCATGCCAAATGTACCTTCAATGTCAATAGTGATGACCCCTTTTTAGACTTGTTTTTCCCCTGAAAAAGGGCGAAGTTTAAGCATGATTACGGTTGAAACAACCGACGCAACAGTGCATGTGACTATTCCGAAAAGTGAGGTCTCGGCGGACAGGCTGAATTGGTTTGTGAACTCGTTGCGCCTTGAAGCCATCGTCCGCAAGAGCCATCTTACTGAGGACGAAGCATCCCATCTGGCGGATGAAATCAAAGCCGGATGGTGGGCTGCCAACGAACATCGGTTCACCAAACCGGAGAAATGAACTTCGATTGCGTTGTTGTTGACGCAAATATTGCGTTCAAAGCCCTCGTTTCGCAGCGTGGTGATTTGCGGGATCGGCTGGGTCCGTTTACCAATGCAAAATTTTACACCCCAGGCTTTCTTTTCGTGGAATTGTTCAAGCACAAGACGCGCCTCTCGCGCGCAACCGGGTTGACGGACGACGAACTCTTGCAGGCTCTGCAAGCACTGGTAAGTCGGTTGGAATTTGTCAATGAAGCCAACATCGCTTTGGGCGTTTGGATGGAAGCGCACAGGTTGTGCAAGGATGTGGACGCAAACGACACGCCCTATGTCGCGCTCACTCTGCACTTGGACGGACGGCTGTGGACTGAGGATGCGAAATTGAAGCAAGACCTTCGCGCCAAAGGATTCGACTCCTTTTATGAGCGGAGGCAGTCATACTGACAGGGGTCAGCCGTATTTGCGTCTATATTCTTTCCAATAGCCAGCTCAAATACCATCGCGTTCCCATGCGCAGACGTCTGGCAATCCATTCCTTGGTCAATATCAATACGGCTGACTGATTGGGAACCCGCCGAGACCTCAAGATTCAAACGGCTTGAAAGAGACGGGAGAGACGGCGTTTTGCCCGGCCCGGAAGTCACGCAAGGTTGAAGGCGGCAACGAGAGTGGAAGCTCTCCAACCGCCAATCATAGCGACTGTGCTTAAAATTGAGTCTGGGACGACACGAATGATTTTCTGGCCCTGCGAGAGCGGGGAAGGGTCGGCCAGCAAACAGTCCTCACGGATTGTGGCCGGTCTAAATCCAGATGGATGACAGGACAAAACGTAACGAAGGACGGGGCAAAGCGGAGAGGGCGGCGGACGTTGGAACCGAACCGAAGAAGTTGTCGGCGCAATGCAACGGACTCCTGGCGAGAGCAAGCGTGTGGCGTGTCAAAAAGAGACTTTTTGGCAGTGGAATCATTTTCTGTGTTGACACGAACCTTTAATGGATGACACTTGCCCCGGTTGCCTCGGTTCAAGGCTTAACCGACACCCCCTCCAATTTCGCCACCGCGCGCTGGCGTTCGTCAAAGCTCACAAAGGTTTTCACGCCCAAAGTCAGCGCCACCGCGACGTGAAGAAGATCCAGGGTGCGGCAGCCAATGGTCTCGTTGAAAATGATTGCCGTATCGAAATAGGCGTTCATTACCAGTCGCCGCGCGTGTAAGAAATCACGGCTTCGCTATCAGCGACAACCTTATTCCCGTAAATGCGCTTGAGGCGCGCCCCGAAATCAGGCCAATCGCCAGAGCCGGAGGCAACGCCGCCGTCGGCTTCCGCTTGGGCGGTCGGCGTCTGCAATTCCTGAAAGAGGCGCGCGAAAGAGTCCCGCTCACTGGCGGATAGCGCCTTCAGTTGCTTGATCAGTTGTGTCGCACTCATCTTCGGCAACTATAACGCGCGACACCGTGAAGCGTTAACGCGGCGGTTGAGCGGCTCAGCAATTCTCATTATGTGGGGTAGACCTCTGGTCTGCCAGTTGCGGTGCCTCTGGCTCCGCTGGGGGGGCGGAAACCACCAGCGCAGGCATATCTGATATTTCCTCAAAATGAGAATTGCTGTGAGCGGCTGGGCAAGGTTGGAAGAAAAAGACAAAACGCAGAGGGCAAAGAGCAAGTTTCAGTCCTCACTATTGACATTATGGTGATGGTCTTGGTGGAGCAAGTTGGCCCCATAGGTCCAACTGCCCATGTGCAAGCGCTGGGCTATCCATTTGAGTGTCATCGTTGTTTGCTGGCGCAGCATTCGGGCTGTTTCGACCTTCTGTTTATCTCCTTTTGGGTGTTGCTCCAACTCTTTTTCCGTCCAATCCAGACGCCTGAGTTCTTCGTTGACCAGCCGATTGGCTTTCTCCTGGTCACGCTCTTGGCGTTCCGTTCCGTAGTGGCTGCCACCAGCCGACTTGCCAACGGCAAGCAACTCCCTTTCGGAGTTGATCATCCCCCAAGCACCAACCGCGCCGTATCTGCCGGTAATCAGGCTCACCACCTTGGCGGATGCCGCGTAGTGCGGTTCGCGCCTTTGGAACACGTCCAGCAATACGTTGATGTCCAGCGTGACCTTCACGCGTGCTTCTTTTCAAGATGCTCACGGTAGGTTTCCTCGCCACCGACCTCCGGAGAAATGATCTCCGTGGCCCGCAGCACCTCGGGCCGCTGCGGCCGCTGCAAATGCTCGCGCAAATTGCGCGCCTGCCGCGCGAGGAACGCCTCGGCCGAAATTCCCTGCGCCGCCGAAAAGTCGCGGAGAAAGGCAAGGTCATCATCCGGCAACAAAACCGTGATTGTGCTCATGGCTCGACCATACCACGCCCTCGCTCCACTGCCAAGCCTGCCATTGAATTTGTCCGAGCTTCCGTCTTCACCCGCCCTATTCCGCGCTCGGATCTGCCGGTGATTTGCGGGTATCTTGGCATGCATGAGCGAGACTGCCATTTCAGTCACAGATGCCGCAAAAGATTTTTTGCGGCTTCTGGAGGTTGTTGAACGCAAGCGCGAATCGGCAATCTTGGTGCGGGAGGGGAAAGCTGTTGCCACTTTGACGCCCGTTCCGGAAACAGCCCACAACTGCGCCGAGTTGGCGGATCGCTGGCTTAAAC
>CAIUEN010000286.1 GCA_903898185.1 uncultured Verrucomicrobiales bacterium
ACCAAGGGTGGCAGATTTGCTGAATAGTTACTCTTAATTTTCCAATTCCTAAGTGAATTTATGGACGATTTTCAAACAGAACTGAACGAACTCAAGGGTTTTATCGCGGATTTGAAAGCGGATCGCGCGGCAACGAAAGAGAAGGAAAAACGCGAGACATGGACCAAGTATGTCTCTTTAACGGTGGTCATCGTCGCGGTGATTGCGGCCATTGCGTCGCAATGGGCAGGGAAGTATGGCAGTCGCGTGCTGACGCAGTTGAACGATGCCACGTTCAACCAGACGCAAGCCTCCGACCAATGGGCCTATTACCAAGCCAAATCCATCAAGCTCAAAGCGTTTGAGATTGGGCGCGACCAGTTGACGCAGGCCGGGGGGACAGGCGAAGGGCGGGCCGAATTGATCAAGAGTTATGAAGCGGAAACCGCAAAATATAGAAAGGAACAGAAAGACATCGAATCCAAAGCGCGCGAGTTCGAGGAAAAGCGCAATGCCGCACGGGCGGCAGCCAATATAGCCAGTGACAAAGGAGGAAAAATGGGGCTATCGGTTTCGTTCTTTTCTGTCGCCATCGCCATGGCCTCGATATGCCTGGTGACCAAACGAAAACCGCTGTGGTTTATCGCGATCGTGCTGGCGCTCGTCGGCGGTGTCGAAATGGCGCTGGCTTGGATGATATAGGAGATTGTTACTTTTTGAAAAACGATGTTTGTTCCAGTGCGTTGATGACGAACTGGACGGACATGGCCGCCAACAACAAGCCCATAAGGCGGGTGATCAGTTTCAGGGCCAGAGGGCTGAGGCGATGCGCGGCCCGCACGGCCAGCCAGAAAATCCAGTAACTGACGAACGCCACCGCTGCGATGCAGGCGAACAAAGCGAGCACTTGGTAGAATCCGCGCGCTTGGCTCATCAGGATAAGCGAAGTCGAAATGGCACCCGGTCCGGCCAGCATCGGCACCCCTAACCTATAATTAAACAGGCATTAAAGTCTTGAGGTATGTCTGCCGATATACCCTAAGCATGAAATATCATTTCCATTCAAACATTATTAGGTGGGCGGGAGCACTTTGCGTGGCTCTTGCGGTTGGCCAGACGACTCAGGCTGAGGTAGTGCGGCTGCATGGAGGCGTTTCAGTCTCCAAGGCAATTGAATCCAAAAGGGCAGTCATTGAAGCGAAGTCCGGAGCGCAGTTGGAGATTGTGGGAAGTGGAGCCGGTCGAGGTTTGAACGACTTGTCTGGCGGATTTGCGGATATTGCCTTATTGTCTGGCCCACTCAAAGGCGTGGCCGAGGCAATGAACAAGGAGAAGCCAGGCAGCGTGGACCTTGCGTCAATGAAGGAGATTCCTTTTTCCTCCACCAAAATGTCTCTTCTGACTCATCCATCCGCCGGTGTTAAGAGTCTCACGCAAGCGCAGTTGCGTGATGTCTTTACTGGCAAGACCACCAATTGGAAAGAGGTCGGGGGAGCGGATATGCCAATCAAGGTGGTTATCCCCTTCGCCGGGGATGGGGCTCGTGTCACTTTGCAGGCGACGGTGCTTGAGGGGGCGGAGTATGCCAAAGGTGCCATCGTGCGGGTCAGCTCGAAAGATGTGCCGGTGGCAGTCGCCCAATTACCCGGAGCCTGCGCTGTGCTCGCCTCTGAGAATGTGACAGGCAACGTGATTACCGTCCCTCTGGATAAAGATTTGCCCATGCCGTGGGCATTGGTCGTCAAAGGCGAACCTTCGGGCGCGGTCAAGAAAGTGGTCGAGGCGGTGACTGAATTGATCAAGTAGCAGCCTCAATCGCTGCTGGCGTAACCTGAACGGAGTCGTTGAATCGTTGAATCGTTGAATCGAAGTGGCAGCATCAATTGATGTTGGCATAACATGATACCTATGACCGCAACTTTGGCCAGGCGCATTTATTCTGTCATCTTTCTGATTCTGGCGGGAACTGGTTTGGTCGCCTTGTTGAGTTGGAATAGCGTTCGCAATCTCGCAGGCGATTGCCAAAGGCTTGGGGCGGTCAACCTGAACAGCATGGCCAGCCTGCAAGAAATCTCCGAGCTTTATCAACTGCAGAACTCGCTGATGAACCGTGCGCCCTCCCAAATGGATCAGAAAGCCATCGAGAAAATGGTACAGGACTTCGGACGGGCCAGCCAGAAATTGGATGAAAAAATGGGCGAGCTCAAAAAGCTCGGCGCTGAAGGCGCGCTAGCCGATCTCATCAAAGCATTTGAAGCAGGTTTGCCGGAACTCCGCCAAGGGGCCGCCAGTGTCTTCAAGCTATCCGTGGAATTCCAGCAGATGGAGGCGGTGGCGTTGCTTCAAAATAAGATCAATGCCTTGCAGGACCGGGCCGGAGAACAACTCTCGCAGTTGACCAAAGCCGCGATGGATGACGCCCAAGTTCAGCCGCGGCTCATCGTGGAGCGCGCTCATGGGGTTGACACCACAATTATCGCGCTCTATCTGGGGGTTCTTGTCGGCAGTGCTGCCCTCTCTCTTTACCTGGTCAAACGCAAAATCGTCCTTCCGGTGAAACGAGTGGCCGATCATCTGGCTCAGACGTTTGAGCTGACCAGAGCGGGCGTAGAGGAGATTGCCGCCAACAACCAATCCGTGGCTCAGGGTGCCGGCGAGCAGGCAGCCTCCCTTGAGGAAACCAGCGCCTCTCTTCAAGAGATGTCAAGCATGACACAGCGCAACGCCGCCAATGCCACCACCGCCAAGGAACTCGCCAATCAAACGCGCGCGGCGGCCGAAAATGGTTTCGGCGACATGCAATCCATGTCAGAAGCCATGTCAGATATCAAACTGGCGTCCGGCAACATTGCCAAAATCATCAAGACCATTGATGAAATCGCCTTCCAAACCAATATTCTGGCTCTCAACGCCGCCGTCGAGGCGGCTCGGGCAGGCGAGGCTGGGCTGGGTTTTGCGGTCGTGGCCGAAGAGGTAAGAAATCTTGCGCAGCGCAGCGCGCAGGCCGCGCAGGAAACCGCCGCCAAAATCGAGGATTCGATTCTCAAAAGTGAGCGGGGCGCGCAGATTAACGAAAAAGTGGCGCAAGCGCTGGCAGAAATTGTGAACAAGGCGCGCAAAGTCGATGAATTGGTCGCCGAAATTGCCTCAGCCAGCAACGAGCAAAGCCAAGGCATAGCGCAGGTCAACACCGCAGTGTCCGAAATGGACAACGTCACTCAAGCAAACGCCGCCAGCGCTGACAAGAGCGCCAACGCAGCCAAAGCTCTGGACTCTCAAGCCCAAGCCATGAAGGCTTCCGTGGACGAACTTCTTGCCATGCTTGACGGGCAGGCTTCCACAGGAAAATAAACCCGCCACTGGCGCTGCTACTGCCCAGCAATTCTCATTTTACTGAGCTCTGATTCCTGCCACCGCTTTGTAACCGTTGAGCACCTTGCGCAACGCTTCCTCCCTCGCATCTTCCGGGATGGCTGGGTTGAGCCGTCGAATCGCCCCGTCAAACTACGTCACCGGGCGAATCCCGCTCCCCTGCCTGTTCACAGGGGGCTAATTGCGGTACGTTACCAAAATGGTATAGACCAGTTCTTGTACCCAACTCTGGACGGCATCTTCGATGGTAGATTCGTTCAGTGCGCTCATGTCTTCGGCAGCTTGGTTCTGTTTGGTCTCGGCAGCTTCTTCAAATCCTTTGCCGCCTTTTCAAATTCCGCATCCACTCGGTGTGGTTGCGTGTCGATCAGGGCACGGTAATGCTCGTATTCGAGTTCCGCCTTCTCCTTGGCTGATTCAGCGGAAATCTTGCCCGCATGATGCAACAGTTAACGAATTTCTTGGACATCTCCGCGTCGGGGGTGTAATCCACACTCGTCGCGTAAATATCCAGCACCTTCTGGTAAAAACGCCGCTCCGAGGAACGAATGTCCCGGATACGCTCCAACAACTCATCAAAGTAATCCTTCTGCCCTTTGCCCGGAGGGTTTTTCAGTCGTTCATCGTCCATGGTGAATCCCTTGAGCAAATATTCGCTCAAGCGTGCCGTCGCCCACTGGCGGAATTGCGTGCCACGGTAACTTCGAACGCGAAAACCGACGGCAAGGATGGCATCCAAATTGTAGTGCTCAACCTCGCGGGTCACCTCGCGGTTGCCCTCGAATCGAACGATCCGGAATTTCCGGATAGTTGCGTCTCGATTCAATTCGCCTTCTTCAAAAATGTTCACCAAGTGCTCGTTTATCGTCCGCACATCCTTCTGGAACAGTTCCGCGATGAGCGCCTGCGACAGCCACAGCGTCTCGTTTTCAAACCGGCACTGAATACGCGTGTGGCCATCCTCCGTTTGGTATAGAATGATTTCGGATTTGGGTAATGAATCGTCACTCATGATCTTAGCTCTCTTTTGGTATCACCGAAGCCAAAGCAAAAAGCCAAGCGTAATCCTTGGGGTCTTGGTTCCTCGAGAAAAACTACGATGTGCATGTCAATTGGGACGCGGAGTTTTAGTTGTGGCTGGTAGTCGTTTCCCGCCTGAGTTGGTGAGCGGATCTCCAACATCGAAGTGCCCCTCCATCCAGAGTTGCCCGAGTAAAGCGCCCGCATCCATAAATTCTTTAATTCCCCGCATTTCCGATGCGCGGTGCGCTCGCGTGAAACCGTCATCTCCCCGGTAAAGAACCCAAGCCTCCTCGGGACGCAACGCATTGACAAAAAAAGGCGAGTGTGTTGTTACCATCAATTGGGATGCAGATGCTGCACTCCGGCACTCCTCGGCCAGTTCGGGAAGCAGCCGCGGATGCAATTGATTTTCGGGCTCTTCAATGCCGATCAACTGGGGTGGTTCCGGATCATACAGCAAGGTCAGATAAGCGAGCATTTTCAAGGTTCCGTCCGAGGCGAACTTTGCCATGACTGGTCTGTCGAACGGCGCGTCCTTGACTTGCAATAACAACCTGCCATCGGGCATCACCTCAGCATCGACTTTTTCGAGTTTCGGCACTCGCTTGGTCAACTGCGTCAGAATTTCGCCTAACCGGTCTGGATACTGCTCCTTAAGATATTGAATGACGTTTGGCAGATTGTCGCCCGTTGTGCTCAATCGCTCCTGAGGCCCCGCTTCAGGAACCCCTCGTGTGTTGTCTGCCGACAGGTAGGAGAGATACCACCCGGTAATAAAACGACGTAGCGCCGCAACACGAGGATGCTTGGAAAACTGCCCCAAAGTATTGACGGCTAGAAGCTCTCGCGAGTCGAGGCGTTCTTGCGTGCGCGTATCCTTCTCATCAGGCATGTCGCCCGTCACGACTTCTCCTTCCCCGCTGCTGAAATCCAAGAAATTAGATGGACGTCCGCGTGAACCTCTCTTCCAGCTCAGAAACTCCCGCCCCACGAAGGGGCCCTTTGTGTCCTCCTCAATCTCAAGGTGGTAGGTTATCAGTGGGCTTTCCCTTTTTTTCTCCCTGTATTTGACCTCAAACGTAATCGGCCCCTCCACGCCCCGTGTCCGCAGCTCTTTGAACCGTCCGCGTTTGTCCCATGCCTTGCGCAACCCAAGGCCAAAACTTTCCGATAGAAAAGCGAGAGCGTCAAATACGGTGGACTTGCCGCTGCCGTTGGGCCCAAGAAAAACTGTAAGCGGTGTTAACGCTCTTAATTCGACATCTCGCAGCGCCCTGTAGTTCTGTACGCGGAGATATTCAATCAATGGCCTGTTGCTAATGCGCATCTTCATGATTAAATACTTATCAGATTTGAAAATTTTGTCGGCATGAATTTCGAGTCACACCTTTTCCAACATCCGTGGTTTGGCTGCCCCCCCCCAATTCTCCACTCAGCAGTTTGGGCAGTAGCGTGTGGCGCAGGGTGGCGTACAGAGTCCTGGATGCGGGCACCGCAAATGGGTAATTCACATAATAAGAATTGCTGGTTGACCCAAGGCGTCGCTCGCGGACTCGCTTTGCCCTGGGCTATCATATTGCGTCCCGCCGGGGCGTTGGGATGGGAGATGCCTTCAGACATGGCTCAGCGCTGTCAGGTCTTGCCGATAAAACTCCACCCCGTAAGTCTTGATATGCTTTTCCAGTGTTTCCACCAGATCGGCGATTTCAAGATCGTTGTATTCCTCCTGAGCGCAAGCATTTGCGAGCCGTTGCGCGGCTTTGTTCAGGTTTTGGAGGCGTTGGAGCTATACTTTGAACGGGTAAGAATGTTACTTTTTGCGCCAAGAGCAGGGAACGACCTTCGGATGTAGCGCAGACATTCTTGTCTGCCGTTCCGCCGACTTTCCAGTCGGCAAAGCGTCGGTAGCAAGACAACCGATGGAATTACCGACGCGCTCCGCAGGTTGGAAAACCTGCGCAACGGCAGACAAGAATGTCTGCGCTACGTCCGAAGATCTGGCACAAAAAGTAACATTCTTACCCGTTCAAAGTATAGCGGTTCTCGTTGCTCATGGCAGTGATTTTAACGTTTGATTGTTAAAGCTTCGAGTTTTTTGTGAGTTTGCCAAGTGGCATCGCGCCGTGTTCGGTGAAAGCCCTGTGGCGATAGGCCGCTTCACAGTGGCGAGGCGGAACTCATCGCAATTTGCGATGAGTTCAAATCCGTGGTCGCGTTGCGGATGATAAAAAAGATTTTCAATTGGCCCAGGAAGCGTAGTCTGGCCAGAGAGATTATGAGCATGAATGTTCCAGCGGACCTGAAATACGCCAAAACGCACGAATGGGTGCGCGTCAGTGGTGACATCGCCAGCATCGGCATCAGCGACCACGCCCAGCATGAGCTGACCGATGTGGTATTTGTCGAACTGCCGGCAGTTGGACGCAAGGTGCAGCAAGGCGAGGCCTGCGCGGTTGTGGAATCGGTGAAGACCGCCAGTGATATCTATTCTCCGGTTTCGGGTGAGGTCGTGGCGATAAACCCGAGGTTGGCTGATTGTCCCGATCTGGTCAACAAGCAGCCTTATTCCGACGGGTGGTTTTTCAATGTGAAAATATCCAATCCGAGCGAACTCAACGAATTGCTCACGCCGGATGCCTATGCCAAACTGATATAACTTTGTTTTAGCTTGGAAACTGCAGTTGGGTTAACCGCAGAACACGCGGAATACGCGAAAAATAGGGGCGGAATGTGGCTTTGAATGGACCATCCGTCAGATTAAAGATGCATTCTTCGCAATGGGTTCTTCTTCCGCGTGTTCCGCGTATTCTGCGGTTCATTTGCAGTTTTTGGATTTTGAATTTCAAATTTCAAATTTGAGATTTCACCAAAACTCACACTCCAAGCGTTAACATTCGACTAAGGGAGTTGGAACTTCAAAAAGAACCAGCGAACCGCCGTAAAATGGTCAAAATGCGGCTACTATTGAATCTTCCAACTCCCTTAGACCTGCTTGCCATCCATCTCCAGCAGCTTGGCGGCTTCGGCTTCCCATTTGGCTGTCAAGTCTGCCAGGTCGGTTGAGATGTCGCCCAGTTCGCGGTTGAGTCTGGCGGCGAGCCCGGGTTTATCGTAGGTCTCGGGTTTTTCCATCTCGGCGGCAGTTTCCTTCTGGCGCTCTTCCATGACGAGGATCTGTTTTTCCAGTTGATGAACCACATCGTGCTGGGCTTTGCGCACGCGGGAACGCGCCTGGCGCTCTTCGGCTTCGAATCGTTTCTGCTCCTTGTTCTTGTAGCTTGGGCGGTTTTCGGATGCGATCTTGACCTTGTCCGGGGCGGCGGTTGTGCCGGCTGTCAATGCCGCCTGAGCGGAAACTGCGGATGTCTTTTGAAGATAGTAATCGTAACCGCCAGCGAAATGAATCAATCGTCCCGCGTCCACACGCACCACATGACTGCTGATGGCGCGGATGAAATGGACGTCATGACTGATAAAAATGATCGTTCCGTGGAACTGGATCAACGCAGCGATCAGCGCGTCGATGCTCGCCATGTCCAGGTGCGTGGTTGGTTCGTCCATCAGCAAGACATTAGGCGGGTCGAGCAGCAGTTTCACCAGCGCCAGTCGGCTCTTCTCGCCACCGCTCAGCACGCTGACTTTCTTGAAAATATCATCGCCGCGAAATAAGAAACTCCCCAGCACTGTGCGCACAAACTCTTCGGTGATGTGTTGCGGCGTATCCAGGCCCTCCTCAAATACGGTGCGCTCGGGTTTGAGCATCTCGACCCGGTGCTGGGAGTAATAGCCGGTTTTTACATTGTGGCCGAGGGTTCGAGAGCCGCCTTGCACGGGAAGAACGCCAGCCAGAATTTTCAGCAGAGTCGATTTTCCAGCGCCGTTTGGGCCGACTAAAACGACCCTTTGCTCGCGTTCAGCCTCGAACTCAATGCCGCTGTAAATCACATTCTCGCCGTACGCGTGGCGAACGTCTTCGAGCGTGATGACTTTCAAGCCGCTGCGCTGGGGCTGCGGGAATCGGAACTTGATCTTCTTTTCATCGTTGACCGGAGCCTCAATCTTCTCCATGCGCTCAATCTGCTTGAGCTTGCTCTGCGCTTGAGCGGCTTTGGTGTTCTTCGCCCGGAAACGATTGACGAAATCCATCATGTGCTCAATCTCACGCTGCTGGTTTTTATAGGCCGAGAGCAACTGTTGCTCGCTGGCCGCGCGCTGGACGAGGTATTCATCGTAGTTGCCGCGATAGCGGATGAGCTTGCTCTGGCGAATCTCGAGAATCTGCCCGACCAGTTGATTGAGGAAATTGCGATCGTGCGAAATGAGGATAATCCCGCCCGGATAATTCTTGAGATATTCCTGAAACCACTGGAGCGACTCCAAGTCCAGATGGTTGGTCGGCTCGTCCAAGATCAGCAGATCTGGCTGCTGGGTCAACAGACGCGCCAAGTGCGCTCGCATGATCCAGCCGCCGCTCATCTCACGCAAGGGACGGTTGAAATCCTTCTCGCGAAAACTCAGGCCGATCAGGATTTTTTTGGCCCTGGGCTCCAGTTGATAGCCGCCCAGTTCATCATATCGGGCATGAACGTTGTCATGATGATCAATCTCAGCACCTAGATGCGCCGAATCCCACGAGCGGATTGTCTTCTGCAACTCTGCGATCTCAGGCGTGATGCCAATGGCCAGTTCCAGAACGGTTTCATTCCCGGCAGGAGCGCTCTCCTGGGGCAGGTGGCCGACCGATACGTTTTTTTCGAAATTGACCGTCCCAGCGTCGGGCGTCTCGTGCTGAAGGATGAGCGAGAACAAAGTTGTTTTGCCGGCCCCGTTTGGACCGACCAACCCGATGCGATCGCCGGAGTTGACTTGGAATGAGGCATCCTCGAACAGGATTCGCGACCCGTATGCTTTGCTGATATTTGAAACCGTTAACATGACCAGCGCGGATAGTGCTTTCCACGCTCATTGGAAGCAAGGATGAAGGGTGGCACTGAAGCAGTTCTCATTATGTGGGGTAGGCCTCTGGCCTGCCAGCACCTCGCTATCGAGGTGCAGTGATTATTGTGCTGACTGTTGCGGTGCC
>CAIUEN010000287.1 GCA_903898185.1 uncultured Verrucomicrobiales bacterium
ACGTCTCATGCGTGTTAATGCCGAGCAGCGCATCATCTTGGATACAACGCCAATGGGCATTATTCATGTTAAAGATCGGAAGATTCAGTGGGCCAATCCGGCTTTTAGCCGCATCCTGGGTTACACGGATGAAGAAAGTGTCGGCTTGGACACCGCCTCATTTTATGCGAATAGAGAGGAATATGAACGGGTGGGCGTGGCTGGTTACGAGCAACTCTCTCAGGGGAAAAGTTATTCTGTGGAAATACAACTAAAGCGGAAGGACGGATCTCTTTTATGGGCCAGTATGGCGGGCAGCTCTATGGCCCCACAGAAGCAGTCTGAAGGATCAATTTGGACACTGCTTGATGTCACAGAGCGGAAGCTCATGTTGGAGGCTATTAAAGATAGCGAGATCCTTCATCGCTCGATTTTGGCAACCATGACAGAGGGGGTAGTGGTCCAGATGGCAGACGGAATTATCACCGATTGCAATTTGAACGCGGAAAGGCTTTCCGGTTTCAGACGTGACGAGATCAAGGGCCATACTTCGGTTGACCCGCATTGGCAAGCTGTGCGCGCAGACGGTTCACCCTTCCCCGGCGAAGACCATCCGTCAATGGTCAGCCTACGCACGGGCCAAGCCTGTCACGATGTGTTGATGGGGCTTAAACAGGCAGACGGATCGACAAGATGGCTCAACGTCAATAGTGAACCGATGATCAGTGACGGTAAAACCCGGCCTTACGCAGTTGTTATATCCTTCTCGGACATCACCGAACGTAAGCAGATCATGGAGCAGTTGCGGGAAACAAGCGACAAACTCTTGGAAGCGCAACGTATTGCCCATCTCGGATCTTACGTTTTCGACGCCAGAACCGGCATGTTTACCAGCACCGAGGTTTTGGATGAATTGTTCGGCATCGTTGACCCCGGTTTTACAAAGGATGTTGCGGGCTGGCTGGAGATTGTTCACCCAGAGGATCGCGCCGAAATGCAGCGTTACTTGAATGACGAGGTCTTGAAAGGCCAGTCCGCTTTCGACCGCGATTACCGGATTGTCCGTCATAACGACCATCAGGAACGCTGGGTTCACGGCCTTGGCAAAGTCGTTTTTGATGACCACGGTCAGCCCATACAGATGATCGGCACCATTCAGGATATCACCGAACATAAGCAGGCGGAGGATGCGTTGAGTGAGAGCCGTGAGTTGCTCTCGCTGTTTATGCGTCACTCACCCATCTACGCCTTCATCAAGGATGCGACCCCCACCGAGAGCCGTGTTCTTCTAGCCAGTGATAATTTTTACCAGATGCTTGGCCCCACGGGTGTGAATATACAGGGTAAGACCATGGCCGATTTGTATCCACCCGACTTCGCCGCGCAGATTGCCGCTGACGACCGCACCGTCATCGCCAATGGCGAAGTCATGAGCTTGGAAGAAGATTTCAATGGTCGCAACTACAATACGATCAAGTATCCGATTGTGAAGAGAGGCAAAACCCTGGTTGCAGGTTATATTATCGACATCACTGAGCGTAAGCAGTTGGAAGCGCAGCAAAAAAAACTAGAGTTTCAAAACCGGCAACTTCAGAAATCTGAAAGTCTGGGGCGCATGGCCGGGGCCATTGCTCACCACTTCAACAACCAACTCCAAGTGGTGATGATGAACCTGCAGTTGGCCATGCAGACTCTGCCCCGAAATGCGGAGCCCGTTGAGAAGCTAACCGAAGCCATGCACTCGGCCCGCAAGGCGGCGGAAGTGAGCACGCTGATGCTGACCTACCTCGGGCAAACCGCAGCCAAGCATGAACCATTGGATCTTTGCGAAACCTGCCAACGCCACATGCCCATGTTGCGCACTGTTATGCCACAAAGCGTGACTTTGAAAACCGATCTGGCTTCCCCCGGCCCAGTCATTAACGCCAACGCAAACCAGATCCAACAAATTCTGACCAACCTGCTCACCAATGCTTGGGAGTCTATGAGTGAAACACGGGGTGGCGTTCGCTTGACCGTCAAGACGGTTGCGGCAATGGACATTCCCACTGTAAACCGCTTTCCCATAGACTGCCAAGTGCAGGATCAAGCCTATGCCTGTTTGGAAGTGGCTGACGCGGGCTGCGGAATCGCAAGCAAAGATATTGAGAAAGTATTCGACCCGTTTTTCTCCACCAAATTCACAGGACGAGGTCTTGGCCTGTCAGTGGTTCTTGGGATTGTGCGGGCGCACGGAGGTGTTGTTACAGTGGAAAGTCAGTTGGGGCAAGCAAGCATCTTCCGGGTCTTTTTACCGCTGTCGTCGGAAGCAATTCCCAAGAAGCCTGCACATGTCGCCCAAATTCCGAAAACAGCAGGTGGCGCGGTGCTGGTGGTTGATGACGAGCCGTCCTTGCGTAAAGCAGTTACGCTCGTACTCAAGCGATCTGGTTTTACAGTGTTTGAAGCGAAGGATGGAGTTGAAGCGATGGAAATGTTCCAGAAGCATCAGGACGAAATCGGTTGCGTCCTTTGTGATCTGACCATGCCCCGCATGAATGGCTGGGAGACATTGACGGCCTTGCGCAAGCTTGTGCCCGACATCTCGGTGATCCTGTCCAGCGGCTACAGCGAAGCCCAAGCGATGGACGGTGAGCATCCCGAGTTGCCCCAAGCGTTCCTGAGCAAACCTTATGAGTGGACGGCGCTCAGGGATACGATTGTTCGCTTTATGAGGAGTCCGAAAGCATCAAGCTGAGATCAGATTGTTTCACCGTAGGTCGTATTGGGTATTTTTCCGGTTGCCACACTTGGCGCTGCATTGCCCTGCTGCTTTCCCCGACGCGCCAACGGCGCGAAAATGACCGGCTCCGTCAGCCTATCGCTTGCGATAGGGGTTAAGCGTTCTCCACTTTTTCTGTTTTTTGGGCGTGGGTGCTTTTCTGACGTTGATTTGACGTTGATTTGACGGATGACTTGATTGTTGAACTGACTGATGAACCGATTGTTGAACTGATGCTGACTTGACAGATGACTTGCAGTTGACCTGATTGTTGGTAGGACGCATTGCTGACATGGAAGCTGACTTGTTTATGATGCAGAATCCGATGTTCTGTTGATTCATGGGATGACGGTTTCCTGATTCTATGGGGACTTTTTGGTGACGAGGA